>NZ_WPCE01000048.1 GCF_009742825.1 Halorubrum sp. CBA1125
CGCGTCGCGGCCGGCGTCGGTCAGCCCGTAGACGGATTCGCCGGTCACCCGTTCGACGAGCCCCGCGGCCGCGAGCGCCGCCAGCCGGGACTCGACGTGGTCGACGTACAGGCCCGTGTTCCCCGCCACGAACGCCGGGTAGTCCGTCCCCACGTCGTCGAGGTACGCGAGCACCCGCTCGTCTGAACGGGTGATCGCGGGCGGCTCCGGGTCGGACTCGGCGCCCTCCCCGAGAGGGTACCCTCCGGGCGGGTCGGCAGCGGACGCGTCTGAGGCGGGCATGGCTCGTGGGACGCTACAGTGCACCTTATAAAGGGTCCGTCGTCGGTTCCTGCTGGCTGGGAGGCGATAGCGAGTATACGAACACGTTCGGATGGAGTGACAAGACACTCGGAACACGTCGCCCGATCCGGGCGGAAAAGCTCAACTTCCGGCAGATCGAAGCCGACCTATGCGCGCCCCGCTCGCGGTCGTCGCCCTCCTCGGGATCGGCGCCCTCCTCATGGCGAACCCGCTGTACCTCCCGGTGGCGGTCGAGGAACCCGATCCGGTGTACACCCACACGGTCCGGCCGGTGGCCGAGAACGCCTCCCTCCCGACCGCCGACGGCGACGCGAACGGTCCCGGCGGAGCGGTCGACTACGCCGACCTCGACCCGGCCGTCCGGGCGGCGTTCGATCGGGCCCGGGAGTCGTCGGAGAACGGCTTCGGCGTCGAGAACCCGGCCGAGCGCGTCGACGCGCTGTCGTACCCGACCGACCCGGACGCCGGAGAGGGCGTGATCGTCGTCGAGTACGATCGCGAGCGGTACGCGTTCTGGACCCGGACGGTCGAGCGCGAGCCGGGAGCCGTGGTCGCCCAGCGGGTCCTCCTCCAGCCGGTGGCGTTCCTCGCCGGCTTCCTCTCGGTCGTCGCCGCGGTCGCGGTCGGGTTCCGGGGAGGGCTCGACGGGCGAGAGGCGTAGCCAGACGAGACGGTCGAGCGGGTGACACGGCCGCTCGGGTGGTCTCCGCGACCGCTCACTGGACGGACGCCGGCTGTCCGACGGGCTCCGGCGCGTCGCCCGTCTCGATCGCGCGCCGCGTGGCTTCGTCGATCTCGACGAGGTGACACAGCGGGTTTCCGGGGTACACGACGGGGTTCTCCAGCAGGCCGATGAGGAGCCCGGTGAACGGCGCCTCGACGCCGACCGCGTCCTCCTTGAACGGGTTGGTGATCGTCGCGATGCGCTCGCCCTCGCGGACGAGCGACCCGCTCTCGGCGTGCGTGTCGACGATGCCGCCCGAGTCGGCCCGGAGCCAGGTCTTCTCGCCCGCGCCGGCGACGATCGTCCGCCAGCCGGGCCACCGCACCGTGTCGGCGTCCAGCAGCCCGTACTCCGCGAAGACGGAGCGAACCCCCTCCAGCGCGTCGTCGATGAGCCCGCGCTGGAACCGGTGGGCCTCTCCCATCTCGATCGTGATCGTGGGGATCTCGTCGTCGGTCGCCTCGCCGCGGAGGGTGCCGCTCGGCCCGTCGCTGTCGATGATCACGTTCGATCCGAACGCCATCCCGAGGCGAGCCACCGCCTCGTCGGTCATGTCCGCGCGGACGTGGAGCATGTTGGTCCGCCCGCGCGTGGAGGTGTGGAAGTCGAGCCCGAAGTCGCAGGGCGCGATGAAGTTCGAGTAGATCTGGTGGGCCATTCGGTTCGAGCTCGTCGATCCGGGCTTGCCGGGGAACGACCGATTCAGGTCGCGGTCGTAAACGGGGAGGTACCGCTGCTGGGCCAGGAACCCGGGGACGTTGAGCACGGGTAAGCAGACGAGCGTGCCGGCGAGATCGGCGAGCTCCCACTCGTGAGCGACCTCGCGGACCACCTCGATCCCGTTGAGCTCGTCGCCGTGGGCGGCCGCGGTGAGGAAGACCGTGGGGCCGTCGCGCTCGCCGTTGACGATCGTGACCGGGATCCGGACCGGGTCGCCGAGGTACGTCTCGCTGATTCCGTAACGGATGTTCTGCGTCTCGCCGGGCGACACCGCGCCGCCGTTGTACGTGAACACCCGGTCGTCGCTCATATCAGAGCGGAGCAGAGGGGCGGGTATATATATGGCGACCCAGGGATCCAACCCTGATAGCCGGCGGATCGATCGGCGCGTCCTTCGTCGCAGCTGGGATCGATCGGCGCGTCTTTTACCCCGGCCGATACAGATCCGCGTATGAGCGACGAACCGGTACGGGTGGGAGTGTTGTCGCTGCACAACAGCAAGGAGACGAAGGCGATCTGCAACGCGGTCGAGGACCTCGGCCACGAGCCGGTGTGGCTCCGCGAGGAGAACGCGGCGATAAGCGTCGAGGACGGCGACGTGTCCGTGGAGCCGTCCGTCGACGTCATCGCCAACCGACTGCTGTTGTCGAACACGGACCAACCCGCTGAACTCCTGGGACTGGCAACGACATTCGAGCGGATCCGCCCGATGCTCAACGACCCGGACGCGGTGCTCGCGGCGATCCACAAGTTCGCGACCGCCGCGACGCTCGCCGACTGGAACATCCGGGTGCCCGACGCCCTGCTCGCGCTCTCGAACGACCGGCTCAACCAGGACCGCGAGCGCTTCGGCGACGTGGGCGTGTACAAGACCGCGATCGGCACCCACGGCGGCGGCACGTGGAAAGTCGACCTCACCGAGCGGGTGAACCCCAAAGTGGGGAACCGACAGGCGTTCCTCCAGCAGCTCATCGACCGCGACGACGAGAAGCACCGCGACCTCCGGGTGTACGTCGTCGGCGACGAGATCGTCGGATCGATGTACCGCTACGCGCCGGAGGGCGACTGGCGGACCAACGTCGCGCTCGGCGGCGCCGTCGAGGACGCCACCGACGACATGCCCGAGGAGGCCGCGGAGACCGCCCTGTACGCGGCCGAGGTGATGGAGCTCGACTACGCCGGCGTCGACCTCGTCGAGGGGTACGACGGCTGGTACGTCCTCGAGGTCAACCCGACCGCCGGGTTCAAGGGCCTGTACAAGGCGACCGGCACCAGCCCCGCCCCGCACATCGCGCGGCTCGCCATCGAGACCGTCGGCGGCGAGGTCGACGACGACGCGGTCGACCGGATCGCCGGGACGCTCGACGACTCGCGGCCCGCGTGTGCGCCCGTCCCGCAGCCGACCACCTCCGAACAGCCCGACATCGGGTACATCGAGGAGGTCGTCGTCACCGGTACCTCGGGGTCGACGCAGGCGCTCGCGAAGTCCGACACCGGCGCGACCCGGACGAGCATCGACACCCAGCTCGCCGCCGAGATCGGCGCCGGACCCATCAAGAGCATGACGCGCGTGAAGTCCGGGAGCGTGAAAGGCGGGAAGGCGCGGCCCGTCGTCGACCTCGTGATCGGGATCGGCGGGAACCAGCACACCGTCACCGCGAGCGTCGAGGACCGCGGCCACATGGAGTATCCGCTGCTGCTCGGCCGCGACATCCTCGCCGACTACCGCGTCGACGTGCGGCGACGCGCCGACGGCGACGAGGCCGAGCGGGACGAGGCCGGCGAGATCTTAGAAGAGGAGTAACGACCCCGAGGACGTACCGGTAGAGACGCCCCACGGCGTCTCTGGTACGCCCGCGCCGCCAGTCACTGCCGAGAACGGTGCCGGGCGAGGACGGGTCAGATCGCGCTCACGACGGTGACATCTCGATGTTCAGGCTCTTTTGAACGATCTGCGTGAACGCCATCGAACAGAGGAAGTACCAGACGATCCACATCTGGATCGGTCCGACGAGCCCCGCGTCCCACGTGACGGTCCCGACGATCGGGACCACCAGCTCCTGAGCGGCGATCTCGGGGTACGCGGAGTCGGACCCGCGGTAGCCGATCACCCAGAACATCCAGAGGAACGCCGGGATGGTGAGGAACATGATCCACACCATCGGGCGGAACTGCTCTTTGAACATCCCGAGCTGGTCGCCCATCGCGTCCATCTGCTCCTCCTGGATGGCGTCGAGCGCCTCCTGGTCGTCGCGCTCTTTGGCCTCCTTGCGGCGCTCCTGGATCTCTTTCATCCGGTTCTGGTAGGCGCTCATCTTCTCCATGTCCATGAGGCCGGCACGCAACAGCGTGGAGTACAGCCCGGTCGCGAGCGCGATCACCATGATCACGACGTAGAACGGCACGACGTTCAACAGCGGCCCGAGCACGACGTCGATGGTGCCGGCGATCGCGGCGCGGACCGGCCCGACCGCGTACCCGACGAAGGCGCCGACGGTCGCCACGGCCGCGAGCTTGTCCCACTTGGTCCAGCTCGTCGTCTCCGGGGTCTCGACGTCGCTGGACGAGCCGCCGCTCCCGCCGTCGTCTTCCAGTCCGGCCTCGATCGCGTCCGGGTCTGCCAACGCGAACCCGCTGTCGCCGTCGACGAGGATCTCCTTCTCGATGAGCCGTCCCCACTGGCCGCTCGTGATCTCGTCGCGGACCTCGACCCACTGGACCTCCCCGTCGGTGGCCCGGTCGAGGACGACCTCGAGGGCGTCCCGCATCTCGCCGTCCTCGCTGACGAGCGAGCGGACCCGCCGTTCGACCTTGCTCATTATCGGCGAGTTAGCAGTCGACGGTTAAGAACCTTGCAGGATCGCGGCGGCGTCTCACGGTCCGGACGACGGCGCCGTCAGTCCTCGATGACGTCTCGAATTCGCGAGAAAACCTCGTCCGGCGGCGCTTCGCCGTCGATCTCGACGAGATCGCCCGTCTCCCGGAAGTGCTCTATCACCGGCTCGGTGTTCTCGTAGAAGACCTCGAGCCGCTCGCGGGCGGTCTCCTCGGTGTCGTCGTCGCGCTGGATCAGCTCGCCGCCGCACTCGTCGCAGACGCCCTCTCGCTCGGGCGGCTGGAAGTCGACGTGGTAGTTCGCGCCGCAGTCGTCACAGACGCGGCGCCCGGTGAGCCGGTCGACGAGCACCTCGTCGGCGACGTCGAGGAGGATCACGGCGTCGAGGTCCGTGATCTCCGAGAGGAACTCGGCCTGATCGGGGTTGCGCGGGTAGCCGTCGAGCACGAAGCCGTCGGCGTCGGCGAGCGCGGCCTCGACGATCTCGTTGACCACGGGGTCCGGGACGAGCTCGCCCGCCTCCATGAACGAGCGCGGCGTGCCGTACTCCGTCTCCATGTCCTTGTTCGCGCGGAGCGCGTCGCCGGTCGTGACGTGTTCGATCCCGTACTCGTCGGCGAGCTTCCCGCTTTGTGTCCCCTTCCCGGCACCCGGCGCGCCCAACAACAGGATCCGATGACTCATACTGGAGCGCTCGCTCGCCGCGCATAAAGGCTTGAAGATCGCGGCCAGCGAGCGGCCGCCGCTACTCGCCGTCCGGGTTCAGCCGGAGCCCCATCTCCAGCTCGAAGCTCTCCGCGTCGGACGTCTCGAAGCCGATCTTCTTGTACAGCGAGACGGCCGCCCGGTTCCACCGCTCGACGGTGAGCCACACCCGCTCGACGCCCGCCTCCTGGCCGAGCCCGAGCAGCCCGCGGATGAGCTGGGTGCCGATCCCCGCGCGCTGGTACTCCTGGTGGACGAAGATCGCGAGCTCGTAGGCGCCGGCGTCCGGGACGAGCGTGGCGTGCCCGGCGACCTCGTCGCCGTGCCACGCGATCACGTTGAAACAGTCCTCCTCGAGGATCTCGTCCAGCCACTCGCGGATCCGCGCTTCGCCGCCCGGCGGGATCCCCTGTGCGCGGTCGGCCGGATCGAACGTCTCGTACATGTCGACGAGCGCCTCGTACCCCTCCTCCGTCCCCTCGTACCGGCGCACCTCGACGGTGCGCCCCTCGCCGTCGGTGAACTGGGTCGGCGGCGCCGGGAACTCGTCGGCCACCGCGTCCGGGTATCGTCGGTCGCTCATCTGACCAGCGTGACCGACGTCTTGGCGTTCAACAGGACGAACTCGGCGATCGACCCGATGGTGATCTTCCCCATCGGGCTCGTGTGGCCGCCGCCGAGGACGATCTCGTCGAACGACTCGCGCTCTGCGATCTCGACGAGTCCACTCCCGGGATCGCCTTCGACGCGTCGAACCTCGGCGCCGATGCCGGCCTCCTCGATCGCCTCCTCGGCGCGGCGGACCACCTCGTCGACGGAGACAGACGAGTCCGGATTCTCCACCACGGCGACCGTCAGGTCGTCGTCCGCGACCGCCGCGCGCTCGACGGTGCGGTCGAGCGCCCGGAACGAGTCGTCGCTGCCGCCAATTCCCAAGAGCACCTTCATGCCCGTTCCGTCCACGCGCCGGTACAAAAATGGATCACCAAGCACCGATCGGTCACCGCTCACCAGGTCCCGACGGATCACCAACACCGGGCGACCGGCACGTCGCGTACGGCCGCGACCAGACCGAGGACCGATCGCCGTCGAACGGGACCGACCGGGGACCGATCGCCGTCGAACCGAGGATGCGAGCGACGGTCGCAGGGGATACGGGCGACGGTCACAGGACCCGGTAGCGACAACCCTTTTGTCCGGGGCTTTGCTTGATACCTCCATGAGCGATCACACCGGTTCCCCGTCCGACGTCGGCGACGCGTGCGAGCGGCGCGGCGACGAGGCGACGATCCGCCTCGACGGGGGCCCGGACGCGTCGAACGACGGGGGCGACGCCCCCGAGGACCCGGTCGATCGAGACGCCGCCGGCGAGGACGGCGATGACGGGGCCGACGACGACGGCGGTGACGACGGAACCGTGCGGGACGACGCGACCGGCGGAGACGGCGGCGCGGTCGCCGCGGCCGACACGGACGACGAGAGTGCCGCCGAGGCGGGCGCCACCGATGGCGACGGCGACGTGCCACCGGACGTCCGCAAGTACGAGCGGTTCAAGAAGATGGACGGAGCGCGCTACGAGCGCGTCAACGAGTTCCTCCGGGACCGGACGTACATCACGGCCCGCGAGTGGGCGATCGCGCGGCTCTGTGCGGACTTCCGCACCGAGACGGGCGTCGAGATGACGAAGATCGGCGAGAACCTCCCGGAGCTCGTCCCCTTCATGACCGACAGCTACACCCCGCAGGCGGTCAACCAGGCACGCTACTCCTTCGAGCAGAAGGTGACGAAGGCGGGCGCGACGTTCCTCTACGGGGCGATGTCCGGATTCTTCACCGCGGAGGACCTCGACGAGATGATGTACGAGGTGACGGAGGTCGCGAAGTTCCTCCTGGAGGTCGAGGGCGTCGACCTCGCGGTCGCCGACGAGCTGGAGGCAGAAGACCGGATCAGCGAAGTGATGCGCGAGGTGCGCGCGTCCTCGGCCGACATCCGCGGCGAGGAGGTGCGGTGTCCCGAGTGCGGGCACGTCCACGACCCGAGCGAGGAGTAGCGATGGAGCGATTCACCGGGGCGCTCGACGGGACCCCCGACCCGGTCGTGATCGTCGACGGCGACGGCGTCGTCCGCGCGGGGAACCGGAGCGTCGAGTCCGTGCTCGGATACGCGCCCGGGGACGTCGAGGGGACGAGCCTCGACCGGATCCTGTACGATCCCGACGGCGCGGCCGGCCGGGCGCTCGACCGCTACGTCGACGACCCGGAGCCCCGCTCGCTGTCCGCCGGCCTCGAGATGTACGCCCGCCGCGCCGACGGGAGCGAGATCCCGGTGCGACTCAGCCTCGGTCCGTTCGATCGATCGGGCGAGACGTACCTGGTCGTCACGATCGTCGACGACGGGGAAGAGCGCGCACAGCAGGCGGAGCTGCACCGCCGGACACAGACCTTGGAATCGCTCCACGAGGCCACACAGGACCTGTTGAAAACGACGGACAGGGAGGTCGCCGCGGAGGCCGCGGTCGCGTACGTCGAAGAGGTGCTCGGCCACCCGATCGCGGGGATCTGGCTCTACGACGCCGAGCGTGACGCCCTCGAACCGAGCGTCTGGACCGACGCGGCCGACGACGTCGTCGGCGAGCACCCGACGTTCACCGCCGACGAGCCGAGCATCTCGTGGGAGGTGTTCGAGTCGGGCGACCCCGAGTACGTCGCGGACACGCACGCCGATCCGGAGCGGTACAACCCCGACTCGCCGATCCGGAGCGAGCTCGTCCTCCCGCTCGGCCGCTACGGCGTGATAAACGTCGGGGCCACGGAGCCGGACGCGTTCGCCGACTCCGACCTCGCCGTCGCGCGCCTGTGGGCGGCGACCGTGACGATGGTGTTCGTCCGGATCGAGCGCGAGCGACAGCTCCGGGAGCGGGAGGCGGAGATCGCCCGCGAACGCGACCGGTTGGCGGAGTTCGCCAGCCTCGTCTCACACGACCTCCGCAACCCGCTCAACGTCGCCGCGGGGAACCTCGAATTGGTCCGCGCGCGCATCGAGGAGGACCACGAGGAGATCGCCGATCTCACCGAGATCGACGCCGTGGCGCGCTCGCTCGAACGGATGGAGGTGCTCATCGAGGACGTGCTGACGCTCGCGCGACAGGGCGAGACCATCGACGAGGTCGAACCGGTGTCGCTCGCCGCGGTGGCCGAGGAGAGCTGGGCGGGGGTCGACACCGCGTCCGCCGAGCTGGTCGTCGCCGACGACCGCCTGCTCCGCGCCGACCGGAGCCGCCTGCGACAGATCCTCGAGAACCTGTTCGCCAACGCCGTCGTCCACGGCGGCGACGCGGTCAGGGTCACGGTCGGACCGCTCGACGACGGCTTCTACGTCGAGGACGACGGGCCGGGGATCGCCGAGAACCGCCGCGACGAAGTGTTCGAGGCGGGGGTGTCGACCGACCCCGAGGGGACGGGCTTCGGACTGAAGATCGTCGCCGAGGTGACCGACGCTCACGGGTGGTCGGTCTCGGTCGACGAGGCCGACGGCGGCGGCGCGCGCTTCGAGTTCCGCGGCGTCGACCCCGTAGACGCGTCGACCGCCGACAGCGAGTGAGGTCGAGCGGCGAGTCAGATCCCGTCGAACGGCGGGTCAAACCCCGTCTGACGACGGATCAAACCCCGTCGAACGGCGGGAGCCGCCGCGTCGAAATCCCGGCGTCCGCGACGATCACGTCGACGTTCGGGGCGCGGTCCACCCCCGGCAGCCCGACGTCGATCCGACCCTCGCCCGTCACGCCGTCCGCCTCGACGCGTACCGTGACCCGGTAGCTGTCCGGGACGTCAGTGATCGCGCGCAGTTCGACCGCCGACGCCGACGGGACGGTGACCGGAAGCGAGACGAGCGTCTCCCCTTCGGCCGGCCGCGACACCGTCGCGTCGAGCTCCCGTGACTCACCGCTGGCGTTGAGCAGCCGGACACCGAGCGGCGGCGCGACCCGCTCACCGTCGGCCGCGGTCTCGGCCTCCACGGTCCGTCGCCTCGCGTCGAATCGCAGCGTTCGGTCGGGCGTGACGCGGTACGGCGTCGGGTCGGCGTCCAGTTCATCGACCGTACGGCCGCTGTCGTCCTGGTAGGAGACGGAGCCGGCGTACTGCGCCGTCGCGTGGTAGGCGTCGCCGGTCCTGTGGTCGAACGTCGCGACCGCGTCGATCGTCACCGCCGTGGCGCCGTCGGCCGCGTGGGCGTTGTGCGCGCGGACGGCCTCGTAGTCGGCGACGTACGACTCGACCGTCTCGGGGTCGAGGTCCGTCGGGCGCGCGGGCAACTCCCGCTCGCGGACGCCGCCGTCGCCGGCGATGGCGGTACATCCCGAGAGGCCGCCCGAGCACCCGCGGTCGTCCCGAGCGCGCCCGCGGAGCCGACCGCGCGCGCCGTCCCGAGCCCGCCGGCCGCGCCGCCGAGGTCGGCGAGGAACTCGCGTCGCTTCACGGCTTCCACTCGGAGAGGCGACCCAAAACGGCGGTGAAGACACAAACGCGCGTTTGTGTGTCCGGGCCGACCGCTCCAGTTCCCGAGTCGCCGGCCGACCCGGCACCGGAGCGGCCGACGGGCGGTCGACCGCCGCCGGGTCACTCGTCGAGTCGGTGGTGAGTCACCGCCGCCGACCCCTCGCGGGTCGTGTCGAGGGTCGCGACCCGGAACGCGTCGTCGGCGCCCGCGACGGGGATCGGGAGGCCGCCGGGGTTCACGCGGACCGTACCGTCGCGCTCCTCGGTGCCGTGCGCGTGCGTGTGGCCGTGGAGCACGTAGTCGTAGTCGCCGCAGTCGACGAGCGCGTCGACCACGACCTCGCTCGTGCCGTGCGTGACGGCGACGTCGACCGCGTCGCCGGAGTCGTCGCCCCCGGCGCCGGCGAACGAGAGCGCCCCCGCCTCGCCGAGGTACGTGCCGAACGACTCGACGGTCGACTCCACCGCCCACTCCCCGTCGTTGTTCCCACGGACGGCGTAGAAGTCGAACCCGGCGTCGAACGGCGTCACGGAGAAGGGCGCGACGAAGTCGCCGCAGTGGACGACGGCGTCGACGTCCTCGCGTCCGAACAGTGCCACGGCCGCCTCGACGGCGGCGAGATCGTCGTGCGTGTCGGAGACGATGCCGATCTGCATTGTCGTCTCCCGACTCGCGTTCCACGCGGGAAAGTCCGACGCCGCGGTCAGTGCCGGGGAACGAAATCGGAGAGCGTATCCGTCTCAGGCCGGCTGCGCCTCGTAGACGACGTCGACCGTGACCTGCACGCTCACGTCCCCGGTCTCGATGCCGGTAGCGGCGCCGCCGTCGCCAGCGTCGGCCGACAGCGTCTCGGCCACGTACGGCCGCGCCCGGGACTGCGCCGTCGACACCGTGTACGCGCCCGTCACCTCGAGCCCGCTGGAGTTCGCCAGGACGCCGGCGTCGTCCTCCGCGTTCGCCACCGCCTTCTCGAGGGCGGTCGCGCGGACCTCGCGCTCGCGCTCCTCGCTCAGCCCGAACTGGACGCGCTGGACCTCGTCGGCCCCGGCGTCGACGGCGACGTCGATCACCTCGCCGACCGCGTCGACGTCGTCGATCTCGATCGCGTACTCGTGGACGCCCTCGTAGACGGTTCGATCGACATCCTCGCGCGTCTCTCTGGTCTCGTAGATGTCATAGCGATTGGTACGGATCTCGTCTTCTTCGAGGCCCCAGTCGGTGAGCGCCGACCTGACCTCGTCGTCGCTCGCGGCCAGTTCGTCGCGGACGGTCGCCGGGTCGTCACCGGTCGACGTCACCGCCACGTGGAGCGTCGCGCGGTCAGGCTCGGCGGTGGCCTCGCCCTGTGCGGTCACTTCGATGCGCTGTTCGAGGCCGGGGTCGTCCCCGGTGCCGGCGGTAGTGCTCGTGAGCCCCGCACAGCCCGAAAGCGCGACGAGCAGTACGAGTCCCACGACGGTCGTCAGTTTCCGATCCATACTCGACCAGTAGGGCGGAGCGGGCAATAAGCCGCCGGATGGACAAAGGCCCGTTTGCGTTACGCGTTTCCGGCCTACGGCGGTGGGGTCACCGTCACGAATCCCCGCGTTCCTCTCCGCCGTTTTCCGCCACTTCGTCAGTGTCGTCTGTGTCGTCAGTGTCGCCTGCGTCGTCAGTGTCGCCTGCGTCGTCAGTGTCGTCGTGGTCGGTGATCACCGCCGGCTCCGCGGGCGCTTCCTCGTCATCTGCGTCGTCTGCGTCGTCTGCGTCGTCCGCGTCGTCGTGGTCGGTGATCACCGCCGGCTCCGCGGGCACTTCCTCGTCGTCACCCTCGTCCCCGTCGTCTGGGTCGCTCACGTCCGATCCCCCCACGCTCGACGTGTCCGCCCCGTCGAGGTCCGTCCCGTCGAGGTCCGCCCCGTTCGAGGCGTCCGGGTCCCGCTCGACTGCGCCGCTGGGCGGGCCGGCCTCGCGCCGACCGGACCCGAACAGCCGATCGCGGATGGAGCGGCGGCTCGGGCGCTCGGCGAGCAGCACCGAGCAGTCGATGTCGTGGAGGACGTCGAGGTGCAGCGAGTTCGAGATCAGCCGGGACAGCATCCCCTTCTCCGTCGCGCCGATGATGACGAGCGTGTGGTCGGCCGCCTCTCTGGCGATCGCTCCGCCGACGTCGCCGCTGTCGTCGACGATCAGGTCGGCCCCGCCCAGTCCGTTCTCCTTCGCCCACCGCGTGAGGAACGCCTCGCCGTCGGGGCGGTTCTCCGGCCCGTCGACGACGTGGAGCAGCGTCACGTCGCGCCGGCGGTCCGCGAGAGCACGCTCGCGACCTCGGCACCCAGCGTCGAGTCCGGCCCGCCGGAGGTCGGGAGCAGCACCTTCGAGGTGTCGAGGTCGCTCTCGCTCAGGATGAGGAAGTCACAGGGGAGCTGGTTGGTCAGCTCGTCGATCGGCCGCTCGGCGCGGGCGGCGCTCCACAGCTGGTCTTCGCCCCACCCCATCAACACGGCGTCGGGGCGGGTCCGGCGAGCCATGTTGAACACCTCCTCGAACGAGCGGTGCGTGACGACCGTCGACGTGGAGACGTCGACGCCGTATCCCTTCGCGGTCTCGCGGAGCCCCTCCATCCCCTCCTCGGAGACGTCGGCGATCCGGCCGGCGCCGGCGGACAGCGACATCCGCTCCGGCGCCTGCACGACGTGGACGACGTGGACGAGTCCGTCCTCGTGGTCGCTGGCGAGCCGGCTGGCGAGCTCCACGATCGGTTCGTCGGTCCGCGGGTTCGAGATCGGGACCATGATCCGGTGGCCCTCGCTGGCGAACAGCGTCGCCTCCGTGGCGTCGAGGATCGGGACGTACGACCGCCCGGCGGCCCGTCCGAGCACCCACTCCGGCACGGTGAGCCGGCGGGTCATCCCCTCGAAGCGCGCCTCCTCGAGGCGCTCCTCGCTGGTCTGGAAGTAGTTCACCAGCGTCACGAGGACGACGCCGCCGATCGTGTTGCCGAGCAACACCGGGAGCACGAAACCGGTGAGTCCCCCGATCAAATTCATGTCGCCGGCGTACACCCCGATCTGCCGCGCGAAGAGGAGGTACGCTACCTCGGTGAACGAGATGACGACGTGGTAGAGGTTCCCGAGCGGGATCGCGAGAACGCGAGGTAGACGACGAGCAGTCGGGTGACGGAGTTGGTGGAGGCGAACCCGACCCAGACGACGCCGGCGACGATCAGCCCCGCGACGGCCGCCTTGAAGAACAGCGGCCAGAAGCCGACCTCGAAGCCGCTGCTGGAGACGTAGATCGCGGCGTCGACCGTGTCGCCGGAGAACACGCCGCCGTACGAGAGGACGAGGGCACCGAACGCGCCGCCGGTGAAGTTCCCCGCGAGCACGATGCCCCAGTGCCGAAGCAGCGTCGGAACGCTGGCGAGCCGCTCCAGGGTCAACGCCACCGGCGGCAGCGTGTTTTCGGTGTACAGCTGGTACCCGCCCATGATGATGTAGATGAATCCCAGCGGGTACAACAGGACGCTCAAGAGAGGGTCACTGTCGGTCGCGGCGGTCAGCGACGCGTACAGCAGGAACGTGATCGTGAGCGCCAACCCGGCGGCGACGCCGCTGAAGAACAGCTCGCGGCTCCCGGAGGTCACCTCCTCGTCGGCGGCGGCGATGATCCGCTGGAACACCTCGTCCGAGGAGAAGCGGTCCCGGACCGCCTCGCCGACGGCCGGCGCGCCGCTGCGGGAGCGCTCGACGACTTCGCGCATCGAGTCGTCGTCGGGCTGCGTTGAGTCAGTCACTATCGGACGCACGGTCGGCCGGATAAAAAAGTACTTCCTCCTCGGAGATTCGCCCGCAAAAACGATGATGTTCCGATTACGTCGAGAACTATTCGACACAGTTCCAATTCTTCGTCATTGGGAGAAACGGCCGTGACGTTTCGACGGCCGCCGAGGGTCAGGCGTGCTGGACCCTCACGAATCGCACTTCGACGCGGACGTCCTCGCCGATCGTCGTCTCGATCCGGTCGTCGAGCGCCGTCGCCACGCCGTCGACGCTCCCCCCGGGCGGCGCGCCGACGGTGACGACCACGCGCTCGGTGTCGAGCGGCGGTACCGTGCCCGTTCGCTCGATGTCGAGCTCCAGCAGTTCCATCTCGGGGTCGAGCGTCGCCAGTTCGTCGCCGACGGCCGACCGGACGTCGGACTCGGTCGTCGAGGCGACGTACGACTCGTAGGTGACGCCGCCGAGGAACACCGAGAGGACGGCGATGGCGGCGACGAGGACGGCGGCGCGCTTCACGAACGCCGCGCGCGCGTCGTCCTCCCGGAACCAGCGCTGCGGCCGGTACCCCTCGTACCAGAGGACGACGAGCGCCGAGAGGTTGATAGAGAGGACGTTCACGGCGACGATGACGCCGGCGCCAACCACCAGCCGCGGGATGCCGAACGCGATCCCGATCCCGACGGCGGCCGCGGGCGGGATGAGCGCCACGGCGATCATCACGCCGACGAGGGTCGCCGAGACGCCGGTCATCAGCGAGACGATCCCGGCGACTCCGGCGCCGATCGCCACCACGAGCACCAGGACGTTCGGCGCGACCCGTTCGGACACCTCGGCGAGTTCGAGCGGGTCGAGCCCGGGCGGGACGAGCGCGAGCGAGCGCAGCGCGAACGCGAAGACGGTCGCGGCGGCGACCGCGACGGCGACGCCGAGCACCTGCATCCGCACGCCGCGTCGAAAGGTGTCCTCGTCGTCGACGACGGTCCCGATCGCGGCCGACATCGCGGGGCCGATCAGCGGCGCGATCACCATCGATCCGACCACCGTCGCCGGCGAGTCGAGGAGCAGCCCGGCGGTCGCGATCACCGCCGATATCACCGTCATCAGGACGTACGTCCCGAGCCCGGAGGCGAGGTCGTCCGCCTTCGCCTGGAGTTCCTCGCGGGAGATCCGGTCGCCGCCGCGTTCGGACTCCTCGGCGTACTCCTCCTCTAACGCCTCGAACCGCCGGGAGATGACCGTCTCGGCCGCGACGATGACCGTGTAGGTGCTCTCGTCGATGCCCGCCTCGCGGAGCCGCTCTAAGACCGGTTCGACCGCGGCGGTCGGCAGCGGGAACGTCGCGACCGCGGTGTACTCGCGGCCACTCGTCTCGTCGGTGACGACGTAGTCGATGCCCTCGTCGTCGAGCGCCCGGACGACGGCCGCCCGCTTGCCCGCCGGGATCATGACCTGAACGAGTCGCACGGTCGGTGGTCGCCCCGGCGGACCTTATAAGAATGGGCGAGGAACGCGTCGGCCGTCGGACCCGGAGACCGCCGCGGGAAACGGAACTTTAATGCGCGAATCCCCCGCATCTTCGGACAAGAATGCTCTCGCCGCTGGCCATCGACACGTTCCTGCTCGATTACCACCTCGGGCACGTCATACTGCTCGGGTTCGTCGTCTCGCTTCTGGGCGCGGTGCCGCTGAAGTCCAAGAAGGTGTTCGCGTCGATCTTCGCCGGGTTCGGGCTCATCTTCCTCAGTTCCCCGTACACCACCATGCCGGCGACGTACGTCCTCGCCGGGATCCCGCTGCTCCTCGTGGGTTCTCTCCTCTGGACGATGTCCGGTAACTGACGACGGGAGAGACGCCGCGTGGCGGGGAAGCGACCGGGACGCGCGATCGCCGACGGTCAGCGGGGATCGTCGTCGTCACGGCCGGTGCCCTCACGGGGCGTCGCCGCCGCTGGCCGCCGCCGTCACGGGCTGCCCGCACCGCGGCGCGCGATCCCGCTTCTTTTTGCACCCCCGGCGACACGCACAGCCATGGTCACGGTACGGGCACCCGCCACGAGCGCGAACCTCGGCAGCGGGTTCGACGTCTTCGGCGCGGCGCTCTCCCGGCCCGCGGACGTCGTCACCGTCGAGAAGGCGGCAGAGACGACGATCGAGGTCACCGGCGTCGGCGCACAGTACATCCCGGAGGACCCCGACGAGAACACGGTCGGCGCGGTCGTCGAGGCGCTCGACGCCCCCGCGCACATCCACATCGACAAGGGAGTCCGGCCGGCCTCGGGGCTCGGCTCCTCGGCGGCCAGCGCCGCCGGCGCGGCCGTCGCGCTCAACCGGCTGTACGACCGGGGGCTCTCCCGGTCGGAGCTGGTTCCGATCGCGGCCGAGGGGGAGGCGGTCGTCTCGGGGGTGGCCCACTCCGACAACGTCGCGCCGTCGATCCTCGGCGGCTTCACGGTCACGACCGCGGCGGGGACCCACGCGGTCGACGCGTCGGTCCCGCTCGTGGTCTGTCTGCCGGACGTCGCGGTCTCCACGCGCGACGCGCGACGGGTGGTCCCGGAGACGGCCTCGATGGACGACCTCGTGGAGACGGTCGGCAACGCGGCGACCCTCGCGGTCGGGATGTGCCGCTCCGACCCCGAACTGGTCGGCGCGGGCATGAACGATCCGGTCGTCACCCCCGAGCGCGCCCGGCTGATCACGGGATACGACGAGGTGCGCGCGGCCGCCTTCGACGCCGGCGCCGCCGGCGTGACGGTGAGCGGCGCCGGTCCGGCCGTGGTCGCGGTCTGTCGCGACGGGCGGCGCCGCGACGTGGCGTCCGCAATGATCGACGCGTTCGGCGGCGTC
>NZ_WPCE01000027.1 GCF_009742825.1 Halorubrum sp. CBA1125
CCCCTCGCTGCGGAGGGGCTTGGAGGAGCTCGTCGAGAACGCGGGGAGCTTCTACAACCAGACGATGGCGCTCGGCAACCTCGGCCTCGACCAGTGGGAGCACAAGCTGCCGGACAAGGATCCGGAGGACCTCTCGCTGGCGATGGTCGGGACCCCCTGCGAGATTGAGGGCGTGCGCGCGCTCGAAGACTTCGACTGGGACTACGCGAGCCAGGAGGCGGGCGTGCGCGCGATCGACTACCGGATCGCGCTGATGTGCACGAAGAACTTCAACTACAAGCGCCTGATGGGCGATAAGATCCAAGAGCAGCGCGGCATCGATCCCGAAGACATCGGCAAGATGGACGTCCTCCACGGCAAGATGATGGCCTACGACCACGACGGCGAGTTGATCCTCGAGGAGGACGTGGAGAACTTCCACGACGCCGCCCTCAAGGGCTGTGACGAGTGTGCCGACTTCACCGGCTACTGTGCGGACATCACGGTCGGGTCGGTCGGCTCCAGCGACGAGTACTCGAGCGTCATCGTTCGCACCGAAGAAGGGTTAGACGCCTGGGAACTGACCGCTCCCGACCTGGACTACCACGACCTGGAGGACCGGTCGGCCATCGGCGGCCTGCAATCGTGGGACAAAAAGAAGGCCTTCGAGTCGCTGCGGCGCCCCTTCGACCCCGACGCGCCACGGTTCATCGAGTACGCCGAACACGCCGAGCAGTACGGAACGACGCTCAATCCGCACGAGTCAGACCACTAGCGGCCCGTCTCCGGTGTCGGGGTCAGCGACGGTGGACTCGGTCCGGATCCTCTCGCTGATCGTTTCTCGTTTCGGTGCTTCCTGCGAACCGGAACCACTGACTCCGACGACCACTGACTCGGTCGATCGGCGCCGCCGTGTCCCGATACAGGGTACTAAGTCGCCAGCACAGAAACAACGACTATGGACGTCGCTGAAGCCAGTACGCGGTGTGACGCCGTTCTCGAGGCGGTCGAACGAGCGGTCATCGCCGATCGGTCGTTTCTCGAAACGGTCCTCCTCGGCGTGCTCGCCCGGGGACACGTCCTGCTCGAGGACGTCCCGGGGACGGGGAAGACGTTGACTGCCCGGAGTATGGCTACTGCCCTGGGGTTGTCCTTCTCGCGCATCCAGTTCACTCCCGACCTCCTCCCGTCGGACGTCACCGGGACGCACATCTTCGACGAGCGCGAGCGACGGTTCGAGTTCAACGAGGGGCCGATCTTCGCCAACGTCGTCCTCGCGGACGAGATCAACAGAGCCCCGCCGAAAACCCAGAGTGCACTCCTGGAAGCGATGGAAGAACGACAGGTAACCGCCGAGGGCGAGACGCGCGAACTCCCGGACCCCTTCTTCGTCATCGCGACACAGAACCCGATCGAACAGGAGGGAACCTTCGCGCTCCCCGAGGCACAGATCGATCGGTTCGCCGTGAAAACCAGTATGGGGTACCCCAGCTACGACGGCGAGGCGGAACTCCTGTATCGGCGGGCAGGCCGTGTCGAACGGAGCCCGTCAGTCGAGTCGGCGCTCTCACCCGATCAGGTCAGGGCAGTTCAACGGGTCCCCGAGACGGTGCGCGTCGATGACGATCTCATCCGGTACATCCTCGACATCACTCGGGCGACGCGCGAGGATCCGCGGGTCGCGTCGGGGTCTCGCCGCGCGGCACGCAGCGCCTGTTCGAAACGGCACGCGCGCGGGCGGTCATCGCCGGGCGGGAGTACGTGACCCCGGATCACGTGAAAACGATCGCTCGACCGGTGCTCGCCCATCGGCTCGTGTTGACGGCCGACGCCCGGGTCAACGACGTCCAGAAGACGGCGGTAATCGACGGCGTTCTCGACGAGATACAGGTACCGACGGTCGACAAATCGAGTACTTCGGACGAATCGAGGGCGTCCGACTAATCGAGCGCTTCGATCAGCAACACGGCTGCGAGTACCGAGAAGACGAGGGCCGCGACCGGTTGCTCACCCGTTCCGGTTCGGTAGAGCCCGTAGCCGAGTCCCACCGTGACCACGCCGACGAGACCGCTTGCGGCCACGTGCGTTACTTCGATGCGGATCGTGTCGGCCTCCCGACCGAGCTGTCTCCCGATGCTAATGGCGTTTCCTCCGGCGTCCCACGCCAGTACGGCGAACGTGACGCTGACGAGCACCGGCACCGTGGGGGCGCTCTGTACGCCGGCGGTGACGCCGCCGAGGAACAGGCCGAACGCGCCGACGGTCACCGCGGCGTTCGATCCGCGAACGAGCCCAGAGAGGAGCAGAAGCAATCCCAGCGTGCCGGCGACGAGCGCGCCCCACGAGTAGAAGCCGCTCGCCCCTAGGGCGACCAACGCAGCGCTCGCCGAGATCCAGCTACTGAGACGCGACGGGGATCGATCGATCGGATTCATCGCGACCCCCGCTCGTTGTGTCGGGCGAGCGCCACGTCGACCGATTCGTCCCACGACCAGTCGACGACCGGGATGCCGGCTCTCCGAAGCGCCGTGAGCCGAAGCGTCCGTGCCACCCGCGAGAGGCGGTGCCCGACCGCCCGGTCGACAGTCGGGTCGGGAGCGACGACCGTGACGGGATACCCGTACTCGTCGAGTCGCCGAGCGAACCGGCCGCCGTACTCGTCACAGAGCGGCGTGATGAAGATGATCTGCGTTCCAGGGGAGAGGCGCTTTCTGAGCTGTTTCCGCGAGCGACTCGTCGTCGAACGGGTCGCTGTGGGAACCGGTGTCAACGCGCGGTGGGTCGCGAGGAGGTCTCGGGCCTTGACGCGATGATCGACGCCGGAACCCGGGGCGAGCCAACAGGGTTCCGAGCCCACCGCCGCGATACCGACTCTATCTCCCGAATCGGACAGAGTCGCGAAGAGCCGTCCAGCGGCGTCGACGGCACGGTCCACCGCGTGCGGCGTGTGCCGCGCCGGCGAGACGTACGCCGTCTCTCGGGCGTCGATCACGATGACGACCGTCGCGGCGCGTTCTTCGCGGAACTCGACTGTCGTGAGTTCTCCGGTCCGCGCCCGCCGGTTCCAATCGATCCGGCTCATGGGGTCTCCCGGTCGGTACTCCCGCGTGGCGTGAAATTCGAGTCCGTCGCCGCCGCTGCGAGTCTCGACCCGTCCCACGTACTGCGTGGCGCGTTCCCGGAGCGGGACGGGTTCTCCCAGCGGCCGGAGCGACGGGACGCAGGCCAGCGTGGTCTCCGCCCGGAGGAGCCGTTCCTGTTCTACCGATCCGGTGAGATCGCGTGCCACGAGGGCTGTCGGGCCGAACGTGTGCACGCCTCGACGGGCCGTAACCGTGTACGTGAACGTCGTACTCCGCCCGGGACGGAGCGCCGTGCCGACCCGCGGTGACCCGTTCGCGACGGCGAGCGCTTCGGGAACGCCGTCGACGAGCCTGAGATCGGGGAGCACACGGTCGCTCTCGTTCGTGACGGTGACCGTCACTTCGACGTCGTCGCCCGGTTCCGGCCGATCGGCGCCGAGGGTTCGGCTCACGGACACGCTACCGGGCGGGAGGCTGTCGGGCGAGAGCACAGCCGAGCGGGCGTAGGCGGCAAAGCCGATACCGACGGCGCCAGCAAGCAGTACCGCGGGCTGCTCAACGAGAATACCGACGCCGATTCCGACGAGTGCAACCGCGCTCACGCCTCGCCAGTGTCCCGTCGAGTGGGATACACGAGAGACGATCGCTTCAGTCTCGTCGTCGAATTGGGCCATCTCGTCGCCCGTCGCCGTAGTGTACTGGATCTGAGGAGGGTCAGCACCCGCGTTCGCGCGACCCGAGTCGCGGCGGCGGGGGATGTCGACCGTTCCTTCGGTCGTCCCCGACGCCGCTCCGGCCATCGCAGCGATCGCGTCGACGGTGCGTCGAACGCCTTGATTGAAGGCGGCCTCCCGTCGGACGATGCCTCGAAGCCGCGGACGCAGCGGCGGTGACGGTGCGTTCTCGCCACCGAGGAACGCGGCGGCGTAGCGATCGTCCGTCCACGTTCCGGCCGTTACCGCCTCTTCCGCTTCTGTCGCGGTGTACGCTTCATACTGCGTGAGTACGGACACCGCGGCCGAACGGAGCCCCTCGCGAATCCGGGTCCGGTGATAGTAGGTGCGTCGGCTGCCGAGGAACTGGTTGAGCACCGTCTCGAGTTCGTCGCCGGGAGACGCGGTCCCGACCGGGAGTTCCGGGTCGGGCGTCGCGGCTTCGTCGAGCGATTCGTGGCGACGGGTCTGCACGACGCGAAGCGCTTGCACGAGGGCGAGGACACCGATGCCCGAGACGATGCTCGGACCGAGACTGAACGCCACGAGACCGGGATAGACGATCGTAATCAGGCTGAATCCCAGGGCGGCGATCCCGACGAGCGACGCGAGGCGTCGGTAGTTCACGGGTCGGCCCCCACGTTCACGAGTCGGCCTCCGCGTACCGTTCTTCGATCCGTCGGAAGACCGTGAGCGCTCGTCGTTCGTGCTCGTCGGACGGTCGGTGGTTGCCGTATCGAACGTCCTCGAACAGGCGGGTGAGTTCGGTGACGTCTTCGCGGCCGAGGCCGGCCTCGACGGCGGCGGCGGCGAACTCCCCGGGCGTACTCGTTTCGGGATCCTCGACGGCGAGCAGGTCGGTCATCTCCCGCCAGGTGCGATACACCTCGTTGTCGACGTCCGTCTCCGCTTCCTTCTCCTCCTCGAGCCGATCGGCCGCGCGCCCCGCGGCTCGGCCGACAGCTGCGGCATCCGCGGTCTCGTCGTCGTCGAACTCCGTGGCGGTGTCGTCGCCGTCCTCGGCCGTCGTTTTCCGGAGAGCGACGGCGGCGCCAACGAGTGCGAGGCCTAACACGAGGAGGAAGAGCAGCGACGGCGGAGCGGTCTGGGTCGGGTCCGTTCCGCCGCCGCGACCACCGAATATACTCCCGTTTCCCGGTTCCACCATCGGCGGACGTATGGGAGTGGCTGCCGGATACAGAACCCCGAACAGCACGAATAACACCCCGAACATAACGGCACCCGCCAGCAGGAGTCCGAGAGCGTCCCGCCAGTAGAAGATCACGTACACGACGAACACCAGCGCGACGATAACCGCTAACACGGTGAGTATCTCGGTGGGAACCGAGACCTGTAACGACTCGCCGGGCGTCGCGTTGGCCTGCGGAAGCGGTATCAGGCCACCCTCTTCGCTTTCACCACTCCCGGCGAGGCTGCTCGGAGCGTCGCTCTCGGGAACTATCGTCGAGTCGAGCGTCGCGGCGGCAAATGCGACTGCCAGCACGGCGAGTACGGCGAGTCCCCCAGATCGGGTCGTGTCCTTCATCGGCTCAGTATCGGCTGTGTCCGGACCGGTGTCGACTGTGTCTGGACCGGTGTCGACTGTCCAGGCGGAAGATACCCATCCTGTGGTCCAAGTGGCGGTCTCCACGTCCCGTCACCGATCGACGGTCGCGCGTCGATACGGCGATCTCGTGGTGCGACGACAATCTCACGAGTGGTATGTCCTGTTGGTTCATGAACCTTCTTACGGCGGTCAGTCCGCGTTCGGGTGCTGGTTCGACTCCGGACCCCTGGGCTTCGGGTTCACCCGCGAGCAGATCGGGGGTGTCTCCTCGCACTGGCCGCGCTCTGTGTCCGCTCGGCGAGGTCTTCGATCGGGTCGGGTGATTCGACGGGTTCAGTCACATCAGTCACAGTCGAGTTCACAGTCGTAGGACTTGCTGTATATCCAGTAACCGTTCCCGGTCGGCGGCATGAGCGTCGCGTAGTCCATGGCGAGTTTCGGGTCGTCGCCACGGTCGAGGTGCTCGACGAACTGCCAGTCGCCGTCCGGATCGGTGATGTCGACCCGATACTGCCACACCGTGATGCGCTCGTCGTCCACGTGGATCGCGTAGGACTCCGGGACGGCCACCTGTCTGTCGGGAGACGGCTCGCGTTCGGTCACGTTGTCGTCCATATCTCCTATTCGATGATGAGGAATTAAACGATATTGCGTTCCGACCCCACGGGGACATATCTGCGTTACTTTTATCCCGTGAGTTCGGCCGTCGGCTACCTGCCGACACCGGCGTCCTCGAGGCCAGTCAACTCGGAGACTCGGAACGCGCGTGGGGAAGTACGTTCCGAGCGAGGTCATGGAACCGACGCTCGGCGTCGTGTTCGGGATCGTTGGCGTGGTCGTCGTCGCGAGCGAACTGCTGGCCTGATCCGCCGTCCGTCCGTGCAGTCTCGATCGTGTGCTCTCACGCAGCACCGATCGAGTTCCGTCGCTCCCTCCATCACCGAACTCCTACTCGCCGGGCGCCATCCCGTACGGCTCCTCGCGGAGGTGACTCTCGACGAGGAGGACGTACATCGCCTGACTCCACTGGAGGTTCGAGTTCCAACTGACGGTGCCGTCCCCGTCGACTCGCTCGGGGAGCAGGTTCGCCGAGGTGGTCCACGCCCCCGCGTGGTCCGTCACGTACTCCTCGACGGCGGCGGGATCGACGCCCGTCTGCCACCGGACCACGTCGGCGTACGCCTCACACAGCGGCCAGCCGCCGTCCTCGGCGGTCCCGCTCGGGGTATAGACGTCTCCCGGATACCGCCCTACACACGGCGTATCGCTGGCCCGCCAGGCCGTGTCGTCAGCGAGTTTGACGGTCGAGACGAGTCCCTCGTCGTCGCTACCGAGCACGTTCCACGGCCAGTAGGCCATGAACGCCGCCGCGTCCGGTCGGCCGTCCGGGGCGGGCGTTCCGTGCTCGGGTTCGCCCGCAGTTACGTAGTGATCCCCGTATCTCGTCCCCTCGCGGAAGCAGTACCGCTCGAAGTTGTCCGCCCACACGCTCGCTCGGTCACGACAGGCCGCGGCGAAGGCGTCGTCCCCGACGGCCGCCGCCATCTCCGCCATACAGCGGAGCCCGGCGATCGCGGCGGCGCTTCCCTCGGTCGAGTAGCCCCATACCTCCTCCCACGGATCCTGGTGCTTCCGCGGGAATCCGTAGCCGTTGTCCCACTCCAGGAGGAACTCGGCCGCCCGTTCGCTCATTCGGTAGTGAGCGTCGAGTAGCGCGTCGTCGGTCTCCTGCCAGAGCAGCCAGTGGGCGTAGATGGGCCCGCCGACCTGGTCGAGCTGCAGCGCACGCCAGTGCGGTTCGCCGGTCGTGTAGTAGTTCTGCCACCAGCTTCCCCGTCGGTCGATCCCCCGATCGTCGTGCGTCACGTCGTCGCTGTCGGAGATCTGCACGCGGTCGAGCCAGTCGAGCGCTTGTTCGGCCTCGTCGACCGCGCCGGCGGCGAGGAGCGCTTGAACGATGATCACCTGATCCCGTGGCCAGATGAACTTGTACGTCATATCCGTCGGCTTGAACGCCCCCGCGATCATCGCCTGACAGTGGTCCTCTGCGCATTTCAGGCTCGTCAGCGACCGGTCGTACAGGTCCTCGACGAACTCGTCGCCGGCGCGCACCGTCCGGATCCCGTCGCTCCATTCGGTCCACGCGTCGACGAAGGCGCTCCGTTCGTCGTCGTATCCGGCGTCGAGCGCGTCCAGCGCGTGTTCGATGGCGCGGGCCTCGCTCTCCCGTGCAAAGCCGATCGCGGTGAGCCACGTGACCGATTCGGCGTCCCCGGCAAACAAGCCGAATCCGGCGTCGAGGTCCCCGACACCGGAGGTCGTCGAGTCGATCCACCCATCGTTTTCCTCGTACACGTCGGCCCACGCGCTTCGGTCGGGTCCCGTCGACTCGCCGGCGATACCGATACGGTTGCCGTCGAACCGACGACGACCGTCGTGGGATTGCACGAACGCGAGATGTCGCGTGCCGTCGGTTGCGGTCACTGCGTCGTACTCTTCGGCGTCGACGACGCGTGCCGACTGAACGGCGTTCGGGTCCTCGTGGCTGTGGCCCTTGATGCCGAGGTTGAACACCGTGAACAGCGTGCGTTCGTGCGACGAATCGAAGTCCGCGGTGTTTCGAACGAGGATGGAACACTGGTTCGAACTCGCGACCACGTCTTGTCGGATCGTGGCCTCGGTCCCGTCACCGAATCTGAACTGGTTCTCCAGCTTCAGTTCCGGGACTGTCGACGACGCCCAGTCGAGCGCGCTCGCGACAGCGTCGTTCCGTCCGTCGTGCGTCTCACCGAGCTCGCGGTCCCACACGAGCGTGTGGAGATCGTAGAACAGCTCGACGTCGGACCTGAACGCGGAGGTTTCTTCGATGATCGCGCCGTCGTACCCGACTCTGGGGTTGTCCGCGTATCGGTTCGCGGTGACCAGTACGTGTTGGCTCTGGCCGGCCGGCGTGCTCGTGATGGCGTCCTTGTCGCTGGGGACGGAGAAATCAGCTGGTGGTTCGGTCATCGGAGCGGGTATCTGTTCGTCGGCTAATGAGTCTTCTTCGAGTGTGCAGTGGCATCACACAGCAAGATCCGGTTTCGGTTCCCACAGACCGTCCGGAACGCCTCGCCGTAACTCGGGGAAACAACGGGGTCGGCCCCTCTGTGGTGTTTGATCAGCACCGGACGAACCCCGGATCGCGCCGATACCTCGCTCGCACCGTCGCACCGCCAACGGCGCGCGTCGCGAACCCCGTCGCTTTCGCAGTTTTCAAGCCCGCCCGCCGCGAGGTGTCGACAATGACACGCACGGTCTGGGTGAAAGCCGACGGGAGCGTCGGCGACTGGGAGACGCGCAAGGGACGGATCACGGCCGCCATCGAGGCCGGCGCGGACTGGGTTCTCGTCGACGAGGGCGACGTCGGGCGCGTCCGTGAGCTCGGGGACGTGAAGGTGGCCGCGTTCCGGTCCGAGGCCGACGTGATCGACGACGCCGAGAGCGACGCCGAGGCCGACGCGTACTTCGTCGGCAAGGGCGGGGAGGGGGACGGAACGATCGACCTCCCCGACGACTTCTCCGGCTCCGCGGACCTCTCGACGGTCCGCCGGCGCGACGACCGCGCGCAGGGCGCGTACGTCCGGGTGCTCGGCACCGAGTACGAGCGCTTCGCCGAGGAGGCCGCCGCGGACGCCGAGTACACCATCGTCGTCGGCGAGGACTGGTCGATCATCCCCTTGGAGAACCTGATCGCGCGCGTCGGCGAGGAGACCCACCTCGTCGCGGGCGCGACGACCGCCGCCGAGGCGCGAACCGCCTTCGAGACCTTGGAGATCGGCGCCGACGGCGTCCTCCTCGACGCCGACTCGCCGGACGAGATCCGCGGCGCGGTCGAGGCCCGCGACGCGGCCGACCGCGAGCGGCTCGACCTCCGACACGCCGAGGTGACAGCGGTCGAGCAGACGGGGATGGCCGACCGGGTCTGTATCGACACCGGATCGCTGATGGACGACGACGAGGGGATGCTGATCGGATCGATGTCCCGCGGGCTCTTCTTCGTCCACGCCGAGACCGCGGAGTCACCGTACGTCGAGTCCCGCCCGTTCCGCGTGAACGCCGGCGCCGTTCACGCGTACGTCCGCAACGCGGAGGGCGGCACCAACTACCTCGCCGAGCTGTCGAGCGGCGACGAGGTGCAGATCGTCGACACCGACGGCCACACCCGCGAGGCGATCGTCGGCCGCGTGAAGATCGAGAAGCGGCCGATGTTCCGGGTCCAGGCGGAAGTCGAGACCGAGGAGGGGACCGACCGCGTCGAGACGCTCATCCAGAACGCCGAGACCGTGAAGGTGGCGACGAGCGAGGGACGGAAGGCCGTCACCGACCTCGACGTCGGCGACGAGGCGCTCGTCTACTACGAGGACGTCGCGCGTCACTTCGGCGAGGCCGTCGAGGAGAGCATCATCGAGAAGTGACGGCCTCCCTCGCGGAGTCGGCGAGGCTCTCTTCGCGTCGAGTGGACAACGCCTATTACGTTCCTCGGGGAATTCGCCCCCGTGACCGGCTCGATTCAGGTGCTCCACGTCGACGACGATCGGGCGTTCGCCGACCTCGTGTCCGAGTTTCTGGAGCGGAAGAGCGAGCGGATCGACGTGCGAACCGAAACGAGCCCGACGGACGCGCTCGAGGCGACACGGAGAGGCGAGGTCGACTGCGTCGTCAGCGACCACGACATGCCGGAGATGGACGGGATCGAGCTCCTCGAGGCGGTCCGCGAGGAACGACCCGAGCTCCCGTTCATCCTGTTCACGGGCAAGGGGTCTGAGACGATCGCGAGCGAGGCGGTTTCGGCGGGCGTGACGGACTACCTCCAGAAGGAGCCCGGGACCGACCAGTACACCCTCCTCGCGAACCGGATCGAGAACGTCGTCGAACGGTATCGGTCACAGCGGGCGGTGACGCGCCAGAAACGACGCCTCGAGACGCTCGTCAGCAACCTTCCGGGGGTCGTGTATCGGTGCGAGAACGAACCCGGCTGGCCGATGGAGGAGATAGAAGGGGAGTTCGAACGGCTCACCGGCTACGACCCGGAGCGGTTCGAGGAGGGCGATCTCGTGTGGGGCGAGGACGTCGTCCATCCGGACGACCGGGAGGAGGTCTGGAATCAGGTGCAAGCGTCGATCGAACGAGACGAACCGTTCGAGTGTACGTACCGGATCCGGCCCGCTGACGACGGAACGAAGTGGGTGTGGGAACGCGGCCGCACGGTTCCGGGCGTCGCGGACAACGTCGAGAGGATCGAGGGGTTCATCACCGATATCACGGAATCGAAGCGCCGCGAACGCCGGTTCGAGGCGATCTTCCACAACACGTACCAGTTCACCGGGCTGACCGCCCCCGACGGAACGATACTCGAAGCGAACGACGCGTCTCTCTCGTTCGCCGGCGTCGACCGCGAGGCGGTGGTCGGCCTCCCGCTGTGGGAGGGACCGTGGTTCCAGTCGGAACCAGATGCGCGGCGGGCGGCCCGCGAGGCGGTCGACACGGCGAACGACGGAGAGCTCTACCGGGAGGAGATCACGATCCAGGGGGAAGACGGCGAGGCGGTCGTCGACTTCTCCGTCCGCCCGGTCACGAACCAGGACGGCGAGGTGACGCTTCTCGTCCCGGAGGGGAGAGACATCTCGGAGCTGAAACGACGCGAGGAGAACCTCCGCCGGACGGAACGGGACTTCGAGGCGATATTCAACGATCCGAACCTCCTCGTCGGGCTCCTCGACACCGACGGGACCACGCTCGACGTGAACGACACGGCGATCGAGTACGTCGACGCCGACCGCGACGACATCGTCGGCCGGCCCTTCCCGGAGACGCCGTGGTGGACCGACGACTCGCGGGAGGCGGTCGAACGGTGGATCTCCGAGGCGGCCGACGGCGAGTACGTCGAGTACGACGCCACGCACCCGGTCGACGGCGACGAAGAATCGCTGATCGTCGAGGGCACGTTCCGGCCGGTCTTCGACGACGAGGGGACGGTAACGCGGATAGTCGCCTCCGCGAAGGACGTGACGGAACGGTACCGGCGAACCCGGGAACTCGAGCGCCGCACGCGCGAGCTGGAACGGCGGAACGAGCGCCTCGACGAGTTCGCGAGCTTCGTTTCACACGACCTTCAGAGCCCGATATCCACGGTTCGCGGGCGACTGGAGTTGGCCCTCGAATCCGGCGACCTGGAACACGTCGAGCGGGCGGTGGAGGCGATCGAACGCGTCGACGACCTGCGGAGCGACCTGGGGGACGCCCTCAGCACGGGCGATATCGTCTCGGACATCGAGCCGGTCGAACTCGGCCCCCTGGTGGACCGCGTCTGGACCGCGACCGACCCTCCCGAGGTCGCCTCGTACACGGTGGAACGCGACACCCGCGTCGACGCGGACGCCGACGCGCTCCAGCGGCTGTTCGAGAACCTCGTCAGGAACTCGGTCGAACACGGGCCCGACGACGTGGAGGTCCGGGTCGGCGGCTTCGAACGAGGCGTGTTCTACGAGGACGACGGCTCCGGGATCGACCCGGACCACCGCGAAGACGTGTTCACGCCCGGATTCTCGACGAAATCCCGCGGGAAGGGAATGGGGATGGCGAGCGTCCGCCAGATCGTGTCGGCTCACGGCTGGGAGATCGATATCACCGACGGAGTCGAACTCGACGGCGTCCGGTTCGAGATCGTCACCGGATGAGTCGGTCGCACGTCACCGGCTGCGTCGGGCGCCTCCGGTTCCCCTCGAGACGGCCGATCTCAACGGTTAACTATCGGGAGCCACTCCGTTCGTAACACGATGGGATCGCCGCTCCCTCCCACCGCTTCCGACGACTTTTACCGGACCCTCGTCGAGAACGCCTCGGAGGGAATGCTGACGATCGACGCCGAAAGCGAGATCGTCTACGCCAACCCGGCGATCGAGGACATCCTGGGATACCCGCCCGACGAGCTGATCGGGAGCTCGAAGATGAAGATCATCCCGGAACGACTCCAGCCCGTCCACGCGTCGGCGCTCGCGTCGTACGTCCGGACGGGCGATCGGAACATCGACTGGGACGGGATCGAACTCCCCGCCCAACACAAGGACGGACACGAGGTGCCGACGCTCATCAGCCTCCGGGAACACGAGTACGACGGCGAGCAGTACTTCACGGGGATCGTGCGCGACATCACCGAGCGGAAGCGCCGGGAAGAACAGCTCCGCGACCAGAAGGACCGCCTCGACGAGTTCGCGGACATCCTCGCTCACGACATCCGCAACCCCCTGTCGGTCGCGCTCGGGTACGCCGACATCGCCCGGGAGAAACACGACATCCCCGAGCTGGAGAGCGTCTCCGATTCGCTCTCCCGGATCGACGCCCTCGTCGACGACGTGTTGGCGCTCTCCAAGGAGGGACGATCGATCGGGGAGACCGAGACCGTCGCGGTCGAGGAGGCCGTCCGCGACTCGTGGCGAAACGTGGACACGGGCCGGGCCACGCTATGGGTCGATCCAGGGGTGGGAACGGTCGAGGCCGACGAGAGCCGCTTCCGGGAGCTCCTCGAGAACCTCTTTCGAAACGCGGTCGATCACGCCGGAAGCGACGTGACGGTCCGCGTCGGTCGAACGCCCGACGGGGACACGCTGTACGTCTCGGACGACGGGCCGGGAATCCCCGAAGATCTCCGCCGAGAGGTGTTCGAGTACGGCTACTCGACGAGCGCGGGCGGAACCGGATACGGGCTCTCGATCGTGGCCCGGATCGCGGAGGCGCACGGGTGGGACGTCTCGGTGACCGAGAGCGACGAGGGCGGCGCGTGCTTCGAGTTCGCGCTCTGATCGGGTGCGGGTCGAGGTCGGGTTGGGTGCGGGTCGAGATTCGGGTATCGACCGCGACCGGTGAGAATCCGACGGGACACTCACGCGGTCCGAACGAACCTCGACCGAGGATTAGAGGTCGTACAGCTCGCCGTACTTCGCCTCGACGTAGTCGAGGAAGGCGTCCGCGGCGAAGTCCTCGCCGGTCGCGCGCTTCACCAGCTCGTTCGTCTCGTACCGAGAGCCGTGCCGGTGGACGTTCTCGGCGAGCCACTCGCGGAGGTCCGCGAACTCGCCGTCGGCGATCTTCGCCTCCAGGTCGGCGACGTCGTCCTCGGCGGCGGAAAAGAGCTGTGCGGCCATCACGGAGCCGAGCGAGTAGGTGGGGAAGTAGCCGAAGTTGCCGTGGGCCCAGTGGATGTCCTGCAGACAGCCCTCGCTGTCGGTGTCGGGGCGGATACCGAGGTACTCCTCGTACTTGTCGTTCCAGACGGCGGGGACGTCCTCGACCGCGAGATCGCCCCGGATCAGGTCGCGCTCGATCTCGAAGCGGACGAGGATGTGGAGGTGGTAGGTGAGTTCGTCGGCCTCGACGCGGATGAGGTTGTCCTCGTACACCTGGTTGACCGCCTCGTAGGCGTCCTCGACGGTCGCGTCCTCGGTCTCCGGGAACCGCTCTGTGAACGTCGGCAGGAACAGCTCCCAGAACGCCCGGCTCCGCCCGACGTGGTTCTCCCAGAGCCGCGACTGCGACTCGTGGACCGAGAGGTCGCGGTCGTCGCCGAGCGGGGTCGCGAAGTGCTCCTGCGGGAGCCCGAGCGCGTACTGCGCGTGGCCGAACTCGTGGATCGTCGAGCCGACCGCGGAGAGCGGGTCCGACTCGTCGAACCGGGTCGTCACCCGGCAGTCGAACTGGTTGCCGGCGGTGAACGGGTGCGAGGAGACGTCGAGCCGACCGCGGTCGAAGTCGTAGCCGACGAGTTCGAGCGCGTCGCGAACGAGCGCCTCCTGGTCCGCCTCGGGGAACGTCCCCTCGAAGGTGTCCTTCGCGAGGTCGACGTCCGACGCGCGGATCGCGTCGATCATCGGCACGAGCGCCTCGCGAAGCTCGTCGAGTATCGCCTCCGTACGCTCCATGGAGAGACACGGCTCGTACTCCTCGAAGAGCACCGCGTAGGGGTCCCGGTCGGGGTCGACGTGCTCCGCGTACTCCCGTTTCAGCTCGACGTGCTTCTCCAGGTACGGCGCGAACGCCTCGAAGTCTCCCTCGGCTTTCGCCTCCTCCCACGCCTGTAACGCCTCGGAGCTGGTCTCGGATATCTCCTCGACGAGCTCGCGGGGCACGGCGTCCGCGCGCTCGTACTCGCGTCGGATCTCGCGGACGACGGCCGCCTGCTCGTCGGAGAGATCGGCGTCGTCGAGCGCGTCGAGCAGTGCGCCGGTCTCGTCGGCGGTCAGCAGGTCGTGGCGGAGCGACGACAGCGTCGAGAGCTGCTTCGACCGGGCGGGGGTCCCGCCCTCGGGCATCATCACCTGCTGGTCCCAGCCGAGCACGCCGGCGGCGCTGTCCACCGTGTTCCACCGGCGGACGCGGTCGAGGAGGGCGTCGTACGCCTCGGGGGCGTCGGCCGTCTGGTCTGTCGCGGCTTCGTTTGGCATGCCTCGCGGATCGGCGCCGCGGGGTAAAGAAGGGACCGACCGCGGAACCGACCGTCGCCCGCGTCTCCCCTCCGTCAGACGCCCCGTGGCGTTTAAGACCGTTGGCGGGGACGGTGCAGACATGGTAGACATCCTCGCGGAGAACCTCTCCGGGAAAGCGGTGATGACGGCCGACGGCACCGAACTGGGCGACCTCTACAACATCACGATGGACCTCAAATCGGGGGAACTCAACCACCTGTTGGTCAGCCCGCACGAACAGCTCGACCGCGGACGCACGGCGTTCGACGTCGACGACGCCGGACGGATCCAGGTTCCGGTCGCGAACGTACAGGCGGTCAAAGACTACATCGTCGTCGCTCGCTGATGCAAGTCCTCGACACGTCCGCGTTCATCCACGAGTACACCACGGACGACGACGTCGTCTCCGTGCCGGAGGTCCACGAGGAACTGACCGGGGAGGGAGCGCTCCGCTTCGACGCGATGGAGGGGTCGGGGATGACGATCCACGTCCCGGCGCCGGAAGTGATCGACAACGTCCGCCGGGCGGCGAAGGGGTCCGGCGACGCCGCGGAGCTGTCGGACACCGACATCCGACTGATCGCGACCGCGCTGGAGCTGAGCGCCACGCTCGTCACCGACGACTACGCCATGCAGAACGTCGCGGAGCGGCTCGACATCGACGTAGAGCCGATCGCCCGCGACGGGATCACCGAACAGCGCGAGTGGCGCTTCCAGTGTGTCGGCTGCAACCGGACCTTCGAGGAGAACAGAGAGCGGTGTCCGATCTGCGGGAGCGACCTGACCCGGAAGAACCCGGCGTGAGGCGGGCCGCGGCTCGAGATAGTTCGGGACGGTTCGGGACGGTTTGGGACGGTTCAGGACGGTCCGCGGCGTGAGGCGGCGATCCGTGTGTCACGGGCGTCGCCGGTGGCCGATCCGCGTCGGCAGAAGCGGACTCGGTCGACTGAAGCACGTTCGGAGCGGCGAAACGGAGTCGAAACCGAGACCGACGTGTCAGTCGGCGGTCTCCGCGTCGGCGTCGATCGGCTCCGAGTCGACCAGTGGCGCCTCCGCGTCGACCAGCGGCGCCTCCGCGTCGGCCAGCGACCCCTCCGCGTCGAGACCGTCGAGCCGCCACGGCTCCGTCTCGCCGGCCTCCGGGTCGAGCTGTGGTATCCGCTCGCGGAGCCGACCGGCGACGTCGCGGGCCTCGCTCAGTTCCACGGCCGCGAGCGCCCGGATCAGCGCGACGGCGCGCTCGGCGCGTGCGCGCTGCCACGACTCCTCGCGGGCCTGGTACGTCCGGATGGCGCGCAGGAAGTCCACCTCGGAGAACTCCGGCCAGTAGGGCGCACAGAAGTAGACGGCCGCCTCGTTACCGTTGGCGTGCCACGGGAGGAAGTTCGAGGTGCGCTCGTCGCCGCCCGTCCGCACGATGAGGTCGACGTCGCGGACGGGGCGGTCGTAGAGCCGGTCCTCGACGGCCGCGACGTCGACGTCCGCGGGGTCGAGATCCCCGTCGGCCACGTCGTGGGCGATCCCCCGCGCCGCGTCGAGCAGTTCGGTTCGGCCGCCGTACGCGAGCGCGACGTTCAGGGTGAAGCGCTCGTTCTCTGCGGTGCGTCGCTCCGCGTACGCGACCGCGTCGCGAACGCGCTCGGGGAGTCGGTCGACGTCGCCGATCGCCCGCACCCGGACCCCCTGGTCGTGGACCCGATCGGCGTCGGCGAACTCGTGCAGCTTCTCTTCGAGCAGGTCGAAGAGCGGCTCCAGTTCCTCGTCCGGCCGGGAGAAGTTCTCCGTCGAGAAGGCGTACAGCGTCAGCTCCGCGACGCCGAGGTCGGCACACCAGTCGAGCACGCGCTCGGTGGTGTTCGCGCCGGCGCGGTGGCCCTCGGGGGCGTCGGCGCCGCGCTCGCGGGCGTACCGTCGGTTACCGTCCTGGATGACGGCGACGTGGTCGGGGACCGTGTCGATCTCGCGGCGGAGGTGGCGCCGATACGCGCGTTCGGCGAGGCCGCGGAGGCGAGTCCACATGTGTCTTGGTACACACGTCCGACGGGTATGTACCTTTATTCTTCGGCCGGCCGTGGCGGACGCCGATGGACGCCGCCTACGTGTTCGGCGTCGCGTTCCGGCTGGACCCGGACGGCGCCGCGGTCGACCCCGAGCGGTTCGAGACGACGATGGAACTCCCGGCGGCCGACCCGGGCGAAGCGGGCTGGCTGTTCTTCCGCGACCGGCTCTGGCGCGGCGAGGTGGGCGACGAGGCGTCGTTCCGGCGGCTCGCGTCGGAGCGGCTCGGCGTCGAAGTGGTCGCCGCCTCGTTCAGCGAACTCCGCGCCGACGAGGCGTACGTCGACGCGCTGCGGTCGGCGATCGCCGCCGACCTCGCCCGCTTCAACGCCGACTCCGTCGACGAGGCGCTCCACAAGTACCTCGGCTCGTCGATCCACGTCCGCGAGGAGTGAGGGGTGCGCGGTCGGGAGCGACCGCCCGCAACGCACTTGTCGACCGGTCCCGTAGCCGGAGGTCCGATGGGGCTCGCCGACTACGACTTCCACCTGTTCGATCTCGACGGGACGCTCGTCGACGCGGAGTGGTCGTACACCCGCGGCGTCTTCGACCGCGTCGGCGACAGGCTCGGGCGTCGGTTCTCCGACCGGGAGGCGTACGTCCTCTGGCACGGTATCGGCGGGGCCCGCGGCGAGACGCTTCGCGAGATCGGCGTCGACCCCGACGCGTTCTGGCCGGCGTTCCACGCGAGGAGGACCCGATCGCCCGCGCCGAGGCGACGTTCCTCCACGACGACGCCGCGCGGCTGCTCGCCCGCGTCGACGAGGCGGGCGGGCCGACGGGGCTCGTCACGCACTGCCAGCGGTTTCTGGCCGACCCCGTGCTCGACCGGCTCGACCTCCGCGACCGCTTCGACGCCGTCGTGTGCTGTACCGACGAGACGGGATGGAAGCCAGACCCGGACCCGATCGAGCTGGCGATGGCCGAGATCGGCGTCGATCCCCGCGCGGACCGCGGGTACTACGCCGGTGACGGCGCGAGCGACGTCGGCGCGGCGTGGAACGCCGGGCTCGACGCGGTCCACGTCGAGCGCGTGGGCCACGCGGACCGCGGGCGGTGCGTGCTCGGCGACCGCCGCGTCAACCGGCTCGACGAGCTGGTTTGACGCGTCGTGAACGCCCTGCGGCACCCTGCCGTCTGTCCCCACCTGCGGGCCGCAGATCCGCGACAGCGTTTTGAAAGGCTTAACTGACGGCCGGGCCGAACGGACGGTAACCGACTTTCTCGGGGCGATCATCCATGAGCGAACACACAAACGCGGACACCCTTCGGACGCCGATCGTCGCCGTGCTGGGCCACGTCGACCACGGCAAGACGAGCCTGCTCGATACGATACGCGGCTCCGCCGTCAGCGAGTCCGAGGCCGGCGCCATCACCCAGCACATCGGGGCGACCGACATCCCCCTCGAGACGATCTCGCGCATGGCCGGCGAGCTCGTCGACCCCGACGACTTCGACCTCCCCGGACTGCTGTTCATCGACACGCCCGGTCACCACTCCTTCTCGACGCTGCGGGCCCGCGGCGGCGCGCTCGCCGACATCGCGGTGCTCGTCGTCGACGTCAACGACGGCTTCCAACCGCAGACCGAGGAGGCGATCGACATCCTCCGCCGGACGGGCACGCCCTTCGTGGTCGCCGCCAACAAGGCCGACACGACGCCCGGCTGGAACCCCCAGGAGGGCGAACCGATCCAGCGGAGTCTGGAGGCGCAGTCCGAGCGCGCCGAGTCGATGCTCAACGAGAACCTCTACGAGATCATCGGCCAGCTCTCCGACGCCGGCTTCTCCGCCGACCTGTACTGGCGCGTGCAGGACTTCCAGAAGAACATCGGGGTCGTCCCGCTGTCGGCGCTCACCGGCGAGGGCGTCCCGGACCTCCTCACCGTCCTGATGGGCCTCTCTCAGCGGTTCATGAAAGAGGAGATGGCGATCGACGTGCAGGGGCCCGGCGAGGGGACGGTCCTGGAGGTGAAAGACGAGCGGGGCTTCGGCGCCACTATCGACACGGTCGTGTACGACGGGGTGATCCGCAACGGCGACACGATCGTCGTGGGCGGGCAGAACGAGCCGATCGTCACCGAGATCCGGGCGCTGCTCCGGCCGCGCCCCCTCGAAGAGATCCGCACGGAGAAACAGTTCGAGAAGGTCACGGAGGTCGGCGCCGCGGCCGGGGTGAAGATCGCCGCGCCCGACCTGGATCAGGCGATGGCGGGCGCGCCGGTCCGGGTCGTCCGCGACCGCCCGGTCGAGGAGGTTATCGAGGAGGTGAAAGCCGAACTCGCCGAGATCGAGGTCGACACCGCCGAGGACGGGGTCGTCGTCAAGGCGGACACGCTCGGCTCGTTGGAGGCGATGGCGAACGCCCTCCGAGAGGCGGAGGTGCCCATCCTGCGCGCGGAGGTCGGCGACGTCGCCCCCCGCGACATCGCCGTGGCCGAGACGGCGAACCAGGACGAACACAAGGCGATCTTGGGGTTCAACGTCGATCTCCTCCAGAACGCGGAACCGGAGCTAGAGAACGCGGACGTGAAGCTGTTCGAGAACGACGTCATCTACCAGCTGGTCGACGACTACGAGACGTACGTCGAGGAGCGCCAGCGCGCCCAGCAGGAGACGGTCCTCGACAAGGTCGTCCGGCCCGCCCGGTTCCGGATTCTCCCTGACCACACCTTCCGGCAGAACGACCCCGCGGTCGTCGGCGTCGAGGTCATCTCCGGGACCGTCCAGAACAACCGCAACGTCGGGTACTTCGACGGGAACGAGTTCGAGCGCGTCGGCAGCCTCTCCGGCATCCAGAAGCAGGGCGACGACGTCGACGAGGCCCGCGCCGGCGAGCGCGTGAGCATCGCCATCGACGGCCCGACCGTCGGCCGCGACATCGAGGAGGGCGACACGCTCTGGACGGAGCTGCCCGAGAAGCACGCGAAGATCTTAGAACAGGAGCTGAAAGAGGAGATCACCGCCGACGAGCGCGAGGCGCTCTCGGCGTACCTCGACACCAAGCGCAAGCGGGACCCGTTCTGGGGGAAGTGACGAGCGCGCGGTCGCCCCCGGACGCCGCGTGACGGTTCACCTCGACCCGACGCCGGTCGATCGGACCCACTCCCGAGCGCGTCTCACCCGTACAGCACGATGATCACGGCGACGAACAGCAGTTCGCCGCCGACGAGCGCGGCCGCGGCCAGCCAGTAGCGATACGCCCACACCCAGTCGCTCGCCCGCCGCCACGCGGTTCGGACGGGGGAGCGGTCGGCGGTGCCGTCGGCGTCGCTGGCGGCGGCCGGCGCGTACGACTCGGCGAGCCGCCACCCCGATTCGGGGTCGTACGTCGCCGGGACGCGGGTCCCGACCAGCCCGTCGACGTCGAGCGGCGAGACGCCCGCGGCGTCGAGGAAGTCGACGAAGGCCGTCGACTCGGAGAGCGAGCCGTCCCGCGGCGCGTCGAACCGCTCGACGTGCGTCGCTCCACCGTGGGGCGGCCGGAACTCGACGACGACCTCGTCCTCGACGGACCGGACCGCGGTCACGACGAGCTCCGCGGACGCGTCGTTGAGGTACGCCTCCCGCAGCCGTCGCTTCACGTCGGGGTCGACGTCGTCGGACGGATCGATATCGTCGGATGCATTGATGTCGCTAGACGAATCGACATCGCCGGACGAATCGACGTCGCCGGCGGTGTCGTATTCACTGGCGGGATCGACCGTGCGCCCGTCCTCGGGGGATCGTCCGGGCATTCGGGTCGTCGTTGGCGGCGCGGGCTTTTAAGCGTCCGCCCGGGCTCGCACTGCGGGTCGCGACGGTCAGTGCAGACTGGATATCAACATCTCTCTTCGTGATACGAGGACGGACGATCAGCGAACGAGTCTGGAAACGAACAGACGACGGATCGTGTCGGGTCGTTGGCGGCGGAGTTCGACCAATTGCTTTTATGGATTCGGCACGGAGCGTCGGGTATGGAAGCGCGTTCGCTCTCCGTCCCGTCCGAGCAGTACGAGCGGCTCGCGGCGCTCGCGGCCGCCCGCGGCGTGACCCCGGAGGCGCAGCTCGCTCGCCTCATCGACGACGCCTACGAGGGGTTCGACGCCGACGCGGCCGCGACCGACGACCTCCCGCTCGGCGTCTGCGACGCCGACGACGAGGCGTGAGCGGCCGCGTCGGCGCGGCGCCTGAGCCACCCGAACCACTCGCATCGCCGCGTGCCACCTCAGGCCGGGTCGGCTTTCGTCACCTCGACCTCGACCGTCTCGGGGTCGACCCCGATCCGGGCGAACTGGGTCCGGACGTGCTCCCGGGCCGCCTCGACCGCCTGCTCGCGCGTGTCGAACCCGCGCGGCATCGGCTCCTCGAAGGCGACGCGGATCTCCTCGCCGTCGACGCGAAGGGCTGAGCCGCCGCTCTCGACCTGGTAGAAGGAGTCGCACACCCAGACGTAGGGGGCGTCCTCGTCGGGGGCCCCGTCGTAGGTCGGCGGCTCTTCGCCCCGCTCGAACACCGACCCGGTCAGCTCCGTCCCGCCGCCGCGGCCGCGAACGAGTATCATGTCCGACGTAGGCGGCCGAGCGTGAAAAGGAGTGCGCAGCGAGCCCGTCACGACGAGATCGGGAACGACCGCGCCTGCGGGCCCCGACAGGGGGAAACGCTTTCGGGTCCCGGAACGGTCCTTCCGGCATGACCCTGGAGGACTTCACCGACTTCGCCGGCGGGGAGGACGATGGAGACGCGACGGACGAGGCCGCCCGCGACGGCGACGAGGTCGGGGCTGCCGCCAGCGCGACCGAGGGCGACGCCGACGCG
>NZ_WPCE01000173.1 GCF_009742825.1 Halorubrum sp. CBA1125
CGGCGCTGCTCGCGGTCGGGTCCGTCGTCTTCCCCCGGGCGGTGTACGACCGATTCATCTGGCGGTACTTCTGGGGCCCCGTCGTGGCCGACGGTCAGGGCGCCGCGTGCGCGGCTCGCGACGCCGGCGGCACGGAGCTTTTGAACAGCCCGGACGCCTGCACGGCGGCCGCCGAGGCCGGTGCCGCGGTCGCCTCCCCGGGGTACACCACGGTTTCGACCGTGAGCTACGTGGTCGTCCTGCTCGGGATGCTGGTGGGGGTCGTGTTCCTGCTCCGGCGGCTCGATATCGGCGACGAGCTGCGCTTCTTCTACGCGCTGTTCCCATTCATGCTGCTCGGCGGCGCGCTCCGCACCGTCGAAGACGCCGGCGTCGCGGCGATGGACGCGGGCGTCGAGCCGCTGATCCCCTTCCCGGCGAGCGCGCTGCTCATCAGCCCGTTCATCTACTTCACCGCGTTCGGCTTCACGCTCGCGTGCGTCCTCGCGGCGTACGTGCTCGCCGGCCGCGGGATCGTCGACGACTACGCGCGCCCGCTGTTCGCGATGGGCGCCGCCGCGCTCGTCGTCGCCTTCGGTTACCTCTCGTACCTCGCCGCGACGACCGACTACGTCGACTTCTACCCGATCATCCTGGTGTTGACGCTCGGGATCGCGACCGCGGCGACCGGGATCACCTGGGCGCTCGCGACCCGGTACGTGCCGGAGGTCAGACGGGGGACCGGCCCCGCCGGCATCGTCATCATCTGGGGGCACGCGATCGACGGCGTCGCCAACGTCATCGGGCTCAACTGGATGCCGGCGCTGACGGGGACGCCGAACCTCGTCCCGAAGCACGTCGTCAACGCGCTCATCGTCGACTGGACGGGACGGCTCCTCCCCGACCCCGTCCTCGCGGTCACCGGCGACGCCTGGCCGTTCCTGCTCGTGAAGCTCGCGGCGGCGACGTTCGTCGTCTGGGTGTTCAACGGCGAGCTGTACGAGGAGTCGCCGCGCTACACGCTGCTGCTGCTCATCACGGTGCTCGCGGTCGGGCTCGGGCCCGGCACTCGGGACATGCTGCGCGCGACGTTCGGGATCTGATCCGCTCGACGGAACCCACAAGTACGGTGGACCCAGAACCCGATCATGGTCGACACACCACGCCGGCGACTGCTGGCGGCCGCGGCGACCGGCTCGACGCTCGCGCTCGCGGGCTGTAGTTCGCTCGAATCCGGAGACGGCTCTGGGGACGGCGACGGCTCCGAGGACGGCCCCGAGCAGACGGCGGGGAGCGACGAGAGCGGCGGCTCGACGGCCGGCGAGGCGTCCGCCACCGTCGCCGTCGACATTCAAGAGGACCTCCAGGCGGCGCAGGCGGACGTCCAGCAGCGGCTGCAGGAGGGGAACCTCACTCAGGAGGAGGCGCAAGTCGAGATACAGGAGACGCAGCTCGAACTCCTCGGCGAGGCGGTCTCGTCCGTCGAGTCGTACGCCGGCGAGACGGACGGGCTCTCGGTCAGCGAGACCAACCAGCGCGCGGGCGCCGTGCTCGTCTCCGGCGACCCCGCGGCGGTCCTCGGCGTGCTCGACGCGGACGGGGTGGCCGCGCTGCTCTCGGCGGACGAGTTCCCCGAACCGCAGAACGGCGGGGACGGCTCACAGAACGCCGAGAACGCGTCGTAAGCGGACGAGAGCGAACGCACGGGAAATTGGGCGTTGACGCGATGTCCTACCGGAACGCCACACCCACCGGAACGCGACACTATAAGCGGCCGGGGCCGCAACCGCTCCGGTAATGCTACAGGGAGTCAACGTCGCGCTCGGCGTCTCGGGGAGCATCGCGGCCGTGAAGGTCGTCGAGCTCGCCCACGAGCTGCGCCGCAACGGCGCGAGCGTGCGCGCCGTCATGTCGCCGGCGGCGACGAACATCGTCCACCCGTGGGCGGTCGACTTCGCGACCGACGAGCCCGTCGTCACGGAGATCACGGGCGACGTCGAACACGTCGAACTCTGCGGCACCGACGGCTGGGCCGACGTGCTCCTCCTGGCGCCCGCGACCGCGAACACGGCGGGCAAGGTCGCCGCCGCGATCGACGACACCCCCGTGACGACGTGTGCGACGACCGCCCTCGGCGCCGGCGTGCCCGTCGTGATGGCCCCCGCGATGCACGAACCGATGTACGACCACCCGGGCGTGCTCGACGCGCTCGACACGCTCGAGGCGTGGGGGGTCGCGTTCGCGGACCCCCGGATCGAAGAGGGGAAAGCGAAGATCGCCGCCGAGGACGACATCGTCACCGAAGTCGCCCGCGCGACGACGCCGCAGACGCTCTCGGGAACGCACGTGGTCGTCACCGCCGGCGCGACGAAAGAGCGGATCGACCCGATCCGGATCCTGACGAACCGCGCGTCCGGGAAGACGGGGCGGGCCGTCGCCCGGGCGCTGTACGTCCGCGGCGCGCGCGTGACGCTGGTTCAGGACGGGTCCGAGGTGCCGTACGCCGACGTCGTGGCGGTCGAGACGGCCGAAGAGATGATGCGGGCGTGCCGGCGGACCGCGGCGACTGCCGACGCGCTGGTCTCCGCCGCGGCCATCGCCGACTTCACCGCCGACGCCGTCGACGAGAAGATCCGGTCCGGATCGCCGCTGTCAGTCGACCTCGAACCGACGCCGAAGCTGATCGACTCGGTCCGCGAGGCGTATCCCGACCTCCCGATCGTGGGGTTCAAAGCCGAGACGTCCGGCGATGACGCGGCGATGATCGCGGAGGCTGAGCGCATCCGCGACCGGGTCGGGCTCGCGTTCGTCGTCGCCAACGATGCGAGCGTGATGGGCGACGACGAGACGCGCGTCCTGATCGTCGGGGAGCAAGGAACGGAGCCGGAGCCGGTCGCCGGCTCGAAACACGCCGTCGCGGGGCGGATCGCGGACCGACTGGCCGCGGCGCTCGGGCGCGACGAGTGAGCACGTCGCGCCGGTCCGGGACCGGGGAGCGGCGCCGAGCAGACGGCGCGAACGCGCCGCCCCCGGCGATCGATCCGGATACAAACTGTTTTGAATCGGTAGAGAAAGGATCCGAGTAGAGACACGCATGTGCACAGAGACCGCACTCCTCGCCCCTCCCGGAGGTGTGGCGGGTGGCTGACACCGAACCGGACGTCAGCGACGCGTCCGGGAACGGCGGCGGTTCCGGCGTCAGCGACGGCACTGACGCCGACCGGGACGGCGGCGGCCGCGGCGTCGACGGTCGCGGCGACGACGACCGCGGCGTCCGCGATCACGGCGTCAGCACTCGCGGCGGCGACGACCGCGCCGGCGGGGACGGACCCAGGCCGGTCATCGTTCCGGTCGAGCCCACGCCGACCCTCCGGTCGACGATCGCACACGTCGTCGAGGCCGCGGTCGCCGGCGAGTTCTCGTCGATCCACCTCTCGAGATCGCCTCGTGGCGAGACGGCGACCCGGGTGCCGACGACCGCGAGGCCGAGGCGGAGCGCGTCCTCGAACGGGTCGCCGCGTGGGCCGAGTCCGACCTCGCCGACGCGGACGCGGACGACGAGGACGTCGCCGTCGTCACGGCCCTTATCGGCGGCGACGAGTACCTGTTCGGTCCCGGCGACTACGCCCGGGCGATCGCGACGTACGCCGAGGAGCACGGCGCCGACACGGTGCTTCTCGACCCGGAGTACACGCCCGTGGGCAACACGACGCTGCTCCAGCCGCTGGAACACGCGCTCTCGGACACGCCGCTCGTCGTCGAGACGGCGCCCGTGGCGCGTCCGACGCGACGCGAGCGGCTCCGGAGCGAGGCGACGGGCGTGCGGTTCGCCGCGATGTTCGGGATCTCGCTCGCCTTCTACCTCGTGCTCGGTGACCCCCTCTACTGGTTCGACTGGGTGACCGGCGTCGCGACGGCGGCGATCGTCTCGATCACCCTCTCGCGGGTGAGCTTCGACGCGGACCCCGCGCTGCCGCGGACCCCGATGCGGCTGCTCCGCTGGCTGGTGTACGTCCCCGTGCTGCTCGTGGAGATCGTCAAGGCGAACCTCGTGGTCGCCCGCGTGATCCTCGACCCGCGGCTGTCGATCGACCCGACGCTGAACCGGGTCCGCGTGATCGTCGGGAGTGGCGTCCCGCTGGCGACGCTCGCGAACTCGATCACGCTGACGCCGGGGACGCTGACCGTCCGCGCCCGCGACAGCAACCTCTACGTCCACTCGCTCGTCCCGTGGGCCCGCGACGGGCTCTTCGACGGCTCGCTGGAGCGGTGGACGCGGTTCGTCTTCTACGGACGCGCGTCGGCCCGGCTCCCGACGCCCCGCGAGCGCGACGACGTCGCGATCCTGCAGGGGCCGGACGCCACCGAGGAGCTCCCGATCGCCGCGGCCGACGGGGGGGATGCGGCTGACGGTCCGACCGCCGACGCCGACGGTTCCAGTGACATCGACGCCGACGGTTCCAGCGACATCGACGCCGACGGTTCCAGCGACATCGACGCCGCCGCAGAGGTGAGCGGCGAGTGAGCGTCCTCGACGCGGCGATCGTCGCGGGGTACACCGTGACCGACTTCCTGCTCGTCGCCGCGGCCGCCTTCACGGTCCTCGCGATCGGGATGCTCTACCGGGCGGTGAAGGGGCCCACCATGCAGGACCGGGTGCTCGCGGTGAACGTCCTCGGGACGAACACCGTCGTCATCCTCGCGATCCTGAGCGCGGCGCTCGGGGAGCCGACGTTCCTGGATATCGCCCTGGTGTACGCCCTGTTGAACTTCCTGATGGCGATCGCCATCTCGAAGTTCACGGTCGAGCGGGGTGGGGTGCTGTGATCGACGCGGTCGAGTCGGTCCGCGTGGGGCTCGTCGTCGCCTTCACGCTGCTCGGGCTGTTCTTCACGTTCGTCTCGATGACGGGCGTACTCCGGCTCCCCGACGTGTACTCGCGGGCGCACACCGCCTCGCAGGCGGACACGCTCGGCGCCGGGTTCGCGCTGGCCGCCGTCGCGGCCGCGGTCGGCTGGACCGGCGGGGGGGTTCAAGACGGTGCTCCTGCTGTTTTTCATCTTCGTGACGAACCCGACGGCGGCCCACGGGATCGCCCGGGCCGCCTTCGAGGAGGGGATCGTGCCGTGGACCGAGGGGGACGAGCGTCGATGACCGGAGCGACGCTCGCGGCGCCGGTGGCCGCGCAGGTCACGCTCGTCGAGGCGAGCCTGTTCGTCTTCGTCGTGCTCACAGCCCTGGCCACGGCGCTGGCGCGGGACGTGCTCGCGGCCGTCATCGTCTTCGGCGCGTACAGCCTCGGGATGGCGGCGCTGTACACGTTCTACCGCGCCCCCGACGTGGCGCTGACGGAGGCCGCCATCTCCGCCGGGGTGACCACCGTCCTGCTGCTTTTGACGCTCGCGAAGACGACTCGGATGGACCACGAGGCTCCCTTCGAGTCCGTGAACCTCCCCGCCGCGGGCGCGGCCGGGTTCCTGCTCGTCGGCCTGCTGCTCACGATGGGCGACATTCCGGCGGTCGGGTCGCCCGACGCGCCCGTGTGGTCGAACCCGGCGGTGACCCAGTGGTATCTCACCGAGACGTACGCGCAGACGCACGTCGAGAACACGGTGATGGGCGTGCTGGCCGCGTTCCGCGGGTTCGACACCTTCGGCGAGGCGGTCGTCGTCTTCGCCGCCGGGGTGGGGGCGCTGATCGTGTTACACCGGGAGGTGTTCGCATGAGCGCTCCCGACGCCGACCGCGAAGACGCGGAGACGGCCGGCGACGAAGACGCCGATCGGATCGACGGCGACGCCGGGTCGTCCGTCGGTGCCGACGCCGGCCCCTCGGACCGTCGCTTCGACCGGCTCGACGCCGACCGACGGCAGGGAACCCCGTACACGGAGAGCCAGGTCATCATGCCGACGGTGAAACTGGTCGCCCCGTTCGCGTTCACCTACGGGCTGTTCGTCACCTTCCACGGGAGCGGATCGCCCGGCGGCGGGTTCCAGGGCGGCGCGATCGCCGCGGCCGTCGTGTTCATGATCGCGTTCGCGTTCGGCATCGAGGCGACCCGCGACTGGCTCGCGAACAGCGTCGTCGTCGCGCTCGCGGTC
>NZ_WPCE01000339.1 GCF_009742825.1 Halorubrum sp. CBA1125
GCGTTGTCGGGGGAGACGCCGCCGGTGGGCATCATCGGGATCTGGCCGAGCGGGCCCTTCATCGCGGCGAGGTGGTCCGGGCCGACGGTCTTCGCGGGGAACACCTTCACGAAGTCGGCGCCGGCCTCGTAGCCCCGGACCGCCTCGGTCGGGGTCATCACACCGGGGGCGACCACGGCCCCGTAGCGGTTGCACGTCTCGATGACGTCCTCGTGGAGGCTCGGGGAGACGACGAACTCCGCGCCGGCCATGAGGGTCGTCCGGGCGGTCTCGCTGTCGAGCACGGTGCCGGTGCCGACGACGACCTCCTCGTCGAAGGAGCCGGCGAGATCGCCGATGAGATCCGCCACGTCGGGCGTGTCCGCGGTGACCTCGACGGCGGTGACACCCCCCTCGTGGAGCGCTTCGGTGATCCCGATGAGCTGGTCGGCCTCGATCCCACGCAACACGGCGACGACACCGCTGTCGGCGATCCGCGAGAGCGTCTCGTTCATGGGAGGTGGTTCCCGAGCGGACACTTAAATCCGCGTGACCGTCGGTACTCGCCACTCCCACGCCCACTCGGTGTTCGGCACTCGGCGGGACGGGGGACGCGGGCACGCCGGCCGCGACGAGCGCGGTTCGCGCCCTTTAAGCCTCGACCCGCGAGAGGCGGACCATGCATGCGACGACGCTCGCGCTCGTCGGGGCGACCGGTGGCGCGGGAACGACGCGAACCGCCGTCGAGTTGGCCGCGGTCGGGGCGCGCGACGGCCGCGACGTGGCGGTCGTCGACGCCGCGTTCACCACGCAGGGACTCTCCGAGTACGTGACCGGCCGGATCGGGACGGACCTCACGACGCTCGTCACGGACGAGACGGGCGCGTCGCTGTCGGCCGGAGCCCACGCGGTCGACTGCGACTGCGGCGAGGGAGCGGCGCTCCACGGGCGCGTCGACGCGATTCCGGCGCGCGCACCGTTCGAGCGCGTGGCGCGGGCGAAGACGGCGGAGGCGGCGCGGAAGCTGGAGCGGCGGATCGACGAGGCGGCCGCCGCCTACCACGCGGTGATCGTCGACGCCGCCCCGGTCGGCTCCAACGAGTCGGTGGCAGCGGTTCACCGCGACCGACCGCGTGGCGGCGGTGACGCCCGCGACGACGCACGGGCGAGACGCGGTCCAGCGGCTCCGGGGGCGGATCGCGGACGTCGGCGGGACCGTCGACGCCACGATCGCCGTGGAGCGCGGAACCACCGGCGGGCAGGGCGGCTCCGAGCGCTCGACCGACGGACCGGGCGCCGAACACGACGCCGTCCTGCCGCCGACGGACCCGGCGATCGCGGCCGCGCCGACGGCGGCTGCCGGGTCGGCGCCGTACGCGCGAGCGGCCGCCGACGCGTTCGCGACCGCGTTCGACACCGCGGTCGGAATCGAGTTCGCAGACGACGGACTCGTCGACCGGTTACGCTCCCGCGTCTGAGGGACGGAGGGAGGGCTGGGCGCTCGCGGTGCGCGGGCCCGGCGCTCACGGCGGAACGGTTCGACGCCCAAGCAGCGGACGGAGACCGGAGCGCCGTCAGCGCAGCCCGTCCGGCGACCCGAGCGCGCCGCCGAGGAGGTCGTCCCCGCCGGACGCGTCTCCGGAGTCAGAGCCGGCGTCGAGACCGGCGCCGAGCGGGGCGGAGCCGGCGAGGTGAGCGTCGACCGCGTCGGCGACCGTC
>NZ_WPCE01000312.1 GCF_009742825.1 Halorubrum sp. CBA1125
GAATCGACGGCCGGTCGGCTCCGGTGAATCGACGGCCGGTCGGCTCCGGTGAAATCGACGGCCGGTCGGCTCACGGGACGATAAACACGAAATAACAGAACGGAGCGCGTCCGCCTTAGAGGTCGCGAGGCTGGACCGTCTTGCGGTCGTTGGCCTCGGCGCGGCGCGCAGCGTCTTCGAGCAGCTCGTCCACTTCCTCGTCCAGCGCGTCGTAGAAGTCCGAAGCGACGTTCTTGTCGTCCAGGGCTTCCTTGACGGCCGCTTTGACAATAAGGTCTGCCATGCAACCGGGAGTATCCGTCGACCCTTAATAAGAGTTCCTGAATTCGACCGCGAGGGACGTCGTGACGGCTGTTTGTGGATGGTCGGTATAGCGATCGTATATAAGCTTTGTGAGTGCAAGTGGCGACAGGGGGATCGATACCGCTGGCTCCGGTTACGGAACCGCATACGTTTGGGGGAGTCCGATACGTCCGGTGAAGTTCGAGAGCCCCTCTGTTGATCAAAATGACACCTCCGTTGAAGACCGATAGGTACGCATCCGTGCAGACCGGAGGCAGCGTATGCGCGACACGCTGGAAGCACTCGCGGCCGGCGATATCTCCGTCGCCGAGGCGGAATCGAAACTGGCGGGGTACGCGACGACGAAAGCCGGGCGGTTCGACGCTTCGCGGGAGCACCGCCGGGGGATCCCGGAGGCGATCCTCGCCGAGGGGAAGACCCCGGCAGACGTCGCGTCGCTCGCGATGACCGCACTGGACACCACGGGACGGGTACTCGCGACGCGCGCGGACGACGACGACGCGGCGGCGATCCGAACGGCGGTCGAGGACGCCGATCCCGACGCGACCGTGAAGCACGACGAGCGGACGCGGACGGTCGTCGTGCACAGATCGGACTTCGAACCGCCGTCGCTCGACGCCACCGTCGCCGTCGTCGCTGCCGGCACCGCCGACGCACCGGTGGCCGGCGAGGCGGCAATCGTGGCCCGAGAGGTTGGTGCGACGGTCGACCGCGTCGACGACGTCGGCGTCGCGAACCTCGACCGGCTGCTCGACCAGCGCGAACGGATTCGGGAGGCCGACGTCGTGATCGTCGCGGCCGGACGCGAGGGCGCGCTCCCGACGGTCACCGCGGGGCTCGTCGACGCGCCCGTGATCGCGCTCCCGGTGTCGACGGGGTACGGTGTCGGCGGCGAGGGCGTCGCCGCCCTGCAGGGCGCGCTCCAGTCGTGCTCGGTTCTCACCACGGTGAACGTGGACGCCGGATTCGTCGCGGGCGCAAGCGGGGCTCATCGCCCGAGCGATCGACGAAGGAAGCGGAGAATGAAAAGAGAGTGAGGAGAGGAAACAGAAGGAGAGGGGAGTCAGAAGAGAGTGAGGGGAGAAAGTAGAGAGCGAGTATATCCGCGGATACCGGCACGCAGCGGGGGTGAAAAAGGGTATTTGTTCGTCGAGATCCTACGATCTGTCGCCGGTGAAAACCGGTACCGCATGCCACGCTGTGACCACTGCGGGTCGCACGTCTCGGACCGTTTCGCACGCGTGTTCACGGACGAGTACGGCGACCTAAACGCCTGCCCAGAGTGTGCCGCGAACGCCGGGATCGCCGAAGTCTCCCGGAGACGTACCCGCACCGGAGACTGACGCGACGAACACCGATCCCGGCGCTGTCGACGTCGGGTCGGTGACCGTCGACGCCGGCTCAGGGACGATCGACGCCGCACCGGGTTGTGCCCATCGGGTTCCAGTCGCGTTAGCCGGGCGATCGTCTCGCAGCGATCGTCGATTAGCGTGGTCGCGGTGGGGAACCAATCGGGGTGAGGATTTCATACAACGATTTTCACGCCTGTTCGTTGCTCTCTCAATCTGTTCAATACAGTCCAAGGACCGATCGATCCGCGGCTGCGGTGGCGCGCTCCCGCGAGCGCCCGCAAGGCGCGAGACGGAGCGCGAGGGAACTGCGGATGAGCGCCTCCGAAGAGCGCGGAACCGCGAGGCTGGGGAGGTTTGAGGCGGGGCTGTGCGGTGCGG
>NZ_WPCE01000357.1 GCF_009742825.1 Halorubrum sp. CBA1125
GTCGACGGGATGCACTGTGCGACCTGCGAGGCGTTCATCGAGGCGGTCGCGACCGACACCGAGGGGGTGAGCGCCGCGAGCGCGAGCTACGTCACCGACACGGTGCGGATCGACCACGACCCGGAGGCGGTCACCACGGACGAACTCTCCGAGACGGTGAGCGGGCTCGGCTACAGCGCGTACCCGCGCGACGACGCCTTCGAGCGCCGCCGGGCGGACAACATGGCGACGGTCCGGCTGGCGGTCGGCGTGCTCGTCGGCATGGCGGTCATGCTCCAGTACATCGTCATCATCTACCCGACGTACTTCGCGTTCCCCTTCTACGACGAGCGCACGCTGGAGTACCTCAATTCGGCGATGGCCTCGACCTCGGGGACGTACTTCTTTATCGTGATCGCGGTCCTGACCACCATCGTCCTGTTCGTCACCGGCCGGCCGATACTCCGGGGCGCGTACGTCAGCGCGAAGACGCGCTCGCCGAACATGGATCTCCTCGTCGCGATCGCCGCCGTCAGCGCGTACGTGTACAGCACGCTCGCCGTCGTCTTCGTCGAGTCGCCGTCGGTGTACTACGACGTCACCGTCGCGATCATCGTGATCGTCACCGTCGGGAACCACTACGAGGACGCGATCAAGTCGCGCGCGACGGAGCTGCTCTCGGACCTCACGGCGGTGCAGGTCGACTCGGCGCGGCGACTGGTGGACGAGAACGCCGGAGGCGCCGACGGGGACGAGGGAGCCGCCGGCGTCGATGAAGCGGGACCCACCGAGGAGGTCGCCCTCGACGCCCTCGACCCCGGCGACCGAGTCCTGGTCCGCGCGGGCGAGCGGATCCCCGTCGACGGCGATGTCGTCGACGGCGACGCCGCGGTCGACGAGTCGGTCGTCACCGGCGAGTCGATGCCGGTCCGCAAGGGGCCGGGCGACGCCGTCGTCGGCGGCTCGGTCGTCGCCGACGGGTCGCTGACGGTCGCGGTCGGCCCGGACGCGACCTCCAGCCTCGACCGCGTCGCGGAGCTCGTCTGGGACCTCCAGAGCGGGAACCACGGCGTCCAGAAGCTCGCCGACCGGCTCGCGACGATCTTCGTCCCGGCGGTGCTCGCGATCGCCGTCCTCGCCGCCGGGGCGAACCTGGCGCTCGGCAACGGCGTCACGACGGCGATGCTCGTCGGGCTCACGGTGCTCATCGTCTCGTGTCCGTGCGCGCTCGGGCTCGCGACACCGCTCGCGGTCGCCGCCGGGATCCGCGACGCCTTAGAGCGGAACATCGTGGTCTTCGACGACACCGTCTTTGAGCGGGTCCGCGACGCCGACACCGTCGTCTCGACAAGACGGGGACGGCTGACGACGGGCGAGATGCGCGTCGTCGAGCGCGACCTCGACG
>NZ_WPCE01000247.1 GCF_009742825.1 Halorubrum sp. CBA1125
GCGACCCAACCGAGCACCCCGAACCCGACGCCGACGGCGGCGACGAGCGCGTGGTGACCCGGCGTCCGGGCGACGAACGCGACCAGCTCGCGCCAGCCGCGACGGATCCCAGCCGACAGCTGAGCGCGGAGGCCGACCTCGGGGGAGGCGACCGGGTCGACGGCACCGCGGTAGTCCCCGTAGAGGACGGTCTTGAGGAGGTCGAGCGCGGGCGCGACGAGACCGTGGTCGCGAGCGCGATCAGGGCGCCGCCGCCGAGGAACGCGACCGCGGACGTGACCGAGCCGACGCCGATCAGCACGCCGACGGCGACGACGAGGTACGCGGCGGCGTCGGCGGGGTTCGCGCGGACGAACTCGGCGGCACCGTCGAGCGATTCGACCACGCCGGCGTCGTCGACGACGACCGCGACCGGTGCGAACGCGAACAGCACGCGGACCAGAAGCAGCGCGAGGAACCCGACGAGCAGCGCGACGAGCGCGGCGGCCGCGCCGACGAACGGGTCGACCGCGAACCCGACGGCGACCGTGACGGCGCCGAGCAGCGTCACACCGACCCACAACAGGAGCTCCGCGACGTAGAGGCCGAGGAAGGTGAGCCAGTGGCGCCGCGCGCCGGCGATGCCCGCCGTGAGCCCCCGCCGGTCGCGGAGCCGGGCGGCGACCGTAGACAGCTGGCCCGCCGAGACGACCGCGTACGTCAGGACGGCGAGCACGACCGCCGCGAGCGTGCCGGCGACGACCAGAAGTACCACGGTCGGCGTCGCCAGGGGCTCGAGCGCCGGCGCCACGCTCTCGGCCCACGCCTGCATGGCTTCCGGGTCCTGCGGGTCCGGCGGCGTCAGGTCGAGCCCGGAGAGCGCCTCGCGGACGGCCGCGAGGCGGCCGGTGAGTTCGAGGTGGAGGTACGCCCCGACGAGGCCGACGAGCATGCCGAGGCGGGCGACGACGGGGACGGCCGTCCCGAGGAGGTAAAACGGGATCAGGTCGGCGGGGCGGCGTCGGAGGGTCGAAACCGTCGCGGAGACGGCGGCTGACAGGTCCATGCGGGCGGGTTCGAGCGTCTGAAACTTAAAAAGCGGCGTGTCGACGGCGGCGACGCGGCGGAGCCGATTCACTCCCGCCGGATCGCCGCGAGGTCACCGCGGGAACGTCGACTCGACCCGTGCGCCGCCGCGATCGGAGTCGCCGACGGAGAGCCGCCCGCCGTAGTCCTCGTCGAGGGCCTCGACTCCGGAGCCACGAACATGGCCCCCACTCCGGGAGCGCGAGCAGAGGTCTGTGATCTACTCCCGGCCGTCAGCCGCCAGAACGTTGAAATCCGAGAGCGACTCACGCGGCGTATGGACGTCTTCGTGTACGGGACGCTCACCGAACCCGAGCGCGTCGCCGAGGTCTGCGACTCGTTCGTCTTCGTCGGTCCCGCGACGCTGACCGGGCTCCGTCTCGTCGAAGGGCGGTACCCGACACTCGCGCCGGGCGGCGAGACGGGCGGGCGGCTGCTCCGCACCGACGAGATCGCCGCCCTCGACGCGTACGAGGGCGTCGACGACGGGCTGTACTACCGGGTGACCGTCCCGCTCGACGCGCCCGCCGGGCACCCGGCGGAGGCGGCGGTGTACGTCGGCGACCCCGACCGGCTCGACGCCGACGCGACGTGGCCCGACCCAGGAGGGAGCGCGGAGCCCGGGTCGGACGAGACCGCTCCGTTCGACCGGCGGGTGGACGCCTATCTCGACGCGACCGACGTTCGGGTGCAGCTGACCGGCGCAGATCCCGTCTGACGAGCGGATGACGGCGTCGCAGTCGTGCGATTTCACTTTCAGTTCGGTAGCCTCACCTTTTTGTACTCGCGGGTGTTTTCATCGCCTGCACGTCACACGCGTGCATTCCCCCTTCACCGACGGCGAGCCGCTGGTGTGTATCGATCACTCCCTCGTCGACGCCACGGGTACTGCACCGTCGACGCCACGGGTACTGCACCGTCGACGCCGCCGATCCCGATCGGACGATCCGGACCGGAACCGATTAGCGGTCGGCGCGGCGACGGACGGTATGATCAGCCTCGCAGACGTTCGGGACGCCCGCGAACGGATCGACGGCGTCGCCCGACACACGCCCTTAGAGCGGTCGCGGACCTTCTCCGAGATGAGCGGCGCCGACATCCACCTGAAACTGGAGAACTTCCAGCGCACCGGCGCGTTCAAGATCCGGGGCGCGATGAACCGGATCGCCACCCTCTCGGCGGCCGAGCGCGAGGCCGGCGTGGTCACCGCGAGCGCGGGCAACCACGCGCAGGGGGTCGCGCTCGCGGCCGACCGCGCGGGCGTCGACGCCACCGTCGTGATGCCGAAGTTCGCGCCCGTCTCGAAGGTGAAAGCCACCCGCGGGTACGGCGCGAGCGTCCGGCTGGAGGGCGTGGACTACGACGAGGCACAGGCGTACGCCCACCGGCTGGAGCGCGAGGAGGGGCTCACCTACGTCCACGCGTTCGACGACCCGGCCGTGATGGCCGGGCAGGGGACGATCGGCCTGGAGATCGTCGACGACTGCCCCGACCTCGACACCGTCGTCGTCCCGATCGGCGGCGGCGGGCTGATCTCGGGGATCGCGGTCGCGGTCAAAGAACAGCTCCCCGACGTCCGGGTGGTCGGAGTCCAGGCCGAGGGAGCGGCCTCCGCGGCGAAGTCCCTGGAGGCCGGCGAGCGCGTGGAGATCGACAGCGTCGACACGATCGCCGACGGGATCGCGACCCGGTCCGTCGGCGAACGACCCCTCGCCGTGATGTCCGAGTACGTCGACGAGGTCGTCGCCGTCGACGACCGCGAGATCGCGCTGGCGCTCACGCTGCTCCTGGAGCGGGCGAAGACGCTCGTCGAGGGAGCGGGCGCGGTCGCGCTGGCGGCGGTGCTCTCCGACGCGTTCGACTACGCGGACGACGAGACGATCGTCGCCGCGCTCTGCGGCGGGAACATCGATCTCAACCGGCTCGGCACCGTGATCCGGCGCGGACTCGTCCAGATGGGTCGGTACCTCAAGATCACCGTCGACCTGAAGGACCGCCCCGGGGAGCTGGAGCGCGTCGCCAGCATCGTCGCCCGGACCGGCGCGAACGTGTACGCGGTCCACCACGACCGCACCTCCCGGGACGTCGCCGTCAACGCCGCCGAGCTGGAGCTGGAGTTGGAGACCGACGACGCCGAGCACGCCACCGACATCGTCAACGCGCTGGAGGCCGACGGCTACGAGGTCGAGGTGCTCTCTTGAAACGCGAGGCGCTCGCCTCGAACGGTCCACAACGCCGCGGCTCCACAGCTTCGGCTCCACGGCCGATCTGCGATCCGACTCCGCGACCGATCCGCGGAGCCGACTCCGCGGCGGCGCGCTCCCGCGACCGCCCGCGATCGAGCGGGCGGGAGCCGGCGCGCGAGGGAGTCGCGGCCGTTCACGAACGGCCGCGACGAGGCTGGGGAGGCG
>NZ_WPCE01000299.1 GCF_009742825.1 Halorubrum sp. CBA1125
CGGTCGCGTGACGGGCGGCCGCGTCCGCGGTCACTCCCGGACGGCGCCCACGATCAGATAGACGAACGGCGTGTCGAGGACGGCGATCGCGAGCTTCAGGATGTACTGGCCGAGCGCGAGCGCGAGGAGGATCGACGGGTCGAGGGGGTCGCCGACGCCGAACAGCAGCGGCGCGACGTAGAAGGCGATGCCGACGAAGATCGCGGTGTCGATCGCCTGGCTGGAGGCGGTCGAAGCGACGTTGCGCAGCCACAGCAGGCCGGCACCGGTGCGCTCGCGGATCGCGTGGAAGACGAAGACGTCCCAGTTCTGGCTGACCACGTACGCGAGCAGGCTGCCGGCGACGACGTTGGTCGCGGGCGCCAGCGCGGTCTCGAACGCGGCGGCGACCTCGGGGTTGACGCCGGGAGCGGCGAGCGTCGACCATACCAGCGCGAGCACGAGGAAGTTCGCGACGAACGCGACGTTGACGACGACCTGCGCGGCGCGCCGCCCGTACAGCTCCGCGTAGCAGTCGGACGCGAGGAACGTCAGCGCGTACGCGAGCGCCGCGCCCGGCAGCGTGATCTCGGGGCCGACGACCGGAAGCGCGACCGGCAGCGGGAGCGCTATCACCTTGGCGGCGGTGAGCTGGGCGGTCGCGAGCGCGGCGACGAACAGCGTGATCAGCCCGACCGCGGCCACCGCGGGCCGGTCCAGCGGGTCCGTCGCGAACGGCCCGTCACGCATCGCGTCCGCCCTCCGTTGGGTCGGCGGCGCCGCGCTCGCCGTCGTCGTCCCCCGTGGCACCGCTGTCGGACGCCAGCCGACCGTGGCGGGCGTCGATTTCGTCGAGCACGTCGAGCGTCTTGCGGATCGACGCGCGGACGGCGTCGCTGCGGTTGACGAACTTCCCGTCGTCGCCGACGTGCTCGTCGAGGTCCGCGAGCAGTTCCGCCGGAATCTCGACGCTTATCTTGGGCATGTCGTGGCCGTCGACCCCGGTCGGACAAGAAGATTATTATTCGAGTACTCGCTTGGGAATATCCACGCGCGCCGACGTCGCGGCCGCGTTCCGCTTCTCGCTCCCGCTGCCGGCGCTCGTCGAGCTAATCGCGGACCGCTCGGGCGTGCGGACTCCGTCCCCTCGGGTCGTCTGACACAACTTAATACGTGTCGAGTCCCAGGACTCGATTATCCCATGCACACGAAGTTCCCCGTCCGATCCGGTCGCGCTGCGCGACAGACGGACACCCGCCGCGTCGGGGGGTGTCGGCGATGAAACTCGCCACCATCGGTGTCGGCAACGCCGGTAGCAAGCTCATCGACCAGATGATCCGGTTCGAACAGGCGACGGGTCGGGACCTCTGTCGACACGCGCTGGTGATAAACACCGCGCGCACCGACCTGGCCAAACCCGAGCACATCTCCGAGGACCGCCGCGTCCTGATCGGCGACACCCACCGCAAGGCGCGCGGGCACGGCGTCGGCGGCGACGCCGAGATCGGCGCGGAGGTCGCGAAGACCGACATCGACGAGATCCGCCGCGTGTTCGACGACGTCGAGATCCACGAGGTCGACGCGGTCCTCGTCGCGGCCGGGCTCGGCGGGGGCACCGGCAGCGGCGCCGCCCCGGTCGTGATCGACGAGATCCAGAAGATGTACGACGAGCCGGTGTACGGGCTCGGCGTGCTCCCCGGCAAGTACGAGGGCGGCCGGCCGGCGCTCAACGCCGCCCGGTCGCTCCAGTCGTTCGTCACCAAGGTCGACAACTTCATCGCCTTCGACAACGACGCGTGGCGCTCCCGCGGGCAGACGATAGAGCAGGGCTACGAGGAGATGAACGAGGAGCTGGCGACGCGGATCGTCACGCTGCTGGCGGCCGGCGAGGTCGACGAGTCCGATGTCGGCGAGAACGCCATGGACTCCAGCGACATCATGCGCACGCTGGAGGTCGGCGGCGTCTCCTCGATCGGCTACGCCTCCACCGACCTCGACACCGCGAAACAGGGGCTGCTCGCGAAGTTCAACGAGTCCGACGCGCCCGAGGGCGAGTCGACGGACGCCGCCAAGATCAAGGGGCTCGTCCGCCGGGCGGTCAACTCCCGACTGACCGTCCCCTGCGAGGTGTCGAGCGCGGACCGCGCGCTGATCGTCTTCGCGGGCCCGCCGGAGGTCATCTCCCGGAAGGGCGTCGAGTCGGCGCGCGAGTGGCTGGAGAAGGAGGCGGACACCGTCGACGTGCTCGCGGGCGACG
>NZ_WPCE01000194.1 GCF_009742825.1 Halorubrum sp. CBA1125
GATCGCCGCGTACGCCCGGGACGTCGACGCCGACGTGGTCGCGATGGGAACCCGCGGGCGACACGGCGAGAACCGGTTCCTCATCGGCTCGGTCGCCGAGCGCGTCGTCCGGACGTGTCCGATCCCGGTGTTGACCGTCAGACAGCTCACCGACGAGGACCCGCGGCGGACGACGATCTGAGTCGCCGGCGGTCGGCGCGGTTCTCCGACCTTGCCGGAGAACGGCGGAGTTTTCCCCCTCCCGCCCGGCTCGACGGTATGGACGACGACCTCATCGACGAAGCCGATATCCCCCGCTCGCGGTACACGCGACTGCCGGGGAAGGGCTTCTTCTATCCGGACTCGCTGGACGAAGAGCGCGCCGAGCGGCGGGCGAAGGAGGCGATCGAGGGGAGCGAGGCGGTCGTGATCGCCGACGGCGACGCCGACGGACTCGCGTGCGCGGCGATGGTCCGCGAGGCGTACGACGCCGCCCTCGATGTCGAGGCCTTCGAGTCGGCGATCGCGGCGCGGCTCGCGGACGGGAAAGCGGCGGACGACAAAGAAACGGGCGACGAAGCCGCCGAATCTGCCGAAAGGGATGTCGACGAAGCTACCGAAGTCGCGGACGGGACGGACGACGATCCGACCGCGAACGCCCACGCCGAGTCGCCGGTCGGGCTCGTCGCTGCGGGGCCGTACTCGCTCGACACCGCGCTCGAACGGGTCGACGCGTACGCCGACGACGGGATCGATCTCTTCGTCTGTGACCTCTGTCCGGACGAGTTCGAGTGGGTCGAAGCGCCGCTGACGGCGCTCGCGGAGTCGACCGACGCGATCCGCTGGTTCGACCACCACCAGTGGGACGCGTCGACGGCCGAGGCGGTCCGCGGCCTCGGCGTCGACCTCGTGGTCGGCGAGTCCGACGAGGAGTGTACCGCCGACGTGGCGCTCCGATCGCTCGACCACGACTTCGCCGATCGGTGGGCGGAGCTGGCGGCCGTGACGCGCGACCACGACCTCTGGATCAAAGAGGACCCCCGCTCGGACGACCTCGCCGACTACTCGCACTGGGCCGGCAGCGAGGAGTACGCCACGGTCGTGGGCGCGTACGGGGCAGACCTCCCCGAGACCGTCCGGGCGTTCGTGGCGGACCGCCGCGTCGAGAAGGAGGCGCGGATCGACGCCGCCGTCGACCGCGCGGTCACCCGGGAGGTCGGACCGTGGACCGTCGCGGTGACGTACGGTCGGTGCTCGCAGAACGAGGTCGCGGAGGCCCTCCGCGAGGACGGCGCCGACGCCGCGGTGATCGTCAAGCCGGCCGGCTCCGCGTCGATCCGCGGCTCCGACGGTTTCCGGCACGCCCACGAGGTCGCCGGCAAGGTGAACGGCGGGGGCCACCCGCAGGCGGCGGGCTGCAAGCCCGACATCTACGACGACATGCTCGATTACGCCCACCACTGGACGACCGAGGGTCAGGCGTGCCGCCGGGTCATCCTCGCCGCGTTCGAGGCGGTCGCCGAAGAGGTCGCGGCGGACACGGCGGCGGGAGACACGGCAGATTCGGACGCCGAGAACGCGGAAGACTGATCCGGCCCCGTCGGCGGCGGGAGCGGCTCCCCTCGACCGATCGCGTTCGGTCCGATCCTGGCCATTTATACTCTCCGGCGGTCCATCCCCACGGCATGTCCGATATCTTGGTAGCCGGTGAGACCCTCATCGACTTCCTCCCCGAGCCCGGAGAGACGCTTCGCGAGGTCGACGGTTTCTCCCACCGGCCGGGCGGCGCGCCCGCGAACGTCGCGGTCGGGGTCGCTCGCCTCGGCGAGCCGCCGGCGTTCTGGACGCGGCTCGGCGACGACCCGTTCGGCGACTTCCTCCGGGAGACGCTCGTCGCCGAGGGCATCTCGACGGACCACGTCGAGCGCGTCACGGGGAACACGACGCTCGGGGTGGTCTCGCCGCCGGGCGTCGACGGTCGACGCTTCCGCTTTTACGGCTCGGGGGACGTCACCTTCGGCTTCGAGCCGTCTGCGATCCCCGCGGACGCGCTGGAGGCGTGCTCGTGGGTCCACCTCGCCGGCGTGGCGCTCACGCACCCCCGCGGGCGGGCCGCGATGCCGGCGCTGGCCACGCAGGCCAGCGAGCGGGGATGTACCGTCTCGTTCGACGTGAACTACCGTCCCGACCTCATCGCGGCGGGCGACGAGGAGGCGGTGTCGACGGCGATCCGCGAGACGGTCGCCGCGAGCGACGTGGTGCTCTGTAGCGACGAGGAGGTCGCCGCGACCGGCCTCTCTTCGAACGAGGACGAGCAGCTGGCCCGCGACCTGCTGGCGCTCGGTCCGGACGCCGTCGTCGTCACCCTCGGCACCGCCGGAGCGCTCGCCGCGACGTCGGCCGCGTCGCCGTGGGGCGAACGGACCGTCCGGCACGCGGGGTTCGAGGTCGACGCCGTCGATGCCACCGGCGCGGGCGACGCCTTCACCGCGGGGCTGATCGCCCACCTCTCGGCCGTCGACGCCGGTGACGCCGCGGCCCCGAGCGACGCGGCAGACGGCGACAGCGCCTTCGACGACGCGGTCGCGTTCGCCAACGCGACCGCCGCGCTCTCGGTGCAGGACCTGGGCGGGATGAGCGCGCTCCCCTCGCGGGACCAGGTCGAAGCGTTCCTCGCCGAGCGCCGGTAGTCTCCCGACCGTCACTCCGCGAGGAGGTTCTCGCCGGTCATCTCCGCGGGCCGATCGATGCCCATCAGATCGAGCAGCGTCGGGGCGATGTCGCACAGCGAGCCGTCATCGCGGACGCGGCGTCCGCCGTCGTCGCCGTCGGGCGCGAGGTAGACGAACGGGACGGGGTTGAACGTGTGGGCGGTGTGGGGATCCTCGGGCGTTCCCATGTCGTCGGCGTTGCCGTGGTCGGCCGTCACGACCGCGTGGCCGCCGGCGTCGGCGACCGCGTCGAGGAGCCGGGCGAGCTCTTCGTCGACGGCCTCGACCGCCGCGACGGCGGCGTCGAAGTCGCCGGTGTGACCGACCATGTCGGGGTTCGCGTAGTTCAACACGAGCAGGTCCGGGTCCGCGGTCTCGATCGTCGCGACCGCCTCGTCCGTCACCTCCGGGGCGGACATCTCCGGCTGCCGGTCGTACGTGGGGACGTCGGGGCTCTCGACGATCGTCCGGTGCTCCCCCTCGAACTCGACCTCGCGGCCGCCGTTGAGGAAGTAGGTCACGTGCGGATACTTCTCCGACTCGGCGATCCGGAGCTGTGTCAGCCCCGCGTTCGAGACGACCTCACCGATCGTGTTCGTCGGCTGCCGCGGCGGGAACGCGACGGGGAACGAGTACGTCTCGTCGTACTCGGTCATCGTGGTCAGCCCGATCTCGGGCTGGTCGAGATCGACCTCCCACGCCGGCTCCGTGTCCGTCAGCATCCGGACGAGCTGGCGTGCGCGATCGGCCCGGAAGTTGAAGAAGACGACCGCGTCGCCGTCGGCGAGCGCGGGCGAGCCCGCGACCAGCGTCGGCTCGATGAACTCGTCGGTCTCGCCGCGGGCGTGCGCCTCCCGGGCCGCCGCGACCGCCGTCTCGGCCTCGTGGGGTGCCTCGCGCTCGACGATGGCGTCGTACGCGGACTTCGTCCGCTCCCAGTTCTCGTCGCGGTCCATCGCGTAGTAGCGGCCCGTCACCGTCGCGACGTGGCCCGTGCCCCGCTCGTCGGCGCGCTCGGTCACCTCGGCGAGGAAGCGGTCGCGATCGCCGGGGCGGTGTCGCGGCCGTCGGTGAACGCGTGGGTCGTCGCGGGGACGCCGGCGTCCGCGGCCGCGTCGATCAGCGCGAGCAGGTGCGCGACGTCGGAGTGGACGCCGCCGTCGGAGACGAGCCCCATGAAGTGGGCCCGGCCGCCGGTCGACGCGGCGTGATCGAGCGCGTCGGCGACGGCGTCGTTGTCGGCGAGCGACCCCTCCGCGAGCGCGTCCGTGATCCGGGTGTACGCCTGCTTGACGACCCGTCCCGCGCCGATGTTCAGGTGGCCGACCTCGGAGTTGCCCATCTGTCCCTCGGGGAGCCCGACGCGGCGTCCGTGGACGACGAGCCGACCGTCCGCCCCGCGCGCGACCGCGTCGTCGAACGTCGGCGTGTCCGCGGCGGCGACCGCGTCGCGGCCCGGCGTCCGCCCGTCGACGGTCGTCTCCCCGTCCCGTCCGCCGCCGATCCCCCACCCGTCGAGGACCACGAGTGCCGTCTCCATACGGCAGCGTGCCGCCGGCGTGGTAACTACCCTTCGGTGGCGCGTCCGACCGGCCGACTGCCACGGGAGCCCGGATCTCTCCGTTCGGACCCCGTCGGCCGCGATCGGACGGGATGGATGGACGCGAGATGGATGGATCTGAGAGCGCGAGCGGTCCGTTCGGGATCCCACGGGTCGTTCGGGATCCGACGGGCGATCCGCGCGAGACCGGGCACGCGATCCGCGTCTCCGAGGAAGTCAGCCTTATACACGTCGGACGCTAACTCTACGTTAATGGACTCCGCGGTACTGCTCGATCTCCTCGGGAACGAGAATCGGCGACGCATCCTCCGGCTGCTCGCCACCAAGCCCTGTTACGTCACGGAGATCTCGGAGTACCTCGACGTGAGCCCGAAGGCGGTCATCGACCACCTGCGGAAGCTGGAGGAGGCCGGCCTGATCGAGTCGACGACGGACGACCAGCGCCGCAAGTACTTCCGGATCACTCGCAGCCTCCGGTTGGAGGTGAGCGTCTCCCCGTACGGGTTCGGCGCGAAGAGCGCCTACCCCGCGAAGAACAGCCTCGACATGTCCGGCCGGTGTCCGCACCTCTCCATCGAGCTGCCGGACGGCTCGGGCTCCGCGAACGACCTCGCGGACCTCGCGAGCGAGTACGCCCGCCTGCAGGACCTCGACCGGGAGCTGTCGCTGGCCCACCGGTGGGTGCAGGGGCGCGTCGAGGACACCCTCGCGAAGATCGACGAGCGGCTCGGCACGGACGCCGACAGCCGCTTTTTTCGCGGCCGTCCTCTCCGCGCTGATC
>NZ_WPCE01000191.1 GCF_009742825.1 Halorubrum sp. CBA1125
ACGGTCCGCCGCGCCTCGTCCGCTTCCTCGCGGGTCACCGTCCCCGCGTACGCCGCGCGCTCGTAGGCCTCGCCCACCACCTCGGCGCGCTCGTCGAGTCCCCGACGCCGGAGCGCCGAGAGGTACGCCCGCGGCGTCTCCCCGGGTCGCCGCTCGCGGTACCGACGGGCGAGCAGGTGTTCGAGGTCCGCGAACGCACGTTTCGCGTCCGCGTTCGGGTCGCCCGTCCGCCGCGGGATCAACGGTCCGAATCTGCGGATCGCCCGACGCCTAACGCCCGCGTGGCGACCGGCGACGACGGCGGCGGCGACGACGAGGAGCACGTACGCCCCCGTCTCGGGAATAAGCGGCAGGCCCCCACCGGGAGACGTGGAGCGTCCGGCCGCCGAGGAGTTCGTCGACGCTGACGTCCCGTTCTCGGCGGTGATCCGCGTCTCCGTCTCCGGCAGTCGCCCGGTGATGCCGGCCGTCGTGTTGCCGGAGGAGTTCGCGTTTTCCGCCGCCGAGGCGTTCCCGGTCGACGACGCCGAGTCGTCCCCGACGGACTCGGCGGTCACTTCGGGCAGTGACGCCGTCGTGTCGACGTCCGTCTCGCCGTCTGCGCGCGCCTCGGCGAGCCGCGTGGCGCGGGCCTCGTCGCGTGCGTCTGTCGGCGTCGGGTCGAACGACACCCAGCCGTGGTCGGGGACGTATATCGACACCCAGGCGTGCGCGTTCTGGCCGCGCACGACGTACCGATCCTCGCCGACCGCCTCGCCCGTGGTATACCCCGTCTCGAGCCGCGCCGGAACCCCCTGCGAGCGCAACATCGCCACCATCGTCGTCGCGAAGTACGTGCAGTAGCCGGCGTCCATCTCGAAGAGGAACGCGTCGGCGATGTCGCCCTCCGGCCGCTCGACGGTCAGCGAGTACTCGTACTCCGACCGGAGGTACCGCTCGATCGCGACCGCCTGGTCGTAGGGCGTCTCCGCGTCCGCCGACGCGAGTATCTCCTCGGTCCGCTCGCCGACCCGGTCCGGGGTGCTGTCGGGCAGCTGCGTGTACCGGTCTTCGAGTTCTGGGTCGTAGTCCGTGCTCGCGTTCCGGAGCGCGTCCGGGTCGGCGTCGGGGACTCGGCTCTCGACTCTCACCCGGTCGCCGGAGCGGAGCGGCGCCGCGAGCCGGAGCGTCCCCCGCTCGTCGACCTGTACCGCCCCGGCGCCCACGCCCTCGACGTCGACCGCCTTCCAGGGCGCCGGCAGCAGGGTCTTCTCCGTCCGGGCGGTGACGGTGACGCTCACGTCCTCGGTCTCACCCGGCGGGCCCGCGAGGGGGCCGTCGACGCTGGAAGGCTCGCCCGATCGCACCCAGCCGTCGCCGGTGTAGGTGTCGTACGCGCCGGTGTGCCAGTTCCGCTCGACCGGACTCTCGATCGTGTACCGGACCTCCGGCGAGAGCCGCGTCGACCCGACGATATCGAGCTCGTCGTCGCCGCTCAGCGTCGACTCCAGTCTCGGGTTGTTGTCGACGCCCCACGGCTGTGCCGCGCCGGCGGGCCCCACGGTGACGGTCGCGCTCGTGATGAGCATTGCGACCACCACGACCCCCAGGGTGTCCGCGTGCCCCCGGAGCCGGCCGGGCGTCGAGAGCGTCGAGAGCCCGACGGCGAGCGCGATACCCGCGGCGCCCGCGATCGCGGCCGTCGCCCCGGCGTCGCCGGTGAGCACGAGGAACACCAGCGTCCCTTCGGCGACGCCCGCCGCCGCGACGTGTCGCCCGCGTCCCGCGAAGTAGCCGACGAGAAAGGTCGGTACCGGCGCCACCGCGAGCACCCAGACCTCGGCGAGCGTCAGCCGGAGCACGGAGAGCCCGGTCGACAGCGCGACGGTATCGAGGACGACGCTCCGGACCGAGAACAGCGCGCGCCGGCTCTCGGGGATCGCGAAGTAGTAGCCGGCCAGCCCGACGACAAGGAGCAGCGCCGCCAGCCGCAGGGCGGTCCGGTCGTCGACGACCCGCGCCAACACGAGTCCGCCCGCACCGGCGACCGCAACCGCGACCGCCGTCCGCGTCGTGCCGCCGACGATGTCGGTTATCCCGAAGAACGTACCGAGGTACGCCGCGGTGACCACGACGACGCCGACGACCGCCGGGTGCAGGAGACCACGTTCGAGAGACGACGACAGCCTCACCGCGGCGTCACCCCCGCTGGGGCCGTCTCGTCGGAGACGTCTCCGCGCGACGCTTCGGTCCGATTACGGTCGTCTCCGCGGCGGATTCTATCCCCGCCTTTCTCGCCTCTTTTACCTCTCTCGCGGCCCCGTTTCACGGTGGCCTCCCGGCGGAGGTCGTCGAACGAGACGGTCCGGTCGCCGGTCCGGAAGCGCGCTCCCTCGCGTCCGCGACGACAGTTACGTCGGCCTCGTCGGTGACGGTTCCCGCGCCGGTCCGGGCGGCCAGTTCGAGCACGCTCCGTCGCCCGCGATCCCCGGGATCGGCCGAGACCGACCCGGCGGGCAGCCGTACGTCGACCGAGACGCCGTCGTCGAGCAGCGCGATCGCGAGGCTGGCCGTCGCTCGCGCGAGCGCGTCTGCGGCCTCACGCCGGTTGCGACCGTCCCGGTCGCGATTGTCCGCCTCATCCCGTCCACGGTCGTCCGCCTCATCCCGTCCACGGTCGTCCTCGCGATCGTTCTCGCGAACGTCGGTCCCGCCGGCGATCGTCACGTGGGTCCGCGCCGCCTCCGCGGCGAACTCCTTGACGATGATCTGATCGCGCTTGGCGGTCGTCGGCCAGTGGACGTCCCGGAGCGCGTCGCCGCGCGCGTACTCGCGGAGGCGGTCGAACTCCCCGCGCCGCCGTCCCACGTCGACGTCGTTCGCCGCGTACAGCTCCCGGCGGAATCTGGCCGGGATCGGGTCGCGCTCGGGGTAGACGGTCACGGTGTCGGTGGCGTCGATGACCGTCCGGCGCTCGAAGAGCCCGAACACGTCGGTTGCCGTCAGTTCGACGGGCCCGAACTGCCGAATTCCGCGGGAGAGGTACCGGACCCGGTAGGTCGCGGGCTCGGTCCCGACGGCGGTCCGAACCGGCTCGGCCGGCCCCTCAAGCCCCTCGTCGACCCGGTCGACCACGTCGGCGAGGAACGACGGTCCGTCTCGCTCCGGACCGGCGTCCTCGAACGACAGCGTGACCTCGCCGGTCTCGCCGACGACTCCCTCAGACGGCGTCGACCGTCGGACGCTCGGGTCGGCGATCCGCGCGACCTGCACGTAGCCGGCGACCAGCGCGACGACCCCGGGGAGGACGACCGCCTCGACGGCCCGACCGCCGGCCGCGACGGCGCTCGCCGCGACGAGCGCACAGGCCACGACGACGAGGCCCCCTCGCCGACTGACGGAGATCGTCGCCATCGCGATCACTCCACGTCGACGCGGTCGAGCGCGTCGTCGACGACGGCCGCACCCGTCTGCTCTGACTCGGTCCTGATCCGATGCGGGAGCACCGTCGGCGCCTCGGCCTGCACGTCGTCGGGGATCACGTACCCGCGGCCGGCGACGGCCGCCCGGGCCTGTGACGTCCGCAACAGCGCCAGGCTCCCGCGGGGGCTCACCCCGAGGTCCGCGTGCTGCCGGGTGTGCGCCGAGAGCCGCGCCACGTACGTCCTGACGGCCGTCGACGCCTCGATATCGCCGACGACCGCGCGGGCGCGTCGGACGTCGGCGATCGTCGCGACCGGTTCGACCGACTCCACCGGGTGGTCGCCGGCGAGCCGATCGAGGATCGCCGCCTCCTCGTCGACCTCGGGGTACCCGAGACGGATCTTCTTCGTGAACCGGTCGACCTCGGCGACGGGCAGCTCGTAGGTCCGACCGGGTTCGACGTCGTTCTGGGTCGCGATCACGCAAAACGGGTCCGGGAGCTCCCGGGTCGTCCCGTCGGTGGTCACCTGGGACTCCTCCATCGCTTCCAGGAGGGCGGACTGCGTCTTCGGCGGTGCACGGTTGATTTCGTCGCCGAGCACGACGTTCGCGAACACCGGCCCGGGCTGGAAGTCGAACTCTTCGGTGCGTCGGTTGTACACGTTGACGCCGGTGACGTCGGCGGGGAGGAGATCCGGGGTGAACTGGACCCGTTTGAACGAGCCGTCGATCGAGCGGGCGACCGACTTCGCGAGGGTGGTCTTTCCCACGCCCGGGACGTCCTCGATCAGCAGATGGCCGCGGGCCAGCACCGTGACGAGCACGTGCTCGACCGCCTCGCGCTTCCCGAGGATCACGTCTTCGACCTCGTCGACGATTCGCTCGACGAGGGCGGAGACCTCGTCCGGCCCGGTCGTGCTCGCGTCGTCGCCGATCACGTCCGCCGTTTCGGTCCCGCCCGCGACGGGACCCGTTTCAGCCGGATCGGTCATACGGGTGCGGGTTCGATCGGGGCGCCCACTGTGCTGCACAAAACCGTGCGATCAATCATCATGGTTATCGATGTAACACCAGTAAGGGAAGAAGCGGCATATGCGTTCCGCCGCTAAACCCGTCGGAATCGGGACCGATCCTCGTGTCCAGTCGCGACTGGTCCTTCTACGATCGCCTGACGTTCCGCCCGGTCGGCTCGCCGAACGACTCGGCGCCGGTGACGGGGTCGCGCTCGTAGACGACCTCGCCGCGGACGACCGTCAGCTCCGGGAACACGCCCCGTAACCCCTCGAACGGCGACCACCCGCAGGCGCTGTGGAGCGCGCCCGCCTCGATCTCCCGCGGACTCGTCAGGTCGACGAGGACGAGGTCGGCGTCGGCGCCCTCGGCGACGCGCCCCTTCGCGGGGAGCTCGAAGATCGACGCCGGGTTCGCGGCCACGACGTCGCGGACGCGCTCGACCGACAGCTCTCCCTGCCGAACCGACTCCAGGAGCAGCGGGTACAGCGTCTCGACCCCCGGGACGCCGCTCGGCGCCGCGACGAGCCCCTGTCGCTTCTCGTCGACCGTGTGGGGCGCGTGGTCGGTGGCGACGACGTCGATGTCGCCGTCGCGAAGCCGATCGAAGACGGCGGCGCGCCGCGACTCCGAGCGCAGCGGGGGATTCATCCGCCCGAACGTCCCCAGCCGGTCGGCGTCCTGGCGTGACAAAAAGAGGTGGTGCGGCGTGACCTCGCAGGTGAGCCGCGGCGAGGCGGACGCGGAGCGATCGCGCGTCTCGACGACCGCGTC
>NZ_WPCE01000257.1 GCF_009742825.1 Halorubrum sp. CBA1125
TCGCCGACCTCCCACCCGAGGCTCGTCCGCGTGTGCGCGTGGAGCATCCGGGTGGGTCGCCGACGGACGGTCCGTTCGACACCCGTCCCGGATGTACCGCGGCGCCGGGACGTACGGCGTGTGTGTGTCCATGTAGTGGACCCACAGGAAGAACGGCTCGTCGGTCCGGTCGACGAAGTCGGTCGCGGCGTCCTCCACGTCGAACATCCGCGACGCGTCGAGGAACGGCCGGTCGTCGCTCTCGCCGCGGAGCTTGGACCCGAGGCGGCGGATCGGCGACGTCGCGAGCTGGATCCACGCCTCGACCGTGGGGTGAGCCGCGAGGTACCGGCTGTACCGGCTGGACCCGACGCTCGTGACGAACGGCTCGAACTCGTCGAACCCCTCTGGGTATCCCCAGTGCGAGGTGAGGAAGCCGTTCGCGGCGTTGAAGCCGGCCGTCGTTATCCCGGCCTCCGAGAGCACCGACGCGAGCGTCCGAGCGTCCGTCACGCCGATGTCGCCGTTCCGGGCGAACACGGGCTCGGACGCGAGGATCGAGGGAAACGAGAAGGGCGTCCAGTTGCCGGTCGCGAACGCCCGGTCGAACACGGTTCCGTTCGCCGCGAGGCCCTTGAGGACCGGCGAGTGGCGGTCGTCGTCGTAGGGGGCGATCGCGTCCGTCCGCAGCGAGTCGATCGTGACGAGGACGACGTTCGAGACCGTCGTGTCGGTCGAACCGCCCGTCGGTTCGGCGTCCGCGGGTGACGGACCCGACGATTCGGCGTCCGCCGGGGCTGACTCGGGCGCAGACGCGTCCGACGCCGAGGCGTTCGATGGGGCTGATTCCGGCGCAGACGTGTCCCGGGACATGGTCTCAACGGTGCGTTCTGACGTCGCCGGGTCGAGCGCCGTCGGACCGGCCGTCTCCGCCCCCGCGTGTGGCCACACGAGCCGACCTCCGGAAGACGGACGGCGGCCGCGTCACCCCCGCGGGCGGCCGTCAGAACCACTAGTCTAGCCCGATCGGGGGATGCCAGGGGTTTGAGGATTTCGATCGGCCGATCGACCGCCGGATCTCCCCGGTGTCGTGCCGGATCGCCCCGGTGTCGCCTCGACGAACGGTAGGGTGTGATAGAACCGTTCACCCACTGTATCGGGTCGCCAGTGAATCGGTCAGTATAGGGCAAGCAGATATGTTCCGATTACTGTTGCTTAACGACGACTGTATCTGCAACGAGGTCGCCGACCCGCTGATTGTCATCAGTAAGCAATATTGACACCATTGCGATGAGGTTGAAAGTCGGGAGTGCGTCAACGATCCATAACAGGTTCCGTAGTATTGACGCGCCGATTGTGCAGTTGGAACCGTCGGGCTTGATAACGACTAGTCCGAGTAGGTATTTCCCCGGCGTGTAGCCGTATAGCCCCTCAAGCAGAAAACCGTAAACTACTGTTGCGACCAGCCCCGCTAACGTGAACACGAGGAAACCGATCTCGCCGAGGGCCGCCCCAGCGAGCATAACGGGAACCCAGATTAGCCCCATAAGAATCGAGTCGATGAAGAATGCGCCCACTCGGTGCCAGATCACATTTCCATTCGTCCCGAGCTGTGGTTTCGGATGCTTTTCCATAACTCACGTCTGATACTCAATGCTCATTAATCTTTGAGAGTTATCTCAGAGGTAGAGTTATAGAATAGTTCGCACGCAGACTCTAACGGCTGATTCACTACCTCTCGGAGTGAACCGCTCTCCTGGAAACGATTCTCTGACACCCGTCGAACGTAGCTATTTGCCGCCGGCGCCCGACACGCTCGGTATGAGCGACGACCCGAACGGCTCTCGCGCGGACGGCTCCCGCGCGGACGGCTCCCGCGCGGACGGCTCGCCGGTGGGCGAGGGTCTGTCGGCCGAGGTCCTGCCCGTCGACGAGATCCCATCCGACGAGATCCCGCCAGACGAGATTCCCGAGGCGGTACCGGGCGAGTCGCGGGCGGTCGAGACGAACGGCGTCCGGCTCCACGTCGTCGAGGCCGGTCCGACGGACGGGCGCCTGCTGGTGTTGCTCCACGGGTTCCCCGAGTTCTGGTACGGCTGGCACGAGGCGATCGCGCCGCTGGCGAACGCGGGCTATCGCGTCGTCGTCCCCGACCAGCGGGGATACAACCTCTCGGCGAAGCGCCGGCCGTGCGCGACTACCGGATCGGCGAGCTCGCCCGCGACGTCGTCGGCCTGATCGACGCGTACGGCCGCGAGACCGCCGCCGTCGCGGGCCACGACTGGGGCGCCGCGGTGGGGTGGTGGCTCGCGATCCACCACGCCGACCGGATCTCCGACTTCGTCGCCGTCAACCTCCCGCACCCGACCGTCTTCGAGCGGACGCTCCGCCGCTCGTGGGACCAGCGGCTCAAGAGCTGGTACGTGCTCGCGTTCCAGATACCGCGGCTCCCCGAGACCGTCGCCAGCGCCGGCAACTGGCGGCTCGCGGTGCGCGGGCTCCGCGAGACGAGCCGCCCCGGGACGTTCGACGACGAGGACGTCAGGCGGTACCGACGCGCGTGGAGCCGCGACGGGGCGTTCGAGGCGATGGTGAACTGGTACCGCGCGATCGTCCGGGAGCGGCCGACGCCGGCGACGCCGACGGTCGACGTCCCGACGCTCGTGATCTGGGGCGCGAAGGACCGTTTCCTCGCCAAGCGGATGGCCGGCGACAGCGTCGAGCACTGCACCGACGGTCGGCTGTTGACCCTCGACGCCGCGACCCACTGGGTGGTCCACGAGGAGCCGCACCGCGTCGCCGAGGCGATCGCCGACCACGCCGACCCGTTGCCGCCCGGCGCCCGGAAGTGAGCCGTTCCGGTCCCGTTCGAGGGCGACGCCCGTCGGTCCCGTTCCCGTGACGTTTTAGGTCGGGCCGCTGACGCCCACGTATGCACCTGGAGGGGACGGTCCTCGTGGGGCCCGACTTCGAGCCCGTCGAGGGACGCGTGGTCGTCGCCGACGGCGAGATCGTCCGGATCGAAGAGCGCGAGGTCGACGGCGACGGCGTGATCCTCCCGGCGTTCGTCAACGCCCACACGCACATCGGCGATTCCATCGCGAAGGAAGCGGGCGAGGGGCTCTCGCTCGACGCGCTCGTCGCGCCGCCGGACGGGCTCAAACACCGCCTCCTGCGGGCGGCGAGCCACGAGGAGAAGGTCGCCGCGATGGCGCGCACGCTCCGGTACATGGAGTCCGTGGGGACGGGCACGTTCCTCGAGTTCCGCGAGGGCGGCCGCGACGGCGTCGCCGCGCTCGGGACGCCTCGCCGG
>NZ_WPCE01000281.1 GCF_009742825.1 Halorubrum sp. CBA1125
CCCTCGCGCGCTCTCGCGCCCTTGCGGGCGCTCGGAGGCGCGCCACCGCATCGTCGCGTTCTGCTCTGTCGTCGCCTTTGTCGGCCGCGCAATTCCGGGTCTCGCTCCGCCACCGCACGGTTCCGACGGTTTAAATCGCGTCGGGGCCCACGCTCCGGTAATGCAACCGAGTTCGCTCTCCGGGCTCCCCGCGGGCGTCGGGGAGGCGCTCGAAGCGGAGGGCGTCGCCGAGCTGTACCCGCCCCAGGCGGCCGCGGTCGAGGCCGGCGTCGTCAACGGCGAGAGCCTCGTCGCGGCGGTTCCCACGGCCTCCGGCAAGACCCTGATCGCCGAACTCGCCATGCTCTCGGCCGTCGAGCGCGGCGGCAAGGCGCTGTACATCGTCCCGCTGCGCGCGCTCGCCAGCGAGAAGAAGACGGAGTTCGAGCGCTGGGAGGACCACGGCGTCACCGTCGGCGTCTCCACCGGCAACTACGACTCCGACGGCGAGTGGCTCGCGAGCCGCGACGTCATCGTCGCCACCTCGGAGAAGGTCGACTCGCTGATCCGGAACGGCGCGCGTGGATCGACGACCTCACCTGCGTCGTGAGCGACGAGGTCCACCTCGTCGACGACGCCAGCCGCGGCCCCACCCTCGAGGTGACCCTCGCGAAGCTCCGGAAGGTGAACCCCGGGCTCCAGACCGTCGCGCTCTCGGCGACCGTCGGCAACGCCGACGTCATCGCCGACTGGCTCGACGCCGAGCTCGTCGAGTCCGACTGGCGGCCGATCGACCTCCGGACGGGGGTCCACTACGGCGACGCGCTCCACTTCGACGACGGGAGCAAACGCGAGGTGCCGGTCGGCCGCGGCGAGGACCAGACCGCCCGGCTCGTCGCAGACGCGCTCGACACGGAGGAGGACGGCCAGGGCGGCTCCTCGCTCGTGTTCGTCAACTCCCGGCGCAACGCCGAGTCCTCCGCCCGGAAGCTGACCGAGATTACCGGCCCGCGGCTCACCGACGCGGAGCGCGATCGGCTCCGCGAACTCGCCGAAGAGATCCGCGGCGTCTCCGACACCGACACCTCCGAGGACCTCGCGGATGCGGTCGAGCGCGGGTCGGCGTTCCACCACGCCGGGCTCGCCGCGGCCCACCGGAGCCTGGTCGAGGACGCGTTCCGCGACCGGCTGATCAAGTGCGTCTCCGCCACGCCCACGCTCGCCGCCGGCGTCAACACCCCCGCCCGCCGGGTGATCGTCCGCGACTGGCGGCGCTACGACGGGGAGTTCGGCGGGATGCAGCCGCTCGACGTGCTCGAAGTCCACCAGATGTTCGGGCGCGCGGGCCGGCCCGGGCTCGACCCCTACGGCGAGGCGGTGCTGCTCGCGAGCGACGCCGACGCGCGCGAGGAGCTGTTCGAGCGGTACGTCTGGGCCGACCCTGAGCCCGTCCGCTCGAAGCTCGCCGCCGAGCCCGCGCTCCGGACCCACGTGCTCGCCACCGTCGCCTCCGGGTTCGCCGCCACTCGCGACGCGCTCCTCTCGTTCCTCGACAACACCCTCTACGCCGCCCAGACCGACGACGCGGGGCGGCTCGCCGCGGTCACCGACACCGTCCTCGAGTACCTCGACGTCAACGGGTTCGTCGACCGCGACCGCGACGGCGGAACCGAGAGCCTCGCCGCGACCGGGATCGGCCACACCGTCTCGCGGCTCTACCTCGACCCGATGAGCGCGGCCGAGGTGATCGACGGCCTCCGGTCGGCCGCGGCCGACGCGAGGTCGGCCGACGCCGGATCGATCGACGGCGAGTTCGTCCTGTCGACCGACGCGACGGACGGCGACGATGCCGAGTTCGGGACGTACGCCCGGGCCGACGGCGAACGGAACGACGACGAAGACGCCGACACCCCCGACGACGGAAGCGACGACCACGCCGGATCCGCCGTGACCCCGCTCGGCCTCTACCACCTCGTCAGCCGCACTCCCGACATGTACGAGCTGTACCTGAAGTCGGGCGACCGCGAGACGTACGAGGAGACGTTCTACGAGCGCGAGCCGGAGCTGCTCGGCGACGCGCCCTCCGCGTACGAGGAGGTCCGCTTCGAGGACTGGCTCGCGGCGCTGAAGACCGCGCGCCTGCTGGAGGACTGGGCCAACGAGGTCGACGAGGACCGGATCGCGGAGCGGTACGGCGTCGGCCCCGGCGACATCCGCGGCAAGGTCGACACCGCGGAGTGGCTCCTGCGCGCGGCGGAGACGCTCGCGCGTGACGTGGACGGCGTCGACGGTGACACAGCCGAGGCGGTCCGGGAGGCCCGCAAGCGCGTCGAGTACGGCGTCCGCGAGGAACTGCTCGACCTCGCCGGCGTCCGCGACGTCGGCCGGAAGCGCGCCCGACGGCTCTACGAGGCCGGGATCGAGAGCCGCGCGGACCTCCGCGAGGCCGACAAGGCGGTCGTGCTCGGCGCGCTCCGCGGCCGCGAGCAGACCGCCGAGCGCATCCTGGAGAACGCCGGCCGCGAGGACCCCTCGATGGAGGACGTCGCCGCCGACCGCTCGGCGGCCGCCGCGGCGACCGCGGGCGCGACGCGGAGGTGACGGACGACGGGCAGGCGGAGGCCTGGGCTGGATTTCGGATTGAGGCGGGGACCGACTTCGGCCCGCCCGTTGACCCGGC
>NZ_WPCE01000004.1 GCF_009742825.1 Halorubrum sp. CBA1125
CGACGCGCTCGTAGGTCGCCGCCGGCAGCGCGTCGCCGGTCGCCGCTTGCACCGCGTCTCCCGCCTCGGCTTCGACGAACTCGAAGGCGATATCGAACGCCCGGAGGACGTCGACGGCGGCGGGAACCACCTCTCGACCGATGCCGTCGCCCTCGATGACGACTACCTCCTCGGTCATTCAGTCGTCCCCCGCCGCGCCCGCTGCGTCGTCGTCGGCCGGAATGTGCTCGTCGGGGACGTACGGCAGCGAGCGCGCGGTCGCCTTCACGGCGTCTCTGTTCGCGCCCATCAGCGCCGTCGTGTCCCAGACGCCCTCGACCAGCGCCTTTCGCTGGGCCTCGCTGACGTCGGCGTCGATCGTCTCGCCGTCGTAGGTCACCGTCTCGCCCTCGACGTCGAGGTCGATCTCGGCGTCGGGGTTCTCCTCGACGAAGTCCTGTAACGCCTCGATCGCGTCGGCGTCGGCGGTGACCGTCGGGATCCCCAACGCGAGACAGTTACCGGCGAAGATCTCCGCGAACGACTCGCCGACGATCGCGTCGATCCCCCACCGCATCAGCGCCTGGGGGGCGTGCTCGCGCGAGGAGCCGCACCCGAAGTTGGCGTTGACGACTAAGACGTTCGCGCCCCGGTACTGCTCCTCGTTGAACGGGTGGTCCTTCTCCTCGTCCTCGTCGTCGAACCGCTGGTCGAAGAAGGCGAACTGCCCGAGCCCGTCGAAGGTGACGACCTTCATGAACCGCGCCGGGATGATCTGGTCGGTGTCGATGTCGTTCCCGCGGACCGGAATTCCGGTTCCCGAGACCTCGGTCACCCGTTCCGCCGGCGCCTCGCCGTCCGCGAAGCCGTCGTGGTCGATCTCGGCGTCGGATCCGCTCATGCGACGGTCACCTCCTTCATCTCGCGAACGTCGGTGACCGCGCCGGTCACCGCCGCAGCGGCGACCATGATCGGACTCATCAGCACGGTCCGCCCGTCTTTCGACCCCTGCCGGCCGACGAAGTTCCGGTTCGAAGAGGAGGCGCTCGCCTCGTCGCCCTGGAGCTGGTCGTCGTTCATCCCGAGACACATCGAACAGCCGGGGTCCCGCCAGTCGAACCCCGCCTCCCGGAACACCTCGTCGAGGCCCTCGGCCTCCGCGGCCTCCTGGACGCGCTGGCTCCCGGGGACGACCATCGCGCGGACGTCCTCGTCGACCTCGCGACCCTTCACGAACGCCGCGGCCTCTCGCAGGTCCTTCAGGCGAGCGTTCGTACACGATCCGAGGAAGGCCACGTCGATGTCGTAGCCCTCCATCGTGTCACCGGGCTCGACGCGCATGTGCTCCTGGGCCCGGCGCGCGGTGTCGCGTTTATCCTCGGGCAGGTCGTCGGGGTGGGGGATCTCCTCGGTGATGCCGATCCCCTGGCCCGGCGTGGTGCCCCAGGTGACGACGGGCTCGATCGCCGAGCCGTCGATCGTGACGACGTCGTCGTACGCCGCGTCGTCGTCCGAGGCGATCGACTCCCAGTAGGGTTTGAGCTCCGCGAACTTCTCGGGGTCGTCCGCGAAGGCGTCCGTCTCCCGCAGCCACTCGTAGGTCGTCTCGTCCGGGTTGACGTACCCCGCGCGCGCGCCGCCCTCGATGGACATGTTACAGATGGACATCCGGCCCTCCATGCCGAGGTCCTCGATCGCCTCGCCGGCGTACTCGTACACGTAGCCGACGCCGCCGTCGGTGCCGAGCCGCCGGATGATGGTGAGGATGACGTCCTTGGCGGTGACGCCCTCGCCGAGCTCGCCGGTGACCTCGATCTTCCGGACCTTCTGTTTCTCCATGGCGACGCAGCCGGTCGCCAGCACGTCGCGGATCTGCGAGGTGCCGATCCCGAAGGCCAACGCGCCGAACGCGCCGTGCGTCGAGGTGTGCGAGTCGCCACAGACGATCGTCATCCCGGGCTGGGTGAGCCCCTGTTCCGGCCCGATGACGTGGACGATCCCCTGGTTTCCCGAGTCGGGGTCGGAAAACTCGATCCCCGACTCGCGAACGTTCTCCTCCAGCTCGGCCATCATGTTCTCGGCGGCGTCGTCCGCGTACGGTCGGTCGCGGTTCCCGGTCGGGACGATGTGATCGACCGTCGCGTGCGTTCGTTCGGGGAACGCGACCTCGCGGTCGCGCTCTCTCAACATTCCGAACGCCTGCGGGCTCGTCACCTCGTGGATGAGGTGGAGGCCGACGAACAGCTGGTCCTGGCCCGTCGGCAGTTCGGTCACCTTGTGTCGGTCCCACACCTTGTCGTACAGAGTTCCGTCGCTCATCGGTGGTCACCCGTGGTCGGCCCCGTCACGTCCGCCGCGTCGGCGTCGAACGCGACCGCAGCTACGCCCATCAGATCGACACCTCCTCCGTTGTCTCTTCTTCGCCCTCGGTCTCCTCGTCGTTCTGCCACGCGAACAGGCCGCGCAGCTCCTCGCCGACGGCCTCGATCTCGTGGTTCTTCTCCGCCGTGCGGAGCTGCGTGTAGGAGGGCCGGCCGGCCTGGTTCTCCGCGATCCACTCGCGGGCGAAGGTCCCGTCCTGGACCTTCTCTAAGACGTCCTCCATGTTCTCGCGGGCGTGCTCGTCCACGACGACGTCGCCCTTCGTGAGCCCGCCGTACTCGGCCGTGTCGGAGACGGAGTCCCACATCTCGCCGAGTCCGCCCTCGTACATCAGGTCGACGATGAGCTTCAGCTCGTTGAGACACTCGAAGTACGCCATCTCCGGGGAGTACCCGGCGTCGACGAGCGTCTCGTAGCCCTGTTTCACCAGCGAGGTGACGCCGCCACAGAGGACGGCCTGCTCGCCGAACAGGTCGGTCTCGGTCTCCTCGCGGAACGACGTCTCGACGACGCCGGCGCGGGTACAGCCGATCGCGGCCGCGTACGCCAGCCCCTCCTCGTGAGCCTCGCCGGTCGCGTCCTGGTACACCGCCAGCAGGCCGGGCGTCCCCTCGTCGTTCTCGTAGTTGCGGCGGACGAGGTGACCCGGCGACTTCGGCGCGACCATCGTCACGTCGACGTCCTCGGGCGGCTGGATCTGGTTGTAGTGGATGTTGAACCCGTGGGCGAACTGCAGCGTGTCTCCCGCCTCCATGTTCGGTTCGATGGCGTGTTCGTACACGTCGGGCTGGACGGTGTCCGGAACCAGCACGCTCACGATGTCCGCCTCCGCGACCGCCTCGGCGGGCGTCTCGACCCGGAGCCCGTCGCTCTCGGCGGCGGCACGCGAGGAGCTGTTCTCGCGGAGCCCGACGACCACGTCGACGCCGCTGTCGTTGAGGTTCTGCGCGTGTGCGTGCCCCTGCGAGCCGTATCCGAGTACGGCCACGGTCTTGTGCGCGATCGCCTCGCCGTCGGCGTCGTCGTCGGTGTATACGGTCGAATCGAACGTCTGCATGGTTTCTTCGGTCATATATTGGTGGTCTCGGTGTGTCAGTCGTCGTGTCTGGTCGGTTCGCCGGCCGTTCCGGGTTTCTCTCCGGGCGCGGTCGGGGTGTCGCCGCGCGCGAGCGCGGTCTGTCCCGTGCGTGCGATCTCGATGATGCCGAACTGCTTGAACGCGTCGAGCGCGTCGTCGATCCGCTCCTCGTCGCCGGTGAGCTGGACCGTTATCGTCCGCGGACCCGCGTCGAGCGTCCGCCCGTCGTACATCTCCGTGACCGCGTGGACGGCGGCGGGGTCGTCCGCCTCGACTTTCAGCAGGACGAGCTCCGCGGTGACGGCGTCACCGGAGACCTCGCCGACGGAGATAACGGGTTTCAGCTTCGCCATCTGCTTTTCGATCTGGTCGATGCCGGGGTCGGTCTCCTCGACGACCATCGTGATCCGCGAGTGGCCCTCGACCGTCGTCGGCCCGACGGTGAGGCTCTCGATGTTGAACTGCCGCCTGGAGACGAGCCCGGAGACGCGCGCGAGCACGCCCGGTTCGTCCTCGACGAGCGCGGAGATGACGGCCCGGCGCGACTCGTGTTCCGCCTCGACGACGGGGTCGATGCGGATCCCCTCCAGGTTCCGTCGGCCCTCCGGGTGCGGCCGCTCCTCGGGCGCGGGCTGGGAGCCGGCCGGCGGCTCGGCGTCGGCGGCGGAGTCGGTGACGGGCGAGTCCCCGCTCATAGCTGGTCCTCCGCGGTGGCGAACTTGCCGTTCGCGCCGCCGCTCGGCACCATCGGCAGCACGTTCTCCGCGGGGTCGACGTGGAAATCGATCACCGCGGGGCCGTCGTACCCGAGCGCCTCCTCGATTGCGGGCGCGACCTCGTCGTAGTCGTCGACGCGGAGCCCGAGCGCGCCGAACGCCTCGGCGAGCTTGTCGAACTCGGGCATCCAGCTGTACTCCGAGGCCATGTGACGCCCCTCGTAGAAGGCGTCCTGCCACTGGCGGACCATGCCGATGTACTCGTTGTTGAGCACGGCGATCGTGAGGTCGAGGTTCTCCCGGACCGCCACCGACAGCTCCTGCATCGTCATCAGGAAGGAGCCGTCGCCGTCGAAACAGACGACGTCGCGGTCGGGCTCGCCCATCGCGTCGGCCGCGACCCGGGCACCCACCGCGGCGGGCACGCCGTAGCCCATGGTGCCGAGGCCGTGCGAGGAGACCCACGTCCGCGGCTCCGTGTACGTCCAGAACTGCGAGGCCCACATCTGGTGTTGGCCGACGCCGGTCGTCACGATCGTGTCGTCGTCGGTCGCCTCGTCGAACGCCTCGACGACGAACTGGGGCTTCAGCGGCTCGTCCTCCGGCGTCGCGTACGTGAGCGGGTACGTCTCCTTCCACTCCGCACACTGCTCGCGCCACGCCTCGGCGTCCGGCGCCTCGCGGACCGCCGCGGTCAGCTGGTCGAGGACGCGCCCCGCGTCGCCGATCAGCGGGTAGTCCGCGTGGACGTTCTTCGATATCTCCGCCGGGTCGATGTCGATGTGGATGACTTCGGCCTCGGGCGCGAACGTGTCGATCCCGCCGGTCAGCCGGTCGTCGAACCGGGTGCCGACCGCGATCAGGCAGTCGGTGTGGGTGATCGCCATGTTGGCGTAGCCGGTGCCGTGCATCCCGGCCCACGAGAGACAGAGGTCGTCGTCCTCCGGGAACGATCCGATGCCCGGCATCGTAGTCGTCACCGGGATCCCGTACGTTCGCGCGAAGGTGCGTGCGGCCTCGCTCGCCTCGGCTTTGATCACGCCGCCGCCGAACAGACACAGCGGGCGCTCGGCCTCCTCGACCGCGCGGGCCGCCTCCTCGACCGCGTCGGGATCGGCGTTCGGGTCCGGGTCGGACCCGGGCGGCGGCGACGCCGGCCCGGGCGCCGCCGCGGTGTCGTCCTGCGTGACGTCCTTCGGGAGGTCGACGAGCGTCGGCCCGGGCCGCCCCGAACGCGACAGCTCGAACGCCTCGCCGACGGTGTCGCCGACGGTGTCGGCCGCGCCGGCGAAGTAGTTGTGCTTCGTGATCGGGCGCGTCACGCCGATCGTGTCGGTCTCTTGGAACGCGTCGTTGCCGACGAACTCCGTCGGGACCTGCCCGGTCAGCGCGAGGACCGCGTCGGAGTCCATGTCGCGTCGGCGATCCCGGTGACGAGGTTCGTCGCGCCGGGACCGGACGTCGCCATACAGAGGCCCGGCTCGCCGGTGACGACGCCGTAGGCGTCGGCCGCGTGGGCCGCCCCCTGCTCGTGGGCCATCGTCACGTGGCGGATCGACGAGTCGTACAGCGCGTCGTAGACGGGCATGATCGCGCCGCCCTGCACGCCGAAGGCGGTCTCTGCGCCCGCGGCCTCCAGCGCGGCGACGACCGACTCCGCGCCGGTCGAGACCGGGGTCGTCGACTCGCCGGTCGGTGCTTCGGCGTCGGCCGCGTCTGCGTCGGTCGCGTCTGCGTCGGCCGACGCGTCCGGTTCCTCGGGGTCGTCCTCTCGCGGCGGTGCTGCTGTGTCGCTCATTGTCGTGGTGGGGTTCGGTGGTACATCTCGCGGGTGTGAGACTGGGTCGGTGCGAACGCCGACCGCGCGGACCGGGACCGGCCCGTCCGCTGGCGTTGGTCGGTGCGCCGTGTGGGTGAGGAAGGTGTAGTATAGGGGATTATACCCCTACAATACGCGGCGCGACGGCTCGGGTGACGTCGAACGCCGTCCGAACCACGGGATGCCGTCGCATCTCGACCGGAGCAACGCGGTCGAGGTATAAATTCCTGTCGGGAGACGCCGAGCGGCAGCCGCTCGGCGGGCTCCCCGGTCGGGGAGGCGGCCATCAGATCCGGACCTCCTCCTCGCGGTCGACGCCGGCCTCCTCGGCGAAGCGCTCGACGTCGCCGGCGGTCACCTGCCGCTTGCCGGCGCCGTACTCCTTGACGCGCTTCGTGATCCGTCGGACCTCGCTGTCGGTCGGATCGAAGCCGGCCTCGACCAGGTGCTTGCGCACGCTGTGGGTGCCGGTGTGTTTGCCCAGCACGAACTCGCGCTCGGCGCCGACCATCTCCGGGGTCATCACGCCGGTCTCGAACGTGTCGGCGTTCTCGATGACGCCGGCGGCGTGGATACCCGACTCGTGAGCGAACGCGTTCCGGCCGGTGATTGGCTTGTTCGCGGGCACCGGGATGTCCGAGGCCTCCTCGACGATCCGGGCCAGCTTCGTGATCTGGGTGGTGTCGATGCCCGTGTCGACGCCGTACACCGACTCGACGGCCATCACGACCTCTTCGTAGGCGGCGTTTCCGGCGCGCTCGCCGATCCCGTTGACCGACACCTGCGCCTGCTCCGCGCCGTTCTCGAAGCCCATGATCGCGTTCGCGGCGGCCATCCCGAAGTCGTCGTGGGTGTGGACGTCGACGCGCGCGTCCGTCGCCTCGACGACCGCCTTCACGGTCTCGCCGAAGCTCGTCGGCATCCCGACGCCGCAGGTGTCCGGGATGTTGATCCAGTCGGTCCCCGCGTCGCTCACCGCCTCGACGATGTCGATCAGGTACGCCGGGTCCGTCCGGGTGGCGTCCATCGGCGAGAACATGCACTCGACGCCGGCGTCTTTCACCTGCTCGACGGCGTCGACGGCGCGCTCTTTCGCCTCCTCGCGGGTCGCGTGCATCGAGTCCTCCAGCTGGACGTCGCTGGTGGAGACGAACACGTGGACCATCTCGCGCCCGAGTCGATGGCGGCGTCGATGTCGCCCTCGACGACGCGGGCGAGCCCGCAGACGGTGGTGTCCGTCGCGGCGGCGATATCGCTCACGGCCTCGAACTCCGCGTCCGAGTTCACCGGGAACCCCGCCTCGATGACGTGGGTGTCCATGTCGTCCAGCGTCGCCGCTATGCGGCGTTTCTCGTCGTAGCTAAACGAAGTCCGTGGTGACTGTTCTCCGTCGCGCAGGGTCGTGTCGAAGATCCGTACCGGACCGATTTCGACGTTAGAAGCTATCGTGCCCTGGAAGAACTCGATCCGCCGGGGTGTCCGACGAAGCCTCCGTGATGTCTGTCATCGGCTGACGAGAGGACAGTCGAGAACTTAACCCTTGTGGCTTTCACGAAATACCCCCCTTGGATGCGGACGCCCATCCGGCGTTGACGACGCAACCGTCCCGACACTGGGCGGACGATCAGTCGCGCACCGGGCGCACGACCACGAGTCGCTCGCCGTCCGTCTCCCGCCTGCCGACCCCGATCGTCACCCCGTCGCCGACGGCGACGGACGGGAGTTCGCCGACGTCCGGATCGTCCGCGTCGCCGTCGTCTGCGGCGTCCTCACTGCCCGTGTCGTCGTCTGTGCCGCCGGCGTCACCCGTTTCGTCCCCCGCGGTCGTCACTCCGAACCACGCCGGTGACCCGGGTCGGGCCGGCGTCGACGACGGCGGTGACGTAGGGGGCGTCGTCCGCGAACTGCGGAGAGGGCACGTGGACGACGGTGAACGTCTCGACGGTCCCCGCGTCGGAGAGCGGTTCGCGGGCGAGCGTCGTCGACCCGCACTCCGGACAGACCCGTCGCGGCGGCAGCGACCCGTGTCCCGACGGACAGACGAGCGCGTACCCGTCGCCCGCCTCGATCGCGTCGAGCCACTCGTCGTACCCGGCGGTGCGGGGGTCGTCTTCGGCGTCCGCGTCGTCCTCCGTCGCATCCACGTTTTCCGTCGCTTCCCCGTTGCGGTCGGTCATTCGGCCACCTCCAGCACGTGGACGACGGCGCTCGCGACGGTCCCGCCCGCGTTGTGCGCGACGCCCACCTCGGCGTCGGCGACGTGCTCGCTGTTCGGGTGGTCGCCGCGGAGGATCCGCGTCAGCTCCGCGATCTGCGAGCCGCCGGTCGCGCCGACCGGGTGGCCCTTCGCCTTCAGCCCGCCCGAGAGGTTCACGGGAAGGTCGCCGTCGGCGGTCGTGAGCCCGTCGCGCGCGGCCGCAATCCCCTCGCCGCGGTCGGCGAGTCCCAGCGACTCGACCGCGAGCACCTCCGCGATGGTGAAACAGTCGTGGACCTCGGCCACGTCGACGTCGGCGGCCTCCACCCCGGCGGCCGCGTAGGCGGCGTCCGCGGCGTCGTCCGCGGCGGGCGTGCGCGCGAGGTGCGCGCGGTCGGCGAGCGCCAGTCGGTCGGTCCTCTGGCCGACGCCCGTCACCGCGACCGGGGCGTCGAGGTCGTGTGCAGTGGCGTACTCCTCGGAGACCAACACCAGGCGCTCGCGCCGTCCGTGATCGGACAGGCGTCGTAGAGGTGCAGCGGCTCCGCGACCGGCGGCGCGTCGAGCGCCTCGTCGACGGACACCTCCCGGCGGTACTGGGCGTACTCGTTCGGAACCGCGTTCGCGTGGTTCTTCGCGGCGACGTGCGCGAGGTCCTCGCGCCCCCCCGCCGTACGCCTCGAAGTACGCCCGCGCCATCAGCGCGTACGCGCCGGGGAACGTGACGCCCGCCCGGACCTCGAAGAGGTCGTCGGCGGCGATGGCGAGCCCCTCGGTGACCTCGTCGGTCGGGAGGTTCGTCATCCGTTCCATCCCGCCGGCGAGGACGACGTCCGCGTCGCCCGCTCGGACGGTCCGGACCGCCTCGCGCACCGCGACCCCGGCGGACGCACACGCCGACTCGTAGCGGGTCGCCGGACACCGGACGCCCGCGGCCTCCGCCATCAGCGGCGCCTGGTGGCCCTGGTGCTCCGCGAGCGCGCCCATGAAGTTCCCGTAGTTCAGCGCTTCGACGTCCTCGCGGGCGACGCCGGCGTCCTCGAACGCCCGCAGCGCGGCCGTCGCGAAGAGGTCACGCCCCGCGCGGTCCGGGTGGCTCCCGAAGCGCGTGAGTCCGACCCCGGCGACGCGTACGTCGGTCATGCGAGAACGATGGGCTCGAACCGGTTTATCGATACCGACGCGCGGCCCGCGGTCGCCTCACCCGATGTACCGCAGATCGTCGTCGGGCACCGCCGGGCCGTCCTGCATCTCCTGGATCTTACCGACGACCTCCTCCATCTCCTCGGCGCGCTCCTCGAGGCTCTCGTAGTCGAGTTCGAACTCGAGGACGTCGGTCAGCACTTCGAGCACCGCGCGCGCGCTCTTCGGGTCGACGAGGTAGCCGCTCGTCTCGCCCATCAGGCAGGCGGCGTCGAACCCGCGACGGGCGCCGAGCCCGAGCACGAGCCCGGAGACGCCCACGATCCCGCCGGCCGGCTCGTCCGGGCGGAACTCCACGTCCGCGTCTTCGAGCGCGTCGACGAGGTCCTCGTCCGAGACCGCGCCGAGGACCGTGTACTCCTCGACGAGCTCGCCCGTGGGCACGCCGCCGAGCGCGAACGCCCGCTCCGCGCCGAACTCCTCGGCGACGTCGAGGAACGTCGAGGTGAGCCGGTAGTGTCCCGCGTTCGAGCCCGCCTGGTGGTCGCCGGTCAACACCAGCAGGTCGGCGCCGTCCGTCTCGACCGCGTGGAACGCCGCGTAGGTCAGCTCCGCGACGCCGTCCTCGTCCACGTTCACCTGCGGCGGGAACTCGGTCGCGTACACGCGGCGGACCAGCTCGCCGTCGAACTCCTCTAACAGGTACTCGGCCGCGAGCTTCCCCACGTGGCCGACGCCGGGCAACCCCTCGATGAGCACCGGGTCGTCCAGCTCCGGCGTCGCCACCGCGTCGATCTCGATGTCGTCCATACTGCGTCCCTGCGGGCGGCGGTCACAAGAGGGTGGCTATTCCGAATTCCGAATTCCGAATCCGGGGAGGCGACGGGGGTCCGTCGAACCCGTCACGCTCGTCGCGTCTGTCACGCCCGTTGAGTCCGTTATCGCTCTGTCGAGTCCGGATCTGCGACTCCGTCACCGGCCCTTACTGATCCCGACGGCGGGCGCGTCGTCGGTACTCGCCGTACGGGTCCTCGGGACTGAAGGGCGCGGGCGCGCTGTTGTCTGTCGGGCCGTCGCACTCGGGGCAGCGGTCGCCGAGGGTGTACACCGGCCGGTCGTGGGTCGACTCCCAGTTCGCGCAGACGCGGATGTCGGATTTCACGGGGAACGTAAAGCGTGGTGGCGGTGACGGTGGCGCGTTACTCGTCTGCTTCGCGTCGCTCGCGGTGGAACGCGCCGGTGCCGCCGGCGGCCTCGATGGCCTCGCGGGCGCGGTCGGCCGCGGCTTCGAGCTGGTCCTCGGCCGTCTTGTAGTCGGGCGCACGGACCTTGATCCGGTACTCGGGCGAGCCGACGTAGCCGACCTCGAGGTCGACGCCGTCCGGGACCTCACCGTTACCCTCGGCCGCTTCGAGCGCCGCCCGCACGTCGTCGACGCCGTCGGGGGCCGCGGACGCTAAGTCGACGTAGCCGGTCACGTCGACGTACGGGACCGAGACGTTCTCGCGGGCGGTCGAGACGATCGCCTCGGCCGTCTCCGCGTCGACGTCGACGTCTTCGAGCGCCTCGTCGCCGCGTATCGCGGCCGACTCGAAGGCGTCGTAGAGGGTGTCGTACTCGGCCAGGAGCGCGTTCGCGACCGCGGTGTAGCGGTCGTCGTCGACGTCCTCGCCGAGCGCGATCAGCATCCAGTTGTCCGCCTTCTGCGTGTTCTTCCACGTCTGGATCGTCTCCTTGCGCTGGTGCTCGTTGACGTCTTTGATCGAGAGGTCGATCTGGTTCGAGGACTCGTCGACCTCGAGCACCTTCGCGACGACCGTCTGTCCCTCGCGGACGTGGTCGCGGACGTTCTTGATCCAGCCGGCGGCGACCTCGCTGACGTGACAGAGGCCGCGCTTGTCCTCGTACTCCTTGAGGTCGACGAAGACGCCGAAGTCGGCGATCTCGTCGACCTCGCCGACCACCAGCTCGCCGGGTTCGGGCCAGCCGCTGTACTTCATGGCGGGGTGACGAGGCGGTTACCGCGCCTCAACGGTTTCGACTATCTCGCCGTGGAGCTCGGCCTCGCCGCCGGTGGGGGTCGCGAGCGTCGTGCCACAGACCGCACACGACACCCTCGAGGAGGCCTTGCCGAAGACGACCTGTTCGTTCTCGCAGTCGCCGCAGGCGACGCGGTGGAAGCTTCCCGCCATGCTCACTCCTGGAACGTGAGCCGGCCGGCGCGCCAGCCCTCGCGCATGTGGGCCTTGCCGCAGTCGCCACAGCGGTACTTCAGGTGGGTCTTCTTCGTCGGCTTGTCACCGCCGGGCACCTTCGAGTACCCGCCGGCGTTGCCGATGACAGACGTCGCGCGGCGCTGCTGGCGCGCGTCGCGTTTCATCCCCGTGGCTCGGCCCGTCCGGACCTTCTCCACCTCGTGTTCCTGGTGAGAGTCGCAGTGGGGACAGTACGTGTTGAAACGGCGTGGCATTTCCATGGATATCGACCTTGGTGCGCGGTTCGTCGCCGACGCTTAAAACGGGTTTGGTCTGACTCGCGGCCGGCGTCGCCGGGCGACGCGACCGACGACGACCGGACCGACCCGCCGCTCATCCCTCCCATTCGGCGACCGCCCGGACCGGCGATCCGTCGCCGCCGCGCAGCCGAAGCGGGAAGGCGTACAGCCGGAACCGCGACGGGAGCCCGTCGAGTCCCCGGAGGTTCTCGACGATCGGGAGCCCCGCCGCGAGCAGCGCGTCGTGAGCGGGCGTGCCCGTCGGTTCGTCGTCGGCCGCGGACGGTGCGTTCGGCGCGGAGGGGGCGTCCGACGTGAAGTCCGTCGAAGGGGGCGTCGGCTCCGACGGGGAGGGCGTCGGGTCCGGCCCGAAGGTATCGAGCCCGACTCCGACGCCGGCCGCGCGGCAGCGTTCGGACGCTTCCTCGGTCAGGTACGGGTGGTCGCGGTACCGGTCGGTCCCCCAGTGAGCCTCCCACCCAGTGCGGACGACGAGGAGGTCGAGGGCGTCGTCGATCCCGTCCGGGGCCGGCAGGTTCGACGCCGCGATCGGCTCTCGCGGCGCCAGCGGTCGCAGGTCGACCAGCCGCGCGTCGAACGCGAACGACCCGACCGGGCGGTCGTCGATCGTGTCCCCGTCCGGGAGGGTGTGTCTGGGCGCGTCGACGTGCGTTCCCGCGTGGGTACCGAGCCGGAGCTCGCTCGTCGCGTACCCGTCCGCCTCGTGGGTCGCGTCGGGAGTCAGCGTCGCCTCCGGGTCGCCGGGATAGGTGGGCATGCCCGTCTCGATCGGGTGCGAGAGGTCGCGGAACACGGCTCTCAGTGCTCGACGAACTCCACGAGCACGCCGCCGGTCGAGCGGGGGTGGAGGAACGCGACGTCGTGCCCCCACGCGCCGGGACGCGGCTCCTCGTCGACGAGGTCGACGTCGCGGTCGCGGGCGCGGTCGAGCGCGGCGGGAAGGTCGTCGGTCGCGAGCGCGACGTGGTGGATCCCGGCCCCCTCGCGGTCGAGGTAGTCGGCGATGGTCCCACCGGCGACCGGTTCGAGCAGCTCGAAGTACCTTCCTTCGTCGAGTTCGAGGAAGACGATCCGCATCCCGTCGAACGTCTCCTCGTGAGGGATCGTCGCGCCCAGCAGGCCGCAGAACCGGTCCGCGAGGTCCGCGGCGTCGCGCGTGGCGACGCCGACGTGGTCGAAGCGCATGCGCGGGTCACTCTCCGCGGAGTACTTAAAAGACGCTCCACGGCGCGTTGAAAAGACGCCGCGGCTGGTCGTCGCGACCCAAAGGTTTGGGTGCCGGCCGCCGCACGGTTCGGTCGGAGACGACCCGTGACCGACAGACTAAGCGGCTCGGCTACGGAACAGACGTCCTCACAGACGATCCTCGAGTCGATACTCGACAGCGCGCTCCACGAGATGAACCGCGAGCGGTCCGGGCTGCTGCTCTCGGGGCTGTCGGCGGGGCTCGACATCGGATTCGGCCCGTTGATGATGGGCGTGGTGTTGACGCTCTCGCCTCAAGGATTCGGCGACCTCACGACGGAGCTGTTGCTCGCGAGCGTCTACTCGATCGGGTTCATGTTCGTGATCCTCGGCCGCTCGGAGCTGTTCACCGAACACACCACGCTGGCCGTGATCCCGGTCCTCGACGGACAGGCGTCGCTCGGGCAGCTCGGTCGGCTCTGGGGGCTGGTGTACGTCGGGAACCTCGTCGGCGGACTCGTGTTCACCCTGCTCACGATCCTGTTGATGCCCGAGCTCGGGGTCATCTCGCCGACGGCGTTCGAGACGATCGCGATGAAACTCGTCTCACACGACCTGCCGTGGCTGTTCGTCGGCGGCCTCTTCGCCGGCTGGCTGATGGGGCTTTTGGCGTGGCTGATCACGGCGGCGCAGGAGACGACGAGCCGGCTGATCCTCGTGTGGGTCGTCACCGGGACTATCGGGCTCCTCCACCTCCCGCACTCCATCGCCGGCAACGTCGAGGTGCTCTTCGGGCTGTTCGTGTCGCCGGCGATCTCGCTCGCCGACTACGTCGGCTTCCTCGCGCTGGCGACCGTCGGCAACGCGTTCGGCGGCGCGATATTCGTCGCGCTGCTGAAGTACGGCCACGTCGTGCGCGGCGCGAACTGAGACGTCACCCGCGATCGCTGTTCACGGCGGCTGCGACCGGCTCGTGATTCGCGGCGGCCGCGACCGGCTCGTGATCGACTGCCACGCCAAGTTAAGTCTCCGGCCGACGAACGGCGGGTTATGGAGCTCTCCAACACGGAGTCGGTGGCCGGCAGAGAGGTGACCGAGACGCTCGGTGTCGTCCGCGGCAACACGGTCCGCGCGCGCAACGTCGGCCGGGACATCACCCAGGGGATCCGCAACCTCGCCGGCGGCGAGTTGAAGGGGTACACGGAACTGATGACCGACGCACGCAACGAGGCGCAAGACCGGATGGTGGCCGAAGCCGAGGAACTGAACGCCGACGCCGTGGTCAACGTCCGGTTCACGACCTCTTCCATCGCCGACAGCGGTGCCGAGATCCTCGCGTACGGAACCGCGGTGCGGCTGCGCTGACCTGTCGCGTCACCGACTCGCTCTTCGACCCGGAGACGACCGTCCGGGTCGTCGCCATGCAACACGTCGTCCCGGTGATCGCGACGGTGGGTTCGTACGCGGCGTTCCGGCTGTTGCTGTTCGGGTGAGCCGCGCTCTCGCGGTCGTAGCCGTCGGGCGAGCACGGTCGGTCGAGACGGTGTCGCAGAACGACTCATACGGTGCCGAGTCGAGCGATGTCGACATACTGTAGGGGCCCGCCGAGATCACACGTCACTCGATGACCACCGTCTCGCCACACGCGGGACAGGCGGCCCCGTCGTCTGCGCGTTCGAGGTCGGACTGTGCTCCCGTCCATCCGCACACGGGACACTGGATTGGAGTGGATTCAGACACAGGACGACGACACTGCTCGTCGCCGAGCCAAAAAGCGTGGCGGCTATCCCTCGACTCGTGGGGTCCCGTTCACCTGCATGGTCCGAGGGGGAGGACGTCACGGACTGTACTCACCGAACTCCTCGCGGAACACGTCCGAGATCTCCTGGACGGTCGCGTACGCCTTCACCGCGTCGACGATGTGGGGCATCACGTTCTCGTCGCCGCGAGCGGCCTCGCGCAAGGACGCGAGCGCGGCCGCGACGGCCTCGTCGTCGCGGTCGGCCTTCACCTCTTGGAGACGCTCGCGCTGATTCTGCTCCTGTTCGGGATCGACCTCCTCTAAGTCCATCTCGGGCTCCTCGTCGACCTCGTACTCATTGACGCCGACGATGATCCGCTCGCCCGCCTCGATCTCGCGCTGGCGCTCGAAGGCGACGTCCTGGATCTGCCGTTGGACCCACTGGCTCTCGACGGCCTCACGCATCCCGCCGCGGCGGTCGACCTCGTCTAGTATCTCGAACGCCTCCTCCTCGATCCCGTCGGTGAGGCTCTCGACGTAGTAGCTCCCGGCGAGCGGGTCGATCGTGTCTGCGGCGCCCGACTCGTGGGCGAGGATCTGCTGGGTCCGGAGCGCGGTCCGGACGGACTTCTCGGTGGGGAGCGCCAGCGCCTCGTCCTTTCCGTTCGTGTGGAGGCTCTGGGTGCCGCCGAGGACCGCCGCCAGCGCCTGGTAGGCGACGCGGACGACGTTGTTCTCGATCTGCTGGGCCGTCAGGGTGGAGCCGCCCGTCTGGGTGTGGAACTTGAGCTGCTTCGCGTTCGGATTCTCGGCGCCGAACCGCTCGTCCATGATCTGCGCCCACATCCGGCGGGCGGCGCGGAACTTCGCGGCCTCCTCGAAGACGTTGTTGTGCGCGTTGAAGAAGAAGGAGAGCTGCGGCGCGAACTCGTCGACGTCGAGGCCGGCGTCGAGCGCGGCCTCCACGTACTCGATCCCGTTGCCGAGCGTGAACGCGACCTCCTGGGCGGCCGTCGACCCCGCCTCGCGGATGTGGTACCCCGAGATGGAGATGGTGTTGAAGTTCGGCGTCTCCGCGGCGCAGAACGCGAAGATATCGGTGATGAGCCGCATCGACGGCTCCGGCGGGTAGATGTAGAGGTTCCGCGCGACGTACTCTTTCATGATGTCGTTCTGGATCGTCCCGCGGAGCTGCTCGCGCGGGACGCCCTGCTCGTCGCCCACCGCGACGTACATCGCGAGCAGGACGGCGGCGGGGGCGTTGATCGTCATCGAGGTGGAGACCTCGTCGAGCGGGATCCCGTCGAAGACCGTCTCGAAGTCGTCGAGCGTGTCGATGGCGACGCCGGACCGCCCCACTTCCCCCTCGGCCATCGCCGCGTCGGAGTCGTACCCCATCTGCGTCGGGAGGTCGAACGCCATCGAGAGCCCGGAGGAGCCCTCGTCGATGAGGTACCGGAAGCGATCGTTGGTCTCGGCGGCCGTCCCCATCCCGGCGTACTGGCGCATCGTCCAGAGCCGCCCGCGGTGCATCGTGGAGTAGACGCCGCGGGTGTACGGCTCCTCGCCCGGGAACCCCGCGTCCTCGCGGTAGTCGTGGTCGGCGACGTCGGCGGGCGTGTACAGCGGGTCGACCTCCTGCCCATCCGTGTCGGTGGTGAACGTCTCCTTGCGCTCGCCGAACCGCTCGACCGTCTCGCCGTAGGTCTCCTCCTCCCACGCCTCCTTGGCCTCCCGGATCGCCGCCAGTTCCGCGGGATCGTACATTACCAACCCGATGGCCCGAGCGCAACTTAAGTGCCACGCGGTCCACGACGGGATATGGACGTGCTCCCCGAACACACGCGTCGGTTCCTCGCCGCGACGGCACCCGAACACACCGCGGTACAGGCCGAGATGGCCGACCTCGCCGCCGAGTGGGGCTTCCCCACGATCGGTCCCGAGGCCGGCGCGGTGTTGCGCCTGCTCGCGCGGCTGACCGACGCCGAGCGCGTCTTCGAGTTCGGATCCGGGTTCGGCTACTCCGCGACGTGGTTCCTCCGCGGCGGCGCGGACGGGGTGGTGTGCACCGAGTTCGACGCGGAGGAAGCCGAGCGGGGCCGGGAGTTCGCCGCCGAACACGGATACGCGGACGCCGTCTCGTTCGAGGTCGGCGACGCGATGGAGACGATCGACCGGTACGACGGCCCGTTCGACGTCGTCCTGATCGACCACCAGAAGTCGCGGTACGCCGACGCCTACCGCGCCGTTCTCCCGAAGGTGCGCCCCGGCGGCGCGATCGTCGCCGACAACGTGACGGGCGGCCCGATATCGTTCGCCGACCTCCTCGCGCACGTCGCCGACGGGGAGCCGCTGCCGGCCGCCGACGCCGACCCCCAGCGCGCGGCATCGGCGAGTACCTCGGCGCGATCCGCGCGGACGACGCCGTGGAGACCGCGGTGCTCCCCGTCGGCGAGGGGATCGCGGTGTCGACCAAGGTCGAGTGAGACGAAGCACGGGACGAAAGGAACGCCACGGCGGTGCCGCGAGCGACGCCGTTCAGTACTCGATCGCCTCGGAGTAGCGGTCCAAGACGATCACCAGCGCCGCGCCCACGACCGCGGCGATCGCGAACCGCGGGGCGGCAGCCCCCCACGATTCACCCCGCTCGGCCAGCCGGATCGAGGTCTCGACGAGCGGGGCGCGGAGCGCGCCGACGACGAGGCTGACGAGGAACGCGAGCGTCGCCGCTCGCGCGCGAGAGAGCGCGTACCGCACCGCGTGGGCGATCGTGAACAGCCCGACGACGCCGCCGCAAAGGAACGTCACCACGGGCGGTGCGGACGCCACGAGCGCGTCCGTTCCCTCGCCGGTGGCCGCGGCGGCGAGTCCGTCGACGGCCCGGCCCACCGCCGATGCCATGTACCCGTACTGCCCGAGGACGATCAGCAGCAGCGATCCGGATATCCCGGGGAGGATCATCGCGCTCACCGCCACCGCGCCCGCGAGGAACACGACGGGTAGCGGGCTCCCGAGCCCGGTCGCCGGCGCGCCAGACGCGAGGAACGCGATCCCGAACCCGAACACTGCGGCCGCCTTCCGCCGAACGGTCGAGAGGTCGACCGCGCCGAGAAGCACCGCGGCCGACGCCGCGATCAGCCCGAAGAAGAACCCGAACGTGCCCACTGGGCGCGTCGCGAGCAGGAACTCCACCGCGCGCAACACCGCGATGACCGCGGTGCCGATTCCGGCGCCGAGCACGCAGAGGAACGCGCCGTCGATCTCTCGAAACGCGGCGCGTGCGTCGGCCCGTCGGCCGGGGCGAACGCCCGCGAGCACGCGCCGGACGCGGGCCGCTCGACCGCGGTGACCGCCGCGATCAGCCGCTCGTAGATGCCGACGATGAGTGCGATCGTGCCGCCGGAAACGCCGGGGACCGCGTCGGCACACCCCATCGCGACGCCCTTGCCGTACAGCGCCACCCAGTCCCTGAGATCGGTCATGTCGGCGGGCTACGCGGCCGCCGCCACACGCGCGGCGCCGGCGGCTTCGACCCCGGCGCCGATAGCGGTCGCGTTTCCGTCGGCCGTCTCGCCGCCGTCGCTTCCGTCGTCGCCGCCGTCACTCCCGCTTTCGTCGTCGCTCTCCCCGCCGAGCGTCCTCTGTTCGAGTTCGACGGTCGCGGCCGTCTCGTCCGCGCCGACGACCTGCGCCTCGGTCACGTCGACCTCGCCGACGAACGCGCTCGGCGTCCCGTTGGCGACCGTCAGCCCGGTCGTCACCTGGTACGGGCCGGTCGCGCGCACGCTCGTGTTCGTGTACCCGTTCTCGGGGCCGAACTCGTCGTACCCCGTCGTCGAGTACGGCACCGTCAGCTCGAAGGTGCCGTCCTCGTCGGCCGTCGCGTACTGCGTGTACCGGAAGGTCTGCCCCGAGGGCTTCTGCATCTGGACGGTCGCCCGGACCTCCTGGCCCGGCTCCGCGCCGCTGCCCTCGATCGTGGCGCCGGGGACGCGCTCGAAGGTCTTCACCCAGTCGTCCTGGAACGCCGTGATGACCGACTCGCCGAGGATCCCCTGGACGTCGACGCCGAGCTGCTGGAGGACGCTCACCTGCAGCGCGGAGGGCGCCTGTCCCTGCGACTCCGTGGCGTGGACGAGCCGGTGGTGCTCCAACGCCTCGACGCGCTCCGAGGGGAGCCCGCCGACCCCGCCGACCTGGGCGCTACCGTCCTCCTCGACGTACTCGCGGGCGGCCGTCATGTTGTCGAACTGCCGGACCATCGCGCTGGGATTGCTCGGGATCACGTTCACGCTGATCTGCTCGCCGTCGGCGGTCTGGGCGGCCTGCGGCTCCCAGTCGACGACGACCGGGCGCGGCTCAACCGCGCTGCCGTGGTGTTCGTACAGCCGAACCATCTGGCTCTCGTGGTAGCGCTGGGTGTTCACCTGCATCACCGTCCGGAACCCGCCCTGTTCGGTCTGCTGGTAGAGCACGCGGTTGAAGTCGTCCACCGTCTCGTTCCCGCTGTAGAACGTCACCGGGGCGTTGAACTTGGAGTTCGGCGAGACCATCTGTCGGTCGACCATCACGTACCGGGTGTGCTCGCCCTCGGTGCTCTGGCTCGCGAGCACCTCGCGGGCCTCGGCCTCGCTGGGGGCTAGGAGGTAGTCGGCAGCCGCGCCCGCGTTCTGCTGGAAGGGGTTCGCGTTCGGGATGCGCTCGGCGCGCGTGGTGATCCAGTGGCCGTAGTCCCACCACGACTGCACGCCGTAGGCGCCGTCGGGGTACTCGAAGTCGCCGTCTTCGGGGTGCTCGTAGGTGCCGTACAGCTCCATCGGATTGTTCGCGCCCTCCAGCTCGCCCGGGTGGGGCGTGTTCTCGTTCATCCACTGGAGGCTCGGGTCCCACTGCGTGACCGCGCCGGGGCCAGTGTTCGCGCCCGTGGTCCAGACGGGGGTGGCGACGCCGACGAGCGGGACGATCAGGATGGCGATCACGGCCAACGCGGTCATGACTTGCCAGCCCTCGATCTCGCGGAGGTCCGCGAGGGAGGTGAGGTCGATCGCGTCGAACGCGACCTGCAGGAAGTACGCCGAGCCGACCGCGACGATCACCGCGAGGTAGTAGTTGAAGCGGGTCTGGGTGAACGCGGCGCTCCCGATGAACGCCGCCCACACGACGAAGTACAGCTCCTCGGCGTCGTACTCGACGAGGAAGGTGGCGCCGATGAGGAACGCGGCGGCGATCGCGAGCCCGACGACCTGCCAGTCGAGCCCGACAACTCCGCCGATCGCGCCGTACAGTTGCGGGACTGCGTAGACGGATCCCACAATCGCGAGCGCGGCCGGAATGTAGAGGGTGTGGTTCGTGTCGTCGGAGTGATAGAGAGGACGCGCGAGGATGTAGAGGACCGCCGCGAGCGCGAGGAAGAAGGCGAGACCATATTGGGAGAGCACGAAGTCCGCGAAGGAGGCGTTCTGGAGGGGAGGTTGTCCCTCGCCGATGGTGCGGAACTGTGCGGTGGCGCTGAAGCCGATGAAGTTCAGGAGGTTGGTCGTGAGCGTCGACCAGAGCGAGGGGAGCGCGAGCCAGACGACGCCGGCGGAGGCGAGGATGAGGCCGCCAACTGCCGGTGGGTACGTTGAGGCGTCGAGGTCGCGTGACTCCCACTGGCGGACGAGCCACGCGAGAAAGACCGCGCCGACCGCGATGCCGAGCGGGAGAACGACTTGGAGGAGGGAGTACTGCGTCGGCGTGAACGAGAACGTGTCGAGCGGGACTAGTTGCATCAGGCCAGTCACGCCCATCGCAACTGCGCCGGCAAAGGCGACCGGCTCGGGACTCGTCTCGTGGTACGCGTCGCTCGTGATCTTGATCGCCAGATAGACGCCGGTGAAGCCGACCATCAGAACCCCGGGCTGCCACGTCCAGATGTAGAGCCCGAGCGCGACGCCAGCGGCGGCCGCGTAGGCGACGGGACGTTTCAGGGCCTCCCAGTCACGGTCGACGACGAGCTCCCAGACTGGCTTCTCGCGCTCGGCAACCGCGAAGGCGACGAGGAACGCGAGGACGGCGAGACTCTGGAAGAGTACCTCGGCCGCGCTGTGGTCGGGGAAGCCGACCAACGAGTAGCTGAAGAAGGTGCCCGGGAGGAGCGCGAGGACGCCGACGCCGGCGAGGGCAAGCGGCCGGGTGACGAAGCGCCGCGCGATGAAGTAGGCGGGGATGGCGACGAGAGACCCCGCGATCGGCGCCATGACGAGCATGACCTCCTCGGTACCTCCCATAATCGGGCGGGCGATCCAAATGCCGACCGCCATAATGTGGTCCCAGAGGGTGCCGAACTGGCCGGCATCGTACCCCAACGGAAAGCCGGTCCACGGGTCGAATGGAAGCGTGTTCGGCCAGTTTTCGAGAAGGTAGCTCGTCTCGCGGAGGTGGTACCAGGCGTCGTTCCCGCGGAAGTACACCTCTCCGCCGACGATGAAATTCCCGTACGACCGGAGGCGGGTCCACAGCATGAACACGAGTGCCCCGAGGAGGATCGGGACGTGATACCACCGTCGGAACGCGTCGAGAGGCGACCTCCTGTCGTCGCCGACGGCGTCGGTTTGCTGACTCATTACACGATTCCACTACCAAAACGTCCATAAGACTTGTTATATACCGCTCGATGGTCGGTCCAAGATGTTAGTGATTTGGTAGTGTATTCGACATTGGTATAATTTCGTCATCGAGGGTGACAGTCATGGATCGATGCGATATGTTCACGAATACTGGTAATACTATACTTATTCAGATGTACCGGTTCTGACAGATGTTGTGCCTGTAATCGATAGCACCCTAGAGACGAACGCGATATTAACAACTTTAGCGACCACGAACATGTTATGATCCACGACAATCATGAATCAGAAACTTAGAGCCGATCATCTCAAAAATAGTGGTAACTGTCGTCACCCATGGACCACTGGGGTTTTTTATTTTGATTAGTGAAGATCAGTTATGAAAAGACTTGTTCGTGGACTTGTCGCTTCTGTTGTAGCGCTGCTGTCGTTGACAGGGCTTCCTTACGCGATCTATCTCCTGTTAGTGAAGGTGTGGAATCCGCAGGGATCGCCAGCCAACAAACGTCGCGCAGAGCCGACGGTAAGTCTTGTTCTTCCGACCTATAACGAGGAGAGGATCGTCGAAAAGAAACTCCAAGATATAGTTTCGCTTGATTATCCCATGGACAAAGTCGAGGTTGTGGTCGTCGATTCCAGCGACGACGAGACTCGAAAGGTGATTCGAAGGTTCTTTTCGGACCGGGAAACACCCGAGTTGACGCTCATCGAAGAGGACGAACGTCGTGGACTGGCCCCCGCACTAAATGATGCATATGCGGTTGTGTCGAACGAAATGGTGGTTAAGACTGACTGCGACTCGAAACTCGCTGAAGACGCAATCCGTGAGGCTGCAGCCAACTTGGCGGACCCGGCTGTGGGAGCGGTGACGGGACGAAATGTTGATATCCTCGGCGGGAGCGATGTTGAGGAACGATATCGGAGCGTGCAGGCAACCATCCAGACGCTAGAGTCCCACTTGGATTCGACGCTGATCTTCCATGGGCCATTCTCGGCGTTCGAGAACAAGGAACTTGTCCCGATTGATTCCGATTCAATTGCTGATGACACTGAACTCGCGCTGAAGATCCGCCGAAATGGTAAGCGGGCCGTCTTTGATCCAGATGTGCGGTACAAGGAGGCGTCACACTCCGAATTTAGCAAGCGTCGGAGCCAAAAGGATCGCCGCGCGATGGGGCTGATTCGGCTGTTACTTCGGAACCGTGATATGCTCGGTCGCTATGGGTTGTACGGTGGTATAGTGCTGCCGTTCAACTGGTGGTTTATGCTCGTTTCTCCATGGCTTCTAGCTGTGAGCCTAGGACTGATGACAGTTACAGGGACCCTTGTCGGAGGACCATGGGGGCTCATTGTACCCGCAGGCGTAGGGGTATTTACGTTTCTTGGCTCTCGTGAACGTCTGGGATCACTGCAGTCTGTGTACGCGATGTTCGACACACAAGTATCACTGCTGTTTGCCGCGGTGAAACTGTGGCGTGGCGAGGGGTCCGCAGTGTGGGACGTTGACGAGGAGCTTCGAGATGTCTACGAGTGAATAGTAGGTGAGCGACAGATGAAAATTCTGCAGGTGACCCCGCGATATCCGCCACAGTCAGGTGGCGTAGAGACACACGTCAAGGAAATCTCTGAGGGACTTGTAGAGCATGGTTACGAGGTAACCGTGATTTCAGCTGATGCGCAAAAAGAGAGTGAGCGACAGGAACGACGAGACGGAGTGGCCGTTCAACGATATCGAAGCGTCGCGCCCAATAACGCGATGCACGTCTGTCCACAGATCGCTATGGCTGTTCGGCAGTCGGACGCAGATATTATCCACGCACACAATTACCACTCGTTTCCGCTGTTCTTCGCCGCACTCGGTGTAGGAGATCGGAAGTTCGTTGTGACTACACACTATCACGGCGAGAGCACGAGTTCGCTTCGAAATCGGCTACTGTCACTGTATCGTCCGTTCGGCCGGTGGGCGGTCCGGCGCGCTGACGAAGTGATTGCAGTGAGTGAGTGGGAGTCTGAACAGTTAGCCACGGATTTCGACGTAGATGCGACAGTAATTCAGAATGGAGTGGACGGGGAGCGGTTTGCTCAGGCACAACCGATAGAGCGGGGGCGTCCTTATTTATTAACTGTAGGCCGGTTGGTGGAGTACAAGGGCGTCCAGCACGTGATTCGGGCGATGGTAGAGCTTCCGGAGTATGATTTGTTGGTGGCTGGGAGCGGGCCGTATCAAGAGGTGCTGATGCAAATTGCTCGAGAGAACGGTGTCGAAAACCGAGTGAATTTTTTGGGGTATGTTGATGAAGAAGAGTTACCAGGATTGTATGCTGGGGCGGACGTGTACGTGACAATGAGTGAATTTGAAGCTTATGGGATGACAGTTGCTGAGGCGCTAGCTGCAGGGACGCCTTGTGTGGTGAGAGAGGTCGGAGGACTTAGAGATTGGATCGAGATCGAAGGTGTTCTTGGTCTCAGAGATATCTCATCGCAAGCGATTGCCCAGACAATAAAATCTCAAACAGATACTCAAGTGTCCTCACACAACCCTAATTCGTGGCTAAACGTAACGAATCAGCTCATTCAAACAATATATGATTTGGAGTGAACAAGAGTTCCACTTAGTCTCACTTCAGAGTGACGTCTCCTCTCTTTTTGTAGATTCAACAATACAAGTTGGAACGTATAATTACGCAAAATAGAACCGTACAGTATTTTACGCATTTCTACTCAATCATTTGTATGCGTATTCTGTTCGTCACCGAGGAACCGATTCGGTTCTCGGGGACGATGGTCCGTGGGGGGCAGATTCACGTCAAAAACGTGATCGCTGGGCTTCGAGAACGGGGGCACAATGTTCATCTCGTCGACTGGAATTCCGAACCTGACAGGCAGTTTCAGCACTCTCTCACTCCTCGTTGTCGGTTCATTGAGGGACCATTTCGAACGCTTCGAAGAGTACTCAACGTCGGAAAGACACTTGACCCGGATGTGATCGTCTCGAAGACTCGAAAGGTGTATCTTCCGGGACTCGTAGCCGCTCGCGTTCTCGGTGTTCCGCACATCGTCCACGTCGGATCTAGTCTCGATCCGCCAACAGGTGGATTCATCGATCGTATAGATTCTGGATCGTTTGTCGCTCGGCTCCGCGCACCACACGACGCGTACTTCGTCGTGTGTGACGCTCTGGGTGACGAACTTCGGGCTCGAGGGATCAATTCAGAGCGGATCTACGACGTTCGCAACGCGGTAGACGCGACACGTTTCGTTCCGGAACCGGACGTCAGTCTCTCTAACTCCATCCGTAGACAGCTCGAAGATGTCGAAGGTCCTCTTCTCGGGTTCGTCGGAGGACTCACCGATTACAAGGGCGTATTCGATCTTGCAAACGCCGTCGAGCAAACCGATATGGATCCAATCGTAGTCGTCGCCGGGAACGGACCCGCTCGCGATCGATTCGAACGGGAGCTCGGCGAGCGGGGAATCTTCCTGGGAAGCGTCGACTACGAACTGATGCCCGCAGTCTACGCGGCTATCGACGCGCTCGTTTTGCCTTCTCATACGGAGGGTCTGCCACGAGTACTACTGGAAGCCGGTGCAGCAGGTCGACCCGTAGTGGCAACGACCGTCGGGGGCGTCCCGGAAGTCGTCAGTGACGGCGAAACTGGGCTGCTGTGTCCGCCTCGTGATCCCTCACGGCTCGCGTCGGTTATCACTGAACTATTCACGGAACGACAGCCGGTGGAGATGGGACGACGGGCGCGTAAACTGATCGTCGACGAATACACGTGGGATGCCCAGTACGACCGATACGAATCGTTCCTCACGGACGTGGTCTCACGGTGAATGGGTCGAACGACAAGAGATATACGCCGTTCGAGAAAATCGGGACTGTGAGACGGATGGTTGGTAATCGACCCGCTCGATCCTCTCCTGGGTCGGTCAGTTACCGATCCGACAGGAAGGGCCCGTCCCGGGCGCAATCGATTGAAGTCGGATTACTCGTCCACGTATGACCGATCAGAATCCGTCGGAAGAGAACCCTCACACGGATAATTCATCGACGGATGACTCCGAATTCAGCCAAGACGACGCGGTGAGGGGCATCCTCAAAGGCGCTGGCGTCGTCTATGCGGGCCTCATTCTGAATATGGGGATCGCGTTCGTCGCACAGCGATTTGCCGCGGTTCACCTTTCGATCGGCGGATTCGGCAGTCTGCTGTCCGGGACGGCGTTATTGGATGTCGGGGCTGTTGTGGCCGGCCTCGGACTCTCATCGGGTCTTATCCGCTATCTGCCCAGAGTTGACGAGGGTCAGAAACGACCGCTCGTCAAATATGCCTTCTTGTTTACCCTTCCGTTCTCTCTGGTCGTTGCGATTCCGACCGTCGCCTTCGCGGACGTCATCGCGTCGCAGGTGTTCGGCGACCCCGAGATCGCGATCAGCCTGCGTATCTTCGGCGCGACGATCCCGTTCGCCGCCATACTGAATCTCGCAATCGGGGGAATTCGTGGGCAGATGGTTTCCCGGTTTCGCGTGTATATAAAGGATATACTTCATCCTTCCATTCGGTTTGGCCTGATTATGGTTGCGGTCGTCGTCGGTGCCGGACAGGCGGGATTCGCGGCCGGATACGCGATTCCGTATATCGTGGGTGCTGTCGTCGCTGTGGTGTTGCTCTGGAAGGTGCTTCCCAGAGGGAAGGGAATGGAGGCGGGCAAAAGCGTCCTTCCAGAGATGGTTCGGTACTCGTTGCCATTTACTGTTTCTGGACTTGCGTCATTTATTTATCGGTCTATTGATATATTTTTGATCCTCTATCTTCTCGATAGTCGAGCCGTTGGTATGTATGGTGTCGCGTACGCGTTTGCACGGCTCATCGCTATGTTCTCGACGGCGTTCACCTACCTCAGTACGCCGGTGTCGAGCCAACTAGAGGACGACGACCGCGTCAATGAGGCAGTGGCAGTACAGGGAACGATAGCCCGGTGGATAATTATCGCCACGACGGCCGCGCTCGTTCCAATGTCTGTGTTCGCGTCCGAGTTCTTGGGACTGATCTATCGTCCAGCATACGCTACGGGAGGCACCGTACTCGTTATTCTCGTTGCGGGATTCGCTATTAAGAACGTGCTACAGACCCACGGCCCGATCCTTGAGGCTCTCGGAAAGTCCAAACTCGCCGCGTTTAATACCAGTACGGCTGCAGTAGTTAATGTCGTAACAAACCTCGCGTTGATTCCGAGATTCGGTATCGAAGGAGCAGCAGTCGCTACCTCGATTTCGTTCATCGTACTCGGTGGACTCCCGATGGTCGAGGTATGGTATTATACTAGTCTGACCTCGCTCTCGCGTACCGTCTTCGCGCCGGCGTTCCTCGCCGTTCCGATCTCGATCGCCGCTATTCCCGTATTTCGAGCTACACCACCGACACTTCTCTGGGTGCTCGCTACTAGTGCTGCCTTCGTCCTTTTCTATGCAGTCGCCGTGATCGCTGTACTCGGGTTTACCCGAGCAGACGTAATGGTTATCCGATCGGTCGAAGATAAGTACGGCGTTCCGCTTGGACCGTTTGACGCTGTTCTTCGCCGATTCTCTTAATAAGTAATCATCATTTATATCATATTACTATCAGTGTCCTCAGAAGTAGAGTGATAGTTGATAAGCTGTTAATATAGCTAAAATACAAAAATACATTCCACCGAAATTGGTGTCGCGAAGCTACCCATTTGGCGGCTTAAAACCGTATTTAAACTACTTCCATACTGTTAAGCTGGTATTTATTAAAACATAAAGAATATCCATAAGGACAGTTTAAATTGTTTTCTCAGATTTTCTCATTGTAATATTAATATTTAGACAGGAAAGCCGCACCAGAAGTGCGCGTTATCGATGGATTCACGAAACTACTTGAACACGATCGAGGAATCACTGGGAGTGGTAAATGCAATATTCACCCCGTGTGACCCTCCAGCAAAGGGTACGAAGCCTACGGTTGGAATCTTCATCTCTGTTTGAATACCGTCTCTGCCACCATTTTCGCCCTATTGAGTGTTAGATACTCAAAGTGCAAAGCCGAGTTATTCTCTTACTCATTACGAGAGCGAAAGCTTGATAGAGAGAATAATTCAATTCGGATTATGGCTATACTGGACCGAGTCCGTTCTGGACTCGGATTCGACAGATTACGTGCTGGCGTAGTTGGCGCCGGTTCGGTTGCTCGGAATGCGCATCTCCCGGTATACAAGCAGGACGAACGGGTAGACTTAATAGCAATTGCTGATCTCGACAGTTCAAACCGAAAGTCTGCAGCTCAAGACTTCGACGCAGAGCGCACGTATTCCAACGGGGATCAGATGATTTCTGAGGAGGATCTCGATCTCGTCAGTATCTGTACGCCCCCAGCGACTCACGAAAGTCTCTTTATTACTGCTGCAGAGGCTGGTACGAACATCTACTGTGAGAAGCCGATGACGATTTCTGTCGAAGCAGCCAAGCGGATGACTGCGGCCGCCGAATCCGCAGAAGTTATATCACAAATTGGGTATACTCGGCCATATGTGGAAAATTATAAAACCGTTTTGAGTCTCCTAGATAATTCTATACTCGGCGACATACAATCGTTGCATACACACCGTATCAGAGGTCCTCCCAGTGGACGATGGAACTATGACCCATCTGTTTCGGGTGGGGGAGTCGTCTCCGACCAACTCCCTCATATACTTGACTTTTATATTCGAGTGTTCGACACCGAACCGAAGATACGTGACGTTCGGTTCCGATCGGATGAGGTTCCGACGGTTGAAGACTACGCTGAAATTGATTTTGAGTTTGACGGGATTCCAGTTAGAACAACGCTTGGGTGGACGCTTCATTCTCAGTACCAGCGGAACGTCCTTAATGCAAACCGGGGAACAGTGGAATACAATATGAGGACAATTGAAGGCAGTATTCAAGGTTCGGAATTTGCTCAAAAGTGTGGTGAAAACCCCGTTATCGACATTAAAGGTCTGTTTCGTTCGTTCGCGTCAGCCTCAGATAACTTTCACTCTAAACGCATTCAAGATTTCGTCGACCACGTGGAAGCGAACGATTTCAACACGGTTGCCCCAGTACAACGTGGTCTGAGGATAACGAAGATAATTCGAGAGATATACGACCGTTCGGAGGTACTGAAATGAGAATTCTAATTACTGGGGCGACTGGATATATCGGATTATCTATCATTCGTAGAATATCCGATACTCACGAACCGGTCGCAATGGTTCGAGAGAGTTCGCGGACAGAACTTCTCCCACCTAATATCGAAACAGTCGAAGGAGATATTACGGACATAGAATCGCTCCGAGGTGCGTTTGAAGGGGTAGATGCTGTCGCACATCTTGCTGGTGTTAATCCGGGATCAAAAAATTCGACCCAAGTGGTCAGCGAGGTCGACGAAGACACGTTCACGGCGGTCAACGTGGAAGGAACGCGGAATATCGTCAATGCGGCTACCGAGGCTAACGTGAGTTCATTAGTCTATACGAGCACCACAAACGCTCATCCGGATGTACCGTACGACTATGAGTCGATGTATGTTGATACAAAACGTCGCGGCGGAGAAATTGTCTCTGAATCATCTCTGGACTATACCATCGTCCACCCCACCTATGTGATGGGGCCATACGATTACCGACTAAAACGGTACAACGAATTTCGCCTTGCTGCTGCCAACGCCATACTGATTCCTCCCCTCTACACCCCAGGGAGAATAAATATCGTTCACGTGGACACGCTTGCAGATAGCATCATTCACTACTTGGAAGAGCCAACGAGAAACAGGCACTTGGTGAGCGGTCGTAATATCGACCGACGGACTTATACGCGACAACTTGCATCGCTCTCTGACCGGCATTCGTTTGTCTTCCCTCTCCCGTTCCACAAGATTCTCCTTCCGTTCATCGTCAGATTGGTTGATGCGATAGGACTAGCTAACGTCAGCGTAGAGTCGTTGGCACTTGAAGAACATACGGCGACGGTTCCCGAGATCCACGAAGAACGCGCGCCCGTGAAACGGAAGTCATGGAAACAAGCGGTGACCGACACGTACCGTTGGTATCAGGACGTACGGTTGTTGTAACTACGTTTGCTCGTAGATTCTGATCACGTCGTCCCGGCGGATGTTGGTTTCTACTACGGAGAATCCGGAGTTACAAACGTATTCGTGGAGCTTTTCGGCGGTCCAATCACCAACGATTCGGCCTTTATGATATTCGACCATCAGTAGTCGAATTGTATCTAACTGCTCTCCAAAAGATGTAAGAACATCGGATTCGAGTCCTTGCACATCGAGTTTGATTGCATCTGGGCTAGTGAACAGTGGTGGGTCAGTTTGCCCCTCCATAACTAGAGTCGACCGATATTCGTCCGTATCCACATCAAATATAGGTAGTACTGCTGCGCCAGCTCCCTCTCCGATTCCGGTCGTTGAAGTGGTTTCGCTGTCGGCTGTCGGACCGAGACCTGCACAGACCGGAACGACATCGCACGTCGGATTAAGACAGATATTTCTATGCAACTTTGAGAACGATCTCGGATTCGGTTCAAAAGCGACCGTTGGTGCGATTTGACCCATCAGAATTGCGTGCCAGCCGACGTTCGCGCCAATATCCCACGCGATATCATCCTCAGAAAGGTGCGAGAGGAATGTTTCTGTAATCTCTTTTTCATCATCTAGCGTCTGTACTCCGTGGTATTCACGGCTTGAGTGTGCTGCAAACGTCCCAGTATAATCGCCAACGGTCGTACTGATCTCCCTCGGGCCGACTACCGTGTAAAATGCCTGATCCAGAATAGGTTCTAGTGAGGTTCCCTTGATTGCCTCTCCGATCCGATTAAGAATTCGGTTCATCACGCGTACTCCTCAAGCTGTTCGTCCGGATCTAACCATATCTCTGGCACTTCACGTTGTAGCGACTGCTGGAAGTCGAAAGCATAGATGTCGTGTCGATCAAACGAATCCAACGTACGGGTGCCCTGAAGTTTATTCGTGACCCATGCCGCTGGAAAGACTAGTAATGCGCCGATCTTTGGTTTCAATGTAGATGTTTCGGTCATCCACTTCCAAATTAAATACTCTACTCCAACTCCACTTTTTAATTTCATCCTAGCAACGTGGTAAAAACGCTGGATCGAACCAACAAAATCTTTCTCCTTGCCGGCGTTTTCTTCGTGAAGTAGAACGTCGCAGAAGCGAAGTTTTCCTGTGGCTAATGCACGGCGTTTAAGATCTCGGCGCTCAGCCACCTTCAGATCATTCCATCCGCCAAGTTCGTAGTACAACTTACGCGATGCGACCATCGCACCACCGGCAAGCATCACGTCACCTTCTTCTTCAACCAGATCTTCATAAAATGAAACAAAATCAAAAAAGGCGATCGTCTTGATAATAAATTGCGTCAAGATCGCCAAGAGAAATGACGACATCTCCACGAGAGTGCTCTAACGCGACTTGGCGTCCTTTCCCAATACTGGAACCTTCAGCCATCACTACTCGAACATCTTTACGTCCCTTTGATAGGTCAAGGAGATATTCCAGCGAACCGTCATCTGACCCTGCGTCGGAAATAACAAGCTCCCACTCTGGTCGATCTTCTATGATAGACGCGATGAATCCTGCTGAATCTTCGATATACTCTACATTGTTATAATGGGTAGAACAGACGCTATATTGGATGTCGTCGGTCATCAACGGAGGATAACAAGTTCTAAAGAATAAGTCTTATTTATCCTATTTGAGTATATGCAACGATGAAAGACAGTAACGTTCTGCTGGTGACAATCGATAGTCTCCGATATGATAAATTAATTAACATCGATGTCCCAGCTACCCCCTGCATCAACTCTCTCAGCACCAGCGGATGCGAGTTTACACAGGCGGTCTCGAACGGTCCTAACACAACTGCGAGCTTTCCCGCAATTCTTACAGGTACCCATTCGCTTAGCTATGGCCCCTACGGCGTCCTAGATAAGGATAAATCTCCGTTTCTTGCTCGTTCACTAAGTAGGGAAAACTACGATACCATCGGCTATCACTCAAATCCATTCCTCGGAAACGAGCAGAATTATCATACCGGATTTGAGGTCTTCAACGACCTTGTAGACGGGTCTGATTCCGTCACGACGGCCAAAGACCGTATCGAACGACAACTGGATCCAGATTCCCTTTTCTATCATCTACTTCGGCGTATATGGCACCTATTTAGCGTAACGACGGATACGAAGTCATACGCCCGCGGTGATAGCATTACTGGCGGAGCGATAGATTGGATGGAGGCTCGCCGATCTGATGATCCCTTCTTTATGTGGCTTCACTATATGGATGTTCACTATCCGTTTGATCCGCCGAAGTGGGTATTCGACGAGTTACCGTTTGACCGACCATCGAACCGCCGAATTGTCACTCTAAACGGAATGATGCAGGAACGCCCAGAAGAGCTTGACGAACAGGATGTTCGAGATCTAAAGCGGTTGTATTTCGCTGAAGCGCGGTTTGTCGACAGACAGATCGGCCGGATGATTGATGCGATAGCCGATATGGGTGAATTGGAGGACACTATAATCGCTGTTACTGCTGACCACGGGGAAGCGTTCGGAGAACACGATCGATTCGGCCATCACGTCTACCCCTATGATGAGTTAATTCGAGTTCCGTTGGTAATCGGAGGTGGACCAATTGATAGTCAAACAGTTGATGAACAAGTGCAATTGCTAGATCTCGCTCCAACGCTCCTTGACCTCGTTAGTATAGACGTACCAAAAGAGATGGAAGGAAGGAGCATCGCTCCTCTCCTTCGCGGCGAAGATTCATTTGAACTGAGCCATCCCGCGATGTTCATCTCCGAAAGCGGCAAGACGTTCGGAGTAAGGACGGAGCAGTGGAAATTCATCCGCCGGTCAACTACGAATGAAAAACTGTTATTCGATCTCGAATCCGACCCCAACGAGGAAGTCAACGTTGCCTCGGCGAATGGAGATGTTATTGAAAATCTCGAGAACATTATTCTAGAGTACGAGGAGTCGGTTGACGCTGGGGTTGCGGATATTGAGTGGTCGGACGAGACTAAAGAGCGACTTCAGAACCTCGGATACCTTCAGGAGTGATGTATTCGTTTCTGAAGATTCTATTGATCTAAATATATTACGGAGATAGAAGTGTGATAATATTCGGCTGGTAGTTTGTTAAATCTCAACTAAGTCTCCAATAGCCACAAATACCGCGTCGGTTAACTGGTTGAGCAGTACCTCTAGTCTTTCTCGGTACTCCATACCGGTGTTCTCCAGCCCGTGATGATTCGTTGCATCGTACGGATGCATATAGAATGAGAACACCTCAGCGTTAGCAGCTAACTCGGTAAGCGCACTCGTCCCTGAACACTTCCACCGATCAGCTCGAAGGGTAGCAGCCGTAGCCGTTACGGGGCGTTCGGCTAGCGCCCGAAGGCCACACGTTGAGAAGATTGGCAGAGTGCCGTGAGTCACAGGCACCTCCAGCAGTCCGTTGAGTTCGAACGGTTCAGATCGCTTAGTCAACGTGGCAGGTAGATACCCGTCGTATCGGACGTTAATCGAGGCGTCTACAGCAAATCCCAATTCCTGTAATACATCAACCGTTTCGAGACTCGCACTATGGCGACCGGCACGGAACGATATCGGCTCATTCCCAATTACATCGGTAATTTCCTCCCGAGTCCGTTTGACTAGTTCCCACTGGCGATCACGGGGTAGTTCGGCGAGCTGGTCAGAGTCGTGACCGAATTCCCGAGGATGAACGTGAACGCCGATCTCGTGTGACTCCGAGAGCGTCGCGAGCAGATCGGGCGCCTCGGCGGCGATGCGATAGGTGGTGAATACGGTCCCGCGAGGAACAACACGATCGAACCATTCCATCGCGTCACGGACGCCATCCATCGTGCCGTCCTTGTTCGGTTCGAGATCGACAGAAAAGAGGGCACTATCAGCCATCAGCAGGCTACCTCCAGTAGAAGAGATTCGTACTGCTCTGCGAGCCGATCGTCCGCAAAGCAGTCATCTAGTTCGACCGATTCGTACGACTGATCGAGTACCGCTTGCAGTTCTGTCTCGTCGGTGAACGTCTCGACAGCGACAGTGGCACACTCTCCGACGTTACGGGCAATACACGGTGTTCCACAGGCTGTCGCTTCCAGCAACACGTTCGGGAGTCCCTCGTGCAGCGATGGATGAACGTAGAGGTCCGCTGCTCGATAGTAGTCCACGATTTTCTTGTGGGAAATACGACCCGGCGCATGGACTCCTGTGGTATCCTGTAACCCCTCTCGCATCGGCCCGTCGCCCACGATAACCCAAGTCCCATCACACGACGGTGCGACCCTCTGAATCGTCTCGGCTCCTTTTCGACGGCTCACTCGCCCGACGGTTAACAACATCCGCTCATTCGACCCAATCCCCAGCGACTCGCGGAGATCACTCGCGTCGCCCGGCGAGAACCGCGAACGATCAACTGGCTGTGGAATTTCCCACACATCTGACCGACGGAACCGACGTTCCAGATCGCGGCGACCGTTCGGACCGAGAACGACAACTGCATCAGATAGATGGACAGCCGCAAGCGCGATCATATTTTTCAACGCGAACGTACGAAGTTTCTCGGTGAAATTCGTCGCGAACTGGTGTTCCCGGAAGTTATCGCCGGCCAGCCGTGTGACCGTCGGCGTGTCTGTCTTCCGGCCGGCGAGCGCGACAGCAGAACCATGAGTCGGAAAGCGAGTGACTTGCACTAGTACATCCGGCTGCTCGGCAGCAGCGTACTGCGTGACCGACTGATAAAGAACTCGTAGACGATCACGAGCAGTCTCGACTGGCTCGTGATTGATCTGAACAGTCCGATAATCTTCGGGGGTCTCGATTCCCTCCGGAACGAGTAGGTCACATGCGAACGTCGTATCTGCCGACTTGAGGAGTCGTCGCAAGTTACTCAGTAGCGTTTGTACATTCCCCGGGAGTTCCGTACCTCCGAGGAATCCCACGTGTATGCTCTCGTTCATACGTGAATTGTCCTATTAGCCGATTCGGGCATCATCCTCGCCTGTCCGTCGGAAACAGCCACGACGAGACGCTCAAAAGCATCGAATTCGTCAGCCAGCCACAGACACGCTGGATGTGCCAGTACAGTCGCTACTCCTTCGTCTAACTGAACCGACTCAGTTTTCTCTAAAACCCACTCGACCCACTCATCAACTGAGACCGATCTCTCACCGAACGGCCCCTCGAATTCCTCAACGGCCTCCGATCCAGGTGTCCTGAACGCGTGATAGACGTGCTCGTGATCCGGCGGTGTATTGACCGGCACGACCGTCACGCCGTCCTCCTGACGTACCCGTTCGTCTGGACCAACGGCATCAGAGAAGTGCGTAATCCCCTCTTCTGCCAGTAACTCTGTCGTATACTGATCGTGGCGATACGCGTGATCCCGCCACGCGGTCACGTCTACGCCGCGTTCGTTCAGCGCCTGGATCGTCCGACGAATCTCGAACCGCTGAAACGGCCGCGGACCGTTCCACGACCCGATCCGTCCGCCGGTCACCTTCTCGGCCCCGCGCCACGTCTTGTGGACCGGCGTGTCGAACGCCCAGTAGTTGTGGCCGCCGATCTCGACGTTGTCCATCGCCGCCAGCGTTTCGACTCGCTCCGGCTCCTCGACGGCGGTCCGCCCAGTGAGAAACAGCGTCACCGGCACGTCGTACTCCGCCGCGATCTCGGCGTACTCGATCGCGACCTCCACCTCGGTGCGATCCAGATACGCCTGGTCTCGCGTCCCCATCGACATATGATGGACGTCGCCGGTCAGACAGACAGTCACTGCAAGTATCCCAAGTCCTCCAGCCGATTCTGGACCGATTCGTCGGAACGCTGATCGACGAAGTCCGGAACGATCGGATCCCGTTCGCCTGGCTGATCGTAATCGAATAGCCCCAGCGGTTCTCCATCCATATCGGACGGAATCGCCGATCCGTGCTCGTGAAGGATCGTCGGCGCGATGTCGGTAATCGAGATCCGATCCTCAGCGGTTCCCGTCACGTCGGGCCCGTCAGCAAGGAACAGGCCGGTTCGAACGTTCTCGGCCGACCAGTGGCTCACGTCCTCAAACACGGGGTTGGGGCCGATTGCCCCGCTTGTGTGAACGCCCGGCGTCTGATCGAAAACGATCGTCGGCGCCTCCGAGACGTACGGCCCCTCGTATACCTCCTCGCGTCGGTAGACACTTTGCGCGATTGGAATCCCCGAAATTTCGCTCTTGAGCGAGGATAACCGATCGATGATATGGTCTCGAGTCTCTTTTTTTCCATCGATAACGTAAATCAGGCCCTGACCGCTCGCCACTGCCCGCGACTGTTCCCAATCGATCCGATCGAGCTTCTGGTCACGCTTTGCCCCCTCGTCGTCTTCCGGAACAGCCTGTTTGATACGTTCCGGAGCGAGTGCAGCCACCACCCCTCGAACGCCGACTCTATCTGCTAGCTTCGAGATTCGCTGCTTGTTGATGTCGAACCGTTCTAGTACACTCGTCGTACCGCTTGTCTTCGTCTCGAGAAATCCTTCCTCCTCCAGCCAGCTGTTGGCGTAGAACATCGTATCGATCTCTGCGCAGCCGTGATCGGACATCAGATAGAGGGTGGCTTCGGGATACTCTTCTCGAATCGCGCCGATGTGTTGGTCGATCACCTGCCACGCCTCGGCCGTCGGCTCTCCCCGCCAGAAGTAGTGCTGAAGGACGTTGATGTAGAAGACAGTGCAGTGTGCGATGTCGACGTCGCGCTCGTCGAGGAGCGATCGGAAGGTCGTCAGCCGTTCGTCGATCAGGTCGACGATGTCTGCCGCCACGTCTCTGTCATCCTGTGACGTTATCGGTGAGTCGGGATGTAGCTGGTAACTCCGCTCCTCCAATTCTGCTTCGAGTTCTGCCGGGTCCGTATAGTTATCCTGTTCGCTTCCCGGGCCTCCGGCAACGAGATACCCGTCCTCCATCGGCAGGGGTGGATAGGTCATCGGGAGGTTGACGACGCCCGTCGAAACACCGTCCTCTGCCAGGTAGTCCCAATAGTTCGCACTTTTAAATGACCGAGATGTCGGCGTCGAGAGGGTTCGATTTTCCGTGTCGATCTTCTCCCACCAGTAGACACCGAGTTTCCCTGGGTTCTTCCCGGTGGAGTAACATCGCCAGTTGGGACACGTCACGGGTGGGAGACAGCTTTCGAGATCCGCAACGGTCCCGTGCTCTCGGAGCAACTGGATATTCGGGAGGTCTCCCGAGTCCAGCCAGGGAGAAAGGAGGTCCCAGTTCGCCCCGTCGAGTCCGAGGACGATAGATTGAACCATTACATTCGGATGATCCCTACCGTGAGGTATAATTTGTGATCGGAAATAGAGCTATCGTGACGGGGTCTACACCCAGATTTACTTCAAGAGTAATCTTAACGATTTGGTGATATTTCTCCTTGTGTTCCAGCCAAGTCGCTCCCGAACTTTCGAGATGTCCACTCTGAAATCCTCGACCATCGTCTCCCCGCTCCGCGGATTCTCTACCAACTCGATGTCCACCTCGATCCCACACTCCTCGTGGGCCGCCTCCTGACCGATCTCCGCTACCGCCATCATGCTCAGATCCTCACCACTCGCGATCTCGTACGTTTTCGTCCCGGTCTCCCCGCGTTCCAACTGCTCTACCAAACGTTCTGCGCTCCGCACGTACGCCCGGCCACGTCTTTTACGTAAACGAAGTTCCGCGCCTGCGTCCCGGACTCGTACACCGTCAGCGTCTCGCCCAGCAGCTTCGTCCGGCCGTATCAGTTCAGCGGATCGCGCGGCTGGTCGGCCGTGATCGGGAACGACTCGGGATCGCCCAACACGGCCATGCTGAACGGGAACGCCAGCGCGTCACCCGTCTTCTTCCAGAACCACGCCACGTTGTTCGTCCCGGTGACGTTCACTTCGTACGCGAGATCGGCATTCTCATCGTAGTCGTCGACCCCGCTTATCGCCGCGAGGTGACAGCCGACGTCTCTCGCCCGCGGCGAGAGCCATCGCGATGATGGGATCAGCGCTCAAACACCGACGGCCGCCTGCCCACGATTTAAGTCATCTGCGGTCGGAACGGTAACAGATCACACGGGGAGCGGGAGTCAAGCGGTCACACGACGAGCGAGCAACCTTCGAGCGGCACCGTGAAGGCCCGGTCGAACATCGCTCTTTCAGTCGCCGCGTCCCTCTAACGATCGGCTCCGAGGCCGGCGTTCGTCGGTCGCACTGAGGCGCTCTGTGGCCCTAACCGGCGGCGACTTCGTCGCTGTCGGCGCTACCACCCCACCGCTCACTTATAAGTGATCGTTGGCGGCTACTCCGACGCTCGATCTCGGATCAGTACCTCGCCGGGAACGGTCGTCTCGCCGGCGCCAAGTTTGACGCCGGCGTTCAGCGACGTGTTGATCCCCGTCTTCGCGCCGTCGCCGACGATCGCGCCGAGCTTCCGCCGGCCGGTGTCGACGCGATCGCCTTTCACCGTCACGCGCACGTTGGCGTCGTCGTGCCGGAGGTTCGCGACGTTCGTGCCCGCCCCGAAGTTCACGCCGCGGCCGAGTACGGAGTCGCCGACGTACGAGAGGTGGCCCACCGACGCGTCGGCCATGAGCACCGAATTTTTCACCTCCACGCTGTGTCCCACGTGGGCGTTCGGTCCCACCACGGTCGATCCGCGAACGTACGCGTTCGGCCCGACCTCGGCGCCCTCGCGGATCAGCGCCGGCCCCTCGATGTACGCCCCAGACCGGATCCGGGCGCCCGTCTCGACGACGACCGGGCCGTGGAGGTGGACGTCCTCCTCGACGGTGCCGTCGACGGGTTCGCGTGCGGTGGTCGCGTCACCCGTTGGATCGCCGAGTTCGCTGAGCGCCAACTCGTTCGCCGCCAACAGCTCCCACGGCCGGCCGACGTCGAGCCACGTCCCGTCGTACGCGGCCACGTCGATCCGGTAGCCGTCGTCGAGCAGTAACTCGATCGTGGTGGTGATCTCGTACTCGCCGCGTTCGCTCTCCGGCGTCTGCTCGATGTACTCGAAGACGCTCGGCTCGAACGCGTAACAGCCGACGTTCGCGAGATTCGTCGGCGGGTCGGCCGGCTTCTCGACGATTTCCGCGAGCGTCCCGTCCACGGTGGTTGAGAGCACGCCGTACGCCCGCGGGTCGGGAACCTCCGTGGCCGCGACGGCGGTCCCCTCGGCTTCGGCGAGCGCACGCGGGAGCGACGCGTCGACGACCACGTCGCCGTTGAGCACGAGGAAGTCGTCGTCGACGACCGGCGCGGCCTGTGCCACCGCGTGGGCGGTGCCTCTCGCCTCGTCCTGACGGACGTAGCTGACCCGACGATCGCGATATGAGTCACCGATCGCCTCCCGGATCGCCTCGCCGCGGTAGCCGACGACGACGACGAATTCGTCGACGATATCGACGGCGGTGTCGAACACCCGTTCGAGCAGCGAGCGATCGCCGACCGGAAGGAGCGGTTTCGGCCGACGGTCCGTCAGCGGCCGCATGCGGGTCCCGCGGCCCGCCGCGAGCACGACTCCGTACATGTCCGGACTCGACGGCGGGACGCGGTTTAGCCGCTGCGGTTTCTGGCCCGCCGGACGAATCAGGCGTCGTCGCGGGCGCGGTCGACGAGATCGAGTGCCGTCTCGAACAGGGCGTCGGCGTCGTCCCGGGCGCGTGCCTCGGCCGTGATCCGCACCAGCGGCTCGGTACCGCTTGCCCGTACCAGAAACCACCCGGTCTCGGTTTCGACGCGGATGCCGTCGAGTGTCGAGACGTCCTCGAACTCGGTAGCGGTTATCTCGGCGACTGTCTCGACGACTGCCGCCTTCGATTCGGTCCGGATCGAATCACGACGGATCGGGTACGTGGGGAGGGCGTCGACGAGGGAAGCGAGGGAGCCCTCTTCTCCGACGACCGCCGCGAGCGTGCAGGCGGCGAGAGGACCGTCGGGACAGCGCGTCTGGGCGGGGAAGATCCACGAGCCGCTCGGCTCTCCGCCGAAGACGACCGTGGCGTCTTCGGTTCGAGCGGCAACGTACGCGTCGCCGACGGGGGTGTACGTTACCTCGGCGTCGACCTCGTCGAGCACGTCGGCGACGAGCAGGCTCGTGTCGACCGGGACCGCCACCCGGTCGCCGGGACCGGCTTCACGACGGGCAAACAGCGCGAGGAGCGCGTCACCCGAGACGAACCGGCCGCGCTCGTCGATCGCCATCATCCGGTCGGCGTCGCCGTCGTGGACGATCCCGAGGTCGGCGTCGGTCGTGGCGACGAGCTCGCACGCCGTCCGGCAGTTCTCGGCGGTCGGCTCGCTCGGTCGTCCGGGGAACCGTCCGTCGCGCTGAGCGTTGAGCGTCTCCACGTCACAGCCCGCCGCGTGAAGCGTGTCGGCGGTGACCCGACCGACGCCGTTTCCCAGATCGACGACGACAGCCAGATCGTCCGGGAGCGTGACCGCCGCTCGAAGCGCGCGCTCGTGGTGCATTCGCGCGTCGTCGACGCGACGGACCGACCCGATCGCATCGTGCGCGGCGAATTCGAAGGCTTCCTCGCGGACGAGCCCAGCGATCCGCTCGTTTCGTTCGTCGTCGAACGCTCGGCCCGAGGCGGTCCAGAGTTTGAGCCCGTTGTCTGGTGCGGGGTTGTGGGAGGCGGTGACGACGACCCCGGCGTCGGCACCTTCGCGGACGACCGTCCGGGCGACCGTGGGCGTCGGTTCGACCCCGAGGTCAATCACGTCGCTGCCACACTCCGTGATCCCGGCGATAAGCGCGCGCGAAAGCATCCGACCGCTGTCGCGGGCGTCTCGCCCGACCACGACCGTCTCGGCGCCGTCCGTCGCGAGCGCACGTCCCACGTCGAGTGCGAGGTCGGCCGTGACCACGTCGCCGACCGGACCGCGAACGCCACTGGTTCCGAACATACCGCGGCTTCACCGCCGGCCGAAAAGACGTTTCGGGTCACCGTTGAGAGCTCCACCGGCTACGGTTCTCAGGAGCGGCTGTTCGCGGAGGTGCGATCCAACGAGGCAAGTCCCGGCTCGTCAACAGGTACAACATCTCGGGCCACGATCCACCGTCTATGACGCTGGACCCGGATGCGCTCGTCGACGAACTCGCCGCCGGCGACACCGACGAGACGAACCGCATCGTCGACGACCTCGGCGATCTCGAGACGACCGAGCGCTACCGGCTGTACGACGACCTGTTCGACGCGTGCCGGCCCGTCTTCGAGGACGCAGCGGACGGGTACGTCCGCCAGTCGGTCGTCCGCGCGCTCCGCGAGGCGTATCCGGGCGTCGAACGCCACCCGGAGGGCGTCGACGGGCTCGACGTCGAGGACGCCTCCCACACCGACGTTGCCGCCCAGCGCGACCGGTACGTCGCGTTTCTCCTCGACGCGCTCGACGACCCGGACGGGCGAGTCCGCGTCGCGGCTGCCGACGCGTTCGACCTGCTCGCCGTCGGCTTGGGAATGGCCGACCTCGACGACGAACGAGACCGAATCGTCAAAGACCTGGAAGCGCTCGCGGCAGGCCAGCCCGAGGAGAAACGAAAACACACCGAACAGGCGCGCGAAGCGGTGGAACACCTGAGCGTCGCCGGCATGATCTCCGACGCGCTGTCGGACCGTGGCTCGTAGCTGGTGGTCGATCCTGCAGTCTCAGCGTCCGAGCCGCTATACGGCGTCGGGGTGTCCTCGATACACCCGGGCATTGAGTTGCGGTGTCCATGTTTGATTCACTCTCAAGACACCTGAAAACTGCTGTACGCGACGGAGGAGCGTATGCGCCGGCCGGGATTTGAACCCGGGCCATGAGCTTGGAAGGCTCAGGTCCTACCACTAGACCACCGGCGCTCGCGTGCGTCCTGCGACGCACCTACACGTAGGCCAAACGCCGCTGATAAACGTTCCGTGTTTTCGACGGCGGATCGGGGACGACGACACGACGGCCGGAGACTGTTTTAATCACCCACAGTATACGCCCATTATTCCCGTACATTCAGAATGATTTTCAGTAGTTTAGAAGACGAATGATGGTATATATGGATTCGAAGTCAACGTTCACCCGTGAGGTGAGAACGATGGCATACCAATCGGGTACTCCCCTGGCGAACGAGTTCGAGTTCGCTGTCGACGGCCCGTGGGCGGCGTACTGGATCGCGTTCCTCCGCGTCGTCACCGGCTGGTGGTTCTTCCACGCCGGGATCACGAAGCTCATCGAGGACGGGCTCTCGTACACCTACGGGACCGCGTACATGCAGGAGATGACCGGAACCGCGCTCGGGGGGATCCCCGTCTGGATGGGGACCAACCTCGCGTGGCTCATCGAACCCGGCGTGCCCCTGTTCGAGACGCTGATCGGTCTCGCGCTGATGGCGGGGGTGCTCACCCGATTCGCCGCGTTCGGCGGGGTCATCTTCATGGTCCTGTTCTGGATCGGCAACGCCGGCTTCGGCAACGGACTCGTCAACGGCGACTTCATGGGGCTGCTGTTGTTCGTGACGATGATCGTGCTCGCGGCCGGGCGGTACTACGGCCTCGACGCGGTCATCGAAGAGCGCGAGTTCGTCGAGCGACACCCCAAGCTCCGGTACCTGCTCGGCTAACGAGGTGACACCCAATGACGGACATCATCGACAAGGCGGCGATGGCGCTGAGCGCGGGACTATTGCTGCTCGGTATCGTCGGCATGGGGATCGTCGAGATCCTCGCCGGCCAGCCGTACAGCCCGGTCCCGGTGACCAACGAGGCGGGCGAGGTGGTGGCGACGCCGCTCGTCGATCCGGTCGTCCGGACCGGCGTCGTGCTCGCCGGCATCGCGGTGCTCGGGATCTACGCCGCGTACAAGCTCGTCGCGCCGTTCGAAGCGGAAGCGACGACCGGTCACGAGACGCCGGCCGACTGACGCCGACCCGGCGGTGAACGAGCGCGACCGACCGCCGGCTACGTTTCTCCGTTCGACGCCGTCCGCGACGACACCGACGATCCCGACGACCCCGACGATCCGGGCGGTCGCACGACCGCGTAGCAGTTTCCACTGGATACCTCGAACGCGACCGTCTCAAGGTCGCTCGCGTCGAGGTCACGTTCGAACTCCGCTGGCGCGTAGATGTGGTAGAACCGCGGGACCGTCTCGCCGCCGGGCAGCGTCCAGTCGACGGTGGTGTCGAAGCCGGTCTCCCGGTCGAAACGGTCGTGGGCGGTGCTCCACGCGCTCACCAGCGCGACGCCACCGGGTTCGAGCACGCGCGCGAGTTCGTCGAGGCTCGCGAGGCGGTCGGGACGCGTCCGGAGGTGGTGGATCGTCGCGACGTACGTCGCCAGCGACGCCGCGTCGTCGGTGATCGGGAGCGTCGCCGCGTCGCCGTGGACGAACGCGACGCGGTCGGCGAACCCACGGTCGCGGGCGCGGGCGACCGCCTCGGCGAGCAGCCCGCGGCTGACGTCGACCCCGACCGTCCGCGCGGCGCGTTCGGCGAGCAGTTCCGTGTGGCGACCGTTGCCGCACCCGACGTCGAGCGCAAAATCTGCCGACCGGTCCGCGAGGAACGACTCGACCTCCGGCCACGCGTACTGCCGCGTCGACGAGAAGTGCGCGGCGATCCGGTCATAGGTCGCCTGCGGGTCCATGCCCGGTGCGTCGTCGCCGAGGGATATAGCCTCGGCGGCTGCGGGCTCGCCTGCGGGGCGGTTCGCACAGCAGGACGGTTCGCGCCCCCGGTCTTGCCGGCGGGATCTCGCCGGCGGATATCGTCGGCCGGCGACGGGACGGCGGACCGGCACGAGGTGGACGCTCACAGGAGGTCGATCGCGGTGAAGAGCAAAAGCGTCACGACGAGCATGACGACGACGTGTTTCACGCCGTCGCGAACCGAGCCCTCGCCGAGCTGGCCGGCGATCAGCCCGGAACAGACCGCCTGCACCACCGACGCGTGGAAGAGCAGCTGCTCGTAGGCGAACGCGTCGATGTCGTTCAAACCGCCCGTGATCCCGCCGGCACCGCCGGCGCCGCCGGGGAGATCGCCGTCAGTCGCCGGTATCGTCGCCGCCTCGATCGCCGGGATGAACGACACCGACAGCGAGGCGACGATCCCGAGGAAGACCAAAAAACGAGACGTAGATCACGACGAGGTAGGTGAGCATGACCTGTCGCCGCTCCCGACGCAGCGCCCACGTCGACCGGGCCTCGTCGGCGGCGATCCGGAGCACGGGACCGAGGTCGCCGCTGGCACGCATCGCGTTGGTCGTGAGCGCGACCGCCCGCGAGACCATCGGCGACCGCACGCGACCGTCGAGCCGGCGCAGCGCGGTCCCCACGTCGGCGCCCCAGTCGATGTCGCGGCGCGTGCGTCGGAGGTCCGCCGACAGCGCTTCGAGGTTGGAGTTCGCGACCCGCCGGACGCTCCCCACCACCGACGTGCCGGCCTCGTTGACGCTCGCCAGCCGGTCGAGGAAGTCCGGCACCGCGGACTCGATCCGACGCACGCGACGCTTCCGCGTCTCGTAGACCAGCGCGTAGCTCGCGAGCACGGCCGCCGTCGCGGCGACGATCGGCCGGTCGACCTGTGCGACCATCTCCGTGATCGGCCCGAGTTCGATCGGGAAGGCAACGAGGAGGAGCCCCGCGACCGCGAGAGGCACCGAGACGAGCGTCACCCGCCACGGCGCCTCGATCACGCTCTCGACCGGCGCCGTCGCCACCTCCCGGACGCGGCGGAACCGGTCGTACGCCTGGAGGCGCTCCCAGTCGGCCGCCCGGCGGTCGGAAAGCGGCGTGGCCCCGTCGCCGTCCCGCGTGGGATCGCCGCCGGACCCGCTCCGCTCGACCGTGGCGCCGCCGTCGGACCGAGGCCCCGATGCCTCGACGGTCGCCGCGCTGCCGAACAGACGGTCCGATCCCGTCTCGCCGGACCGGTCGCGATCGACGGTCTCGGTGCCGCCCACGCCCTGCGCCATGCTGTCGACGTAGACGGCGAACCCCGCGGTCGCGAGCGGAATCCCGACGTACACGACGACCCTGAGCAGCGGCAGCGTGTCCTGGAGCACCAAGCCGATCACCGCGAGGATGGTGATGAAAAACAGCGGTCCGGCGACGAGCGCCGTGACGTACGCCTCGGCGAACGTGGAGAGCAGCTCGAGGTACTGCTCCTGTTTCGACTCCGCCTCCCTCTGGTACAGGTCGTACTGGTCGCTGAGGAACGCCGAGATCGATTGGCCGGTCCCCAGCACGGACGCGAGGTTCTCGGCGAAGTCGGCCATGTCGTCGCTCGGCGTCCGTCGGGCGGTGCGCTGGAGCGCGGTCAGCGCGTCGGTCCCGAAGGCGTTCATGTCGCGGACGGCGACCGACAGCTCCGTGGCCGCCTCGCCGTACACGTCCTCGTTCTCGGCGATGGTGTCCATCACCCGCGGGAACGGCATCCCCGAGCACGAGAGCGCGTACATGAACGCGACCGTGCGTGGAAGCGTCGCGTCGATCTCCGTCGCGCGCTGGTGTGCCCGCTGGTCCAGCAGCTCCCACCGTCCGTAGTACGTGCCGGCCGCGAGCGCGGACCCGACCGTGCCGGCCGCGAGCGCGAGCAGGACGAACAGTTCGACCGCGTCGACCGACGTGATCCGCGCGAGACCCGCCACGAACGACAGCGGCTCGGGGAGCGCGCCGCGGACCGCCTCCTCGCCCACCGCCAGCACGGCGAGCAGCCCGGCGACCGCGTAGACGCCGATCACGCTCCCGGCGACGCCGAGGACGCCGGCGTACAGGAGCGTCTTGGCCGCGTACACCCGGTGCGTGCCACCCACGTGGGCGGCGCGCATCAGGTCGCGCTGTCTGCGCCGTCGCTCGCCGCTCTCGCCGACGTAGTCGCCGAAGATCGACAGCGCTACCCGCGTGACGACCAGGTCGGCACGGCGGTCGACGAGCGGCGCCAGCAGACCGACACAGAGCGCCACCGCCACGATCAGCGGGAGAAAGGCGATCATCCGCTGTCGCCGTCTCGGGGAGCGTCGTCTCCGCGCCCGCCCCCGGCGACCGCGACACCGCCGGTGACCTCGACGTCGGCGTCCTCGACGCGTGCTTCGAGCCGGTCCATCGCCCGTTCTGGGTCGGCGTAGTACTCGTTGATCAGCGCCGTGAACGTCCGGTAGTCGGTGACGCCGAGTCTGCGGGCGTGCTCGAGGAACCGCTCGCGGCGCCGCACCTCGCGGAGCAGTTCGGAGCGGGACCACCCTCGTTCGTCGGCGATCTCCGTCAGGAGCGCGGAGTCGTTCCGGCGGAACGCGTCGGTCTCGGCGTCCCACTCGAACGCCGACGAGTAGTCGAGTTCGCCGGTCCGCTGGTCGATCCCGCCGATCTCGCCGATCGTCTTCGCGCGCCGCACGCGCTGGTCGTCCGAGCGCGTCAGCGTCTGGACGGAGAGCATGTCGAGCGACTGTACCATCGCGCGCGGGACGTTGATCGGCTCGTTCTCCAGCCGGTTTATCACCGTCTCGATCGAGTCGGCGTGCATCGTCGAGAACGTGGTGTGGCCGGTGTTCATCGCCTGGAACAGCGTGATCGCCTCGTCGCCCCGCACCTCCCCGACGATGATGTACTCGGGGCGGTGCCGCAGCGCCGACCGGAGCAGGTCGTACATGTCGATGTCGGCCCCCTCGTAGCGCCGCTCGCGGGTGATCGAGGAGAGCCAGTTGTCGTGGTACAGGGAGAGCTCGCGGGTGTCCTCGATGGTGAGCACCTTCGCGCGCGGCGGGATGAACATCGACACGGCGTTCATCGAGGTGGTCTTGCCCGAGGCGGTGCCGCCGGCGAAGATGAGGCTCTTGTTGTGCTCGATGCAGAGCCAGAAGTACGCCATCTGCTCGACGGAGAAGGTGCCGTACTCCACCAGGTCGATCGGCGTGAACGGGTCCTCGGCGTACTGACGGATCGTGAACGCGGAGCCGCGCGGCGTGACCTCCTCGCCGAGCGCGAGCTCCGCGCGCGACCCGTCCGGGAGCGTCGTCTCGACCATCGGGTCGCCCACGGAGACGTGTCGGCCGGACTGCTGGGCCAGCCGGATGACGTAGTTGTCGAGCTCCTCGCGCCCGAAAGAGACGTTCGTCCGGATGTCGGTGTACTCGTCGTGGTAGACGAATATCGGGAGGTCGTAGCCGTCACACGAGACGTCCTCGATGTGGCGGTCGTTGAGCAGGGGGTCGACCTTCCCGTAGCCGCGGAAGTCGCGGTAGAGGTAGTACGCGACCGCGTGGAACGTCGCCATCTCGACGTCGAGGCCGTACGCCTCCAACAGCCGCTCTAACTCCTCGCGGAGGGTCTCTTCGTCGGTCTTGCCGGTCCCCTCGCGGTAGAGCAGCGGGTCGCGAATGTCGTCGACGACGCGGTCGAGGAGGTCGCGCTCGAACTCGTCCAAGACGGGTTCGACCGCGTAGTATCGGTGCGCGCTCTCGGCGTCGTCGTAGGTGATCACGACGTACGCGTACGGGGCGTTCACCCAGTACCGGTCGACCTCGCGCTCGTCGTCGGGCGGCGAGAACGACGCGAGCGGGCCGTCCTCGCCCGGTCTGAAGGGTCGGACCGCAAGATCCGACCCTCGGAGTACCTCCCAGGTCCGCGTGAGCCCTCGGCGGAGCGCGTCGATGCGCCCCCCCGGCGTCGCCGCGCGCGTCACTCGCCATCGTGTCTGCGCTCACGTACGCGGCCGGACGGTTTAAAATCACCCGGCAGTGGCCGGGCCGCCCCCCCGCCGATCGGCGTCGCCGGCCGCATCCGAGGGGTTGATGTCGCCGGGGCGCGCTCGGTGTCGACATGCACGAGCGCGCGGCTGAGTTCGCGGAACGGGTGTGCGACCGACACGGCGTCGACGTCGAGGTGCTGGAGTTCGACGCCGGGACCGAGACGGCCGCCGCGGCGGCCGACGCCGTCGGCTGCGAGACGGCGGCCATCGCCTCGACGATC
>NZ_WPCE01000269.1 GCF_009742825.1 Halorubrum sp. CBA1125
CGTTGCTCGCGGCGTGGTGATCGGGTCGGCGCGGCGTTGCTCGCGGCGTGGTGACCGAGCCGGCGCGGCGTTGTTCGTGGTGTGATGACCGGGCCCGCGCGACCGGGATCCACGCGCTTTTAACTGCGCCGGCGGAACGATTCGCCATGAGCTTCGAGAAGGAAGACGAGGTCGTGCTCCACGACAAACACAGCGAGTACGACGGCGAAGCGGGGACGATCACGCAGGTGATGGAGACGATGTTCGGCGAGGCGACCTACACCGTCAGCTTCGAGGACGGCCAGGAGACCGGCGTTCCCGAGGACGCCCTCGAGCCCGTCGAGAGCGAGGAGTAACCCCTCCGGTTCGACCCGTATGCCCGCAGTCCCGTTCCACTACGTTGACCTCCGCGCGTTCGCGTACGCGACCGAGGACGAAACGCGGGTCGAAGACGCCCTGCGGACGTTTCTTCCGGAGGACGCCGAGATCGACCGCGTCGAGAACGTCGGCCACCACGGCGACCGTATCGTGGTGCTCTCCGCCCGGATCGAGAACGCCGACGGGATGCGCCACGTGCTCGACCGGCTCTCGGCGCTCGACGACATCGACCGCGTGATCGACGAGCTCGACCAGCGCGTCGACGACAACTGCGCGCTGTTCTTGCGCGTCGACAAGCAGGCGGCGTTCCGCGGGGAGGTTCGGCTCGGTCCCGGGATCACGGTCCGCGCGAAGGTCGAGGCGTACCCGGCGAAGAAGCCGGCCGCCGTCGAGAACGCTCGCGAGACGCTCGCGCGGCTGGCCGACGGCGACGACGCCGAAGCGGCCGCGGACGGCCGGGGAGACGCGGACGATCGCGACGGCGACGGTGGAGACGACGACGAAACCAGCGACGACGACACCTGATCGGCCGCGGTGGACGCGGTTGAGCGCCCGTCGCGAACCGGCGACGTGACTTTTTGTCGCCTCGCCGCGATCGCCACCCATGAGCGATCCGTTCGTCGTCGTGGGTGCCGACGCGGCCGGGCTGAGCGCGGCCAGCAAGTTCCGTCGCGAGGCGCCGGACCGCGAGGTCGTCGTCTTCGAGAAGGGCCGGTGGATCTCCTACGCGTACTGCGGCATGCCGTACTTCGTCGAGGGACGCGTCGAGCGGCTCTCGGACCTCCTCTCGCTGTCCCCGAGCGAGGTCGACGAGCGGGGGGATCGACCTCCGGCGCGGCCACGAGGTCGTCGCGGTCGATCCGGAGGAAGCCCGGGTGCGAGTGGAGACCGCGGAGGGAGAGGCGTTCGAACAGCCGTACGCCGACCTCCTCGTCGCGACCGGCGGTCGGGCGACCACCGGTGGATTCGACGTCGACGGACTCGACGGCGCGTTCACGCTCCACCACATGGACGCCGCGGCCGCGATCGACGCGTACATCGCCGAACCGGACGACTACGACCCCGAGCGCGCCGACGTGAGCGCCGTGGACCGAGACCGGGTCGAGCGAAACGCCGCCCAGCCCGCTCCCGAGTCCGCCGCGATCGTCGGCGGCGGGTACGTCGGCGTCGAGATGGCGGAGGCGCTGTCCGGTCGCGGACTCGACGTCCACCTCTTCCAGCGCTCGTCGCACCTCCTCCCGCCGTTCGGGGAGGCGGTCGGCGAGCGCGCCGCGGACGAACTCGACGCCCGGGACGTGACCGTCCACACCGACGCGCCGGTCGACGCGCTCGTCGGCGACGACCGGATCGAGGCGGTCCGGATCGAGCGCGGAGCGAGCGACGCCGACGCCGGCGACGATCGGATCGAGACGGTTCCAGTGGAGATGGCGGTCGTCGGCGTCGGCATCCGACCGAACACGGAGCTGCTCGACGGGACCGGGGTGGAACTCGGCGAAGGGGACGCGATCCGCACTGACGATCACGGGCGGACGAATCTCCCCCACGTGTACGCCGCCGGCGACTGCGCGACCGCGACTCACGCGGTGACGGGCGAGGAGACGTGGATGCCGCTCGGGCTCACCGCGAACCGGGCCGGGCGGGCCATCGGGGCGACCGTCGCGGGCGACCCCACGCCGGTCGGCGACGTCGCCGAGACGGCGGTCGTGAAGGCGTTCGACATGGAGTGCGGTCGGGTCGGGATCACGGACCCCGAGGCGGCCCGAGACGCCGGGTTCGACCCCGTCAGCGAGACCGTGACCGCGGGCTCGCGGTCGGGGTACTACCCGGGCGCCGCGCCGACCGACGTAACGCTCGTCGCCGACCGCGACACCGGCCGGCTCGTCGGCGGAAGCATCGTCGGTCCCGACCGCGCCGCGGTGCGGATCGACACGCTCGCGACCGCGATCGAGGCCGACATGACCGTCGCCGAGGTCGAACGGCTGGACCTCGCGTACGCCCCGCCGTTCAGCCCGGTGTGGGACCCGATCCTCGTGGCCGCGAAGGTACTCAACGGGTCGCTCGACGACTGACCGGCGCTGAAGAAACGTCGCCGACGGTGGGGAGTCGGGGCCGGTCGCGACAGCGTCGTGACCGACGAAGTCGAGAGCGGCTGGAGCCGCCACCGCCCGCCGTCTCCCCGGCCGTCACCGCTCCGACGCCGCGAACAGCTCGTCGACCGCCTCGCCGGCGGTCTCGGCCGCCTCGCGCGCGACCGCGTCGGGGTCGGCATCGGCGTCGTCGGGGACGTTCAGGTAGACGTCGACGTCGAGGACCCCGTCTTCGAACGTCACGGTGACGTCGAGGTCGGTCACCGTCGACTGGTCGTAGTGTTTGAAGACGATGCCCTCGGCCGCTTCGGCGGCGGTCTGGACGACCTCGTCGTCGGTCGGACCGTCGCTCGTCGGCTCGTCGACGTCGGGACCGTCGCCCGCGTCGTGGCTCATCGGGGCTTACGCGCCGCCCGCGCCCGGACCGCCCGGGCCCATC
>NZ_WPCE01000276.1 GCF_009742825.1 Halorubrum sp. CBA1125
CGCCGCCGCGGCCGCGAACGTCTCCTCGTCGCCGGCGCGACTGCTTCGGCCAGCGCGGGGGCGGCGAGCAGCGCCGCCGCGAGGTCGAGGTCGTCGGAATCCGGGGGCCGCGCCCGTCGATCCGGATCGACGGCGGCCGCGCGCGCTCGATCGTCTCCGGGTCGGCGGCGAGGCGTCGGCACCACTCGCGGACGGACCGCACGTCCACGCCTCGGTGGTCGTCACCGACCGCCGAGAGGTACTTTTCCCCGTTCGCCGCGCACCCGGTCGCACCCGACCAGTTCTGGTTCCCGGCGTGGTGGGTCGCCGCCGCGGCCGCGATCAGCCCGTGGAGCTGCCGCTCGTCGCCGCCGCCGTCGAGCGGGAGCCACGCCTCCTCCCACGGGTCGTGCGCGGCGAGCACGTGTCCCTCGTTGAAGAGGGCCGCGCCCGCCGCGATCGCGGTGAGGACCTCGGGGCGATCGGCATCGCCGGGGGCGCCGTTGCCGCCGGGATCGTCGTGGTCACCGGGACCGTGCTCGCGATCGCTCACGTCGACTCGTCGCGACGGCGGTACATAAGGGCTGAGGCCGCCGGTCGCCGGCCGTCGGAGACGCCGACGGGATCGCTTCACCGCCGACAACAGATCACCTCGGACCGCCCGCGCTCGCACGGAGCACCAGTACACTAACCACGAGGGGGACCGTACGCCGATCAGACGTGTCCAGCAGCCTGGTGCCGGTCATCGCGGCGATCCTCGTGTCGGGGCTCGTGGTGCAGCTGCTGGCTCACCGGCTGCGGGTGCCGAGCGTCGTCTTCTACCTCGCTATCGGCGTGGTGTTGGGGCCGGAGGTACTGGGGCTCGTGACCCTGGAGACGTTCGGGAGCGGCCTGGAGATCGTCGTCGGGATCAGCGTCGCGATCGTCGTCTTCGAGGGGGCGTTCGCCCTCCGGATCGAGCGGATCCGACGCGCGTCGACGGTGTCGCTCCGGCTGGTGACGGTCAGCGCCCTCGTGATGTTCCTCGGGACCGCGCTGGCCGTCCGGGTCTTCGGGGGCGGAGACTGGGAGATCGCGCTGCTCGTCGGCGCGCTGCTCGTGGCGACCGGACCGACCGTCATCACGCCGATACTCAACGTCGTCCGCGTCAGAGACCACGTCGCGACCGCGCTGGAGACCGAGGGAATCGTCAACGACGTGACCGCGGCGATCGTCGCGGTCGTCGTCTTCGAGACCCTGTTGCTCGACGACCTCGGCGTCCCCGCGACGGTCCTCTCGTTCCTCCAGCGGTTCGGCGTCGGCGTGGCGGCGGGCGTGCTCGCCACGGTCGTCATCTACCTCCTGTTGGACAGCTCGTTCGTTCCCGAACGCGACGTGCAGGCGTCGCAGTTCCTCGTGTTGGCGGCGGCGGTCGGGTCGTTCGCGGCCGCGGAGGCCGTCGCACCCGAGGCGGGCATCGCGGCGGCAGCCACGAGCGGGATCCTCCTCGGCAACCTCGACATCGACAACAGAGCGGAGATCGAGCGGTTCGCAGAGAACACGACGCTCGTCGTCCTCTCGTTCGTCTTCATCTCGCTCGCCGCGCTGATCGACGTCGAGGCGATACTCGGACTCGGCGCCGGGGCGATCGCGATCGTCCTCGTGGTCATGCTCGTGCTCCGGCCCCTGGGAGCGATCATCGCCACCGCCGGCGTCGAGCGCTTCACGTGGCCCGAGCGGCTGTTCATCGCGGGCGTCGGCCCGCGCGGGATCATCCCGGCGAGCGTGGCCACGCTCTTCGCCATCGAGCTGGAGCTGGCGGGCAACGTCGCGGCCGGGGAGCTCCTCGTCGGCACGGTGTTCGCGGTCATCTTCGCGACGGTCGCGGTCGAGGCGGGGCTCGCGCGACAGATCGGCGAGTTCCTCGGAGTGTCACCAATGCGCACGATAATCATCGGCGGGGGCCGGGTCGGCCGGGCGCTCGCCACACGACTGGAGAACAGAGGCGAGTTCGTCGTCGTCGTCGAGCGTGACGCGGACGCCGTCGAACAGGCGCGCTCGACGGGGTTCACCGTGTACGAGGGCGACGGCACCGACACGGAGGTGCTCCGCGAGGCGAACGTCGAGGACGCCAAGCGGCTCATCGCGACCACCGCGGACGACGACGTCAACCTGCTCGCGTGTCAGCTCGCGATCACGAAGTTCGACGTCGGATCGGTGTACTCGCGGGTGAACGACCCGGACAACGTCGACGCGTTCGAGAGCATCGGCGCGGCGGCCATCGACGCCTCGACCGCGACCGCGGTGGCGATCGACGACGAGATCGAGCGGCCCGCCCTCACCCACTGGATGAACGAACTCGGCGACAGCCACGACGTCCAGGAGGTCGAGGTGACCTCGGAGAAGCTCGCGGGCAAGAGCATCGAGGAGCTCAACTCGGAGATCCCCGACGGGACGTTCGTCGCCGTCGTCAGCCGCGACGGTGAGAACCACGTCCCGTCGGCCGACAGCGTGCTCGAATACGGCGACCACGTCACGTTCATCGGCGACGCCGACGCGGTCAGGCGGGCGATGAACCGGTTCCATCCACACGACTAGGGCGTCGAGGGTCGATGTTCCCGATCGGGACCGGTGATCTCATCGTGTCACAACCGGATCGTATGAGATCATTTCACGCAGCTTCCTGCGAATCAGGCGTGAAATGCGGACCCAACGATGCGGTCGTCCTCGCAGAGAATTACAAAGATACGTTCGTAATGTAAGAGGCGATCCGGAACGGGAATTTCGATGTTTCAAACTTCCGT
>NZ_WPCE01000172.1 GCF_009742825.1 Halorubrum sp. CBA1125
ACGTCGCGGCGCTGGCGCCGGCAGCCGCGCTCCCGGCGGCCGTCGGCGTCGCCGCCGGCGGGACCCTGGCTCTCTTCGGGGCGGTCGGCCGGCCGACCACGGCGGCCGGGTATCGGCGACTGGCGACCGCCGGGATCGCGACGGTCGGCGTCGGCCTCTCGCTGGGCGGCGCGTTCGGCCTCGCCGTCGGGGGGACCCGCACGGTCGGCGTCGGCGCCACGCTCGCCGCGGTCGCGCTCGTCGCCCCCGAGATGGATCCCGACTGGAGATCGCTCGCGGTCGGGGTGACGGCCGGACTCGGCGTGTTCGCGGCCGGGACGGTCGAGCCGTTCCTCACCGGGACGACGCTGCTCGTCGCCCTCTCGATCACCGGCGTGTCGGTACCGTTCGTCGCCGTCGCCGTCGCCGGGGGCGTCACCGCCGTCGCGGCCGGGATTCGGCGGCGTGTCGTCCCGGCGGCGGCCGGCAGCGGGCTCTGCCTGTGCGCGGGGATACCGACGACGCCGGAGCGCGCCGCCGCCCTCGTCGTGGGACTCGCCCTCGTCTTCTGTCGCACCGAGCTGTCGACACCGGGAGGTGAGTACGCGTGAGGGACGCCGACGAGGCGACCGACGGCCCGACGGACCCGCGCGTTCACCCCGAGGAGAGCCCGGGGTTCGGCGAGCGTCCCGAGGGGCTCGAGGACATCGAGGTGAGCCGCGACGTGACGATCGGCGAGGCGACGCCGCGGGAGCTCCGGGCGACCGACGTGTCGCCGATCGCCGACGACCCGGCGGCCGAGAAGATCGCCACGCTCGGCGACGGCGACGTCGTCGAGCGTCGTCGGGCCGCGCTCGCGCTCGGCGAGGAGGCCGCGACGGACGCCGTGATCGACGCTCTCGTCCGAGTTGGGCTGGCGGACGACGACGCCGACGTGCGGCAGTTCGCCGTCGAGTCCCTCGGGAACCTCGGCGGCGACCGCGCCGCCGACGCGGCCGCCGAGGCGCTCGACGACCCGAACCCGTGGGTTCGCTCGGAGGCTCTCATCGCCCTCGATCGGATCGACAGAACGGCCTTCGCGGCCGATATCGAGGCCGCTCTCGACGACGACCACCACGCCGTCCGCCGGAACGCGGCGGTCTCGCTGTTCAAGCTCCGCGGCGAGGACATCGCCGACGTCCTGCTGGAACAGACGCGCGACGAGAGCGAGCGCGTCCGGGAGTGGGCCGCCCACCTCCTCGCCGGCGTGTCCGGAGAACGGGCCGAGAGCCGGCTCCGTGAGCTGGCGGCCGATCAGTCGGAGCCGGAGGTGGTCAGGTCGACAGCCGCCAGATCCATCGAGGCGGATCCCGGCGCCTTCCGCCGGCAATTCACCGGCGGCACGGAGGGCGATACCGGCGACGACCCCCACAAGAGCAGACTGAACCGACGACCAGACCTCTAACGCACCGAAACGGCAGAGACACACCTCAGATACACATGGACGACGCGATCCACGACGACGTCGAAGCGGCGCTCCGAAAGGTCCGCGACCCCGAGGCCGACCTCTCCGTCTTCGAGGCCGGACTGATCGAGAACATCCACACGACCGACGGGACGGTCGTCATCGAAGTCGACCTCCACGACTTCCCGCCACAGGAGGCCGAGTCGGTGACGGCCACCCTCGTCGAGGCCGCGTCGGCAGTCGAAGGGGTCGAGCGCGCCCACGTCGAGCGGGTTCCCGACACCCCAGACACCGACGGCCGAGCGGCGGGCATCGCCACCGCCGACCGGGTGATCGCCGTGGCGAGCGCGAAGGGCGGGGTCGGCAAGTCCACCGTCGCGACCGGTCTCGCCCGCGCGCTCGCCGCCGACGGCGAGGCGGTCGGCCTGTTCGACGCCGACATTCACGGCCCGAACGTCCCCGAGCTGCTCGAAGTCAGCGGCCCGGTCCACTCGGACGACGAGGGGAATCCGATCCCCGTCGAGACGCGGGGGATCGAGGTCATGAGCGTCGGGCTCATGTCCGACTCCGCGCCGCTGGCGTGGCGCGGCGCGATGGCTCACGACGCCCTCTCGGAGCTGTTCGAGGACACACGCTGGAGAGATCCGGACACGGTCGTCATCGACCTCCCACCGGGAACCGGCGACATCGCGCTGACGACGCTCCAGTCGGTCCCGATCGACGGGGTCGTGTTCGTCACCACGCCGTTTCACGCCGCCGTCTCGGACACCCACCGCTCGCTGCAACTGTTCGAGGAGAACGACGTGCCCGTGTTGGGAATCGTCTCCAACATGGGAGAGTTCGTCTGCGACGAGTGCGGCGAGCCACACGAGCTGTTCGGCGAGGGCGACCCGATCGCGGCGCTGAACCGGCCGGTGCTGTCCGAGTTACCCTTCACCGAGGCGATGCAGACGTTCCCGACCGCGTCCGACGACCACCTACCGTCGTCGCTCCGGGCGCTCGCCGACGCCGTCCGTCGACGGTACGACGAGATCTGGTCGGTCGATGTCCCGTCGAACGCCCTGGATATCCGAGGACTGAGCGCCGAGGACCGGTACGACGCCGTCGAGACGCACGTCGCGAACGGCGAGTCGGGGACGACGATGCAGGTCGTCAGCGACCGCGATCCCGCTCCGCTGCGGTCGTACCTGATCGATCTCGTCGACGACATCGACTCCCTCGAACGGTTCGCGGTCAAACAACAGAACCCCGAGACGTGGCTGGTTCGCACCGTCCGGCCCTGATGGGGAAACCCGTCACCGGACGCATTCGACGCCCGTGATCTCGAATCGCGTGCCGCCGTCGGTGCCCTCTGTCACGCGGACGTCCCACCCGTGCGCCTCGACCACTCGTTTGACGATACTCAATCCGAATCCGGTTCCCCCCCGTTCTGTCGAGTAGCCGGCCTCGAACACCCGATCCCGGTCGTCCGGTGGAATGCCTGCCCCGTCGTCCTCCACGTAGAAGCCGTCGTCCAGCATCCCGACCGTGACGGTGACGTCCGCCCCATCGCGTTCGACCGCGTCGCCGGACTGCGTCCGGCTGCTCGTGGAACCGTGTTCCACGCTGTTCTGCATGAGATTCTCCAAGAGCTGCTGGAGGCGCGTCTCGTCCGCTCGAATCCGCCCGTCGCCGTCGGTGACGATCGTCGCGCTCCCGGTTTCGACGTGTCGCCAGCAGTTCAGCGCGAGCGCCTCGAGGTCGACCACCGCCGTGTCGCTCACCAGGTCGCCCTCGCGTGCCAGCGTCAACAGGTGCTCGATCAGCGTCTCCATCCGGTGGTGAGCACGCTCGACGGCCTCGAGGTGGTCGCTCTCGCACTCGTCTGCGACGAGCTCCAACCGACCGCTGGCGACGGTGAGGGGATTCCGGAGGTCGTGGCTCACGACGCCGACGAACTCGTCGAGCCGCTCGTTCTGGCGTTCGAGCTCCTGCTCGCGTCGTTTTCGGTCTGCGATGTCCCGCGTGTTGACGACGTATCCCCCGTCTGGGGTGGAGTTTCCTGACGCGACGGATTCGACCCACACGTACGTTCCGTCGGCCTGTTCGTGGCGAAATTCGACCGACTCGACGGTGGACTCGTCGCCGGCGACGACGGCCTGAAACGCGGCGATGACCCGCTCGCGGTCGTCCGGGTGAACGTACTCGGCGACCTGCTCGCCCACGAGTTCGTCCTGTTCGTAGCCGTAGATGCGCTCGATGGAGGGACTCTCGTATCGAATGATGCCGTCTTCGTCGAGGACGGTGAGGAGGTTCGTGGAGTGTAACGGCAGGGCCTCGAGCGAGACGTTCTCGTGGGGAGAAGAAGCTAATTCCGCCCGCTCGTCGCTTTCCATACGTTCTTGTCCACCCGACACCGTATGGTTCTTTCTCTCATATTCACGCTGTCCGACACTCGATGGGACTCTACCGGACGACGTCCGCGCTGACGTCGCCGACGCCGGAGACCCGCGCCGTCACCGCGTCGCCCGGCTCGATCGGGTGGGCGCCCGGCGTGCCGGTCGAGATCACGTCACCGGGCTCGAACGTCAGCACGTCCGAGTGAAACGCGACCAGGTCTCGGGGGCCCGTCATCATGTTCGCGACGCGGTTCTCGGCTCTCGGCTCCCCGTTCACGACCGTCTCGACCCGGACCGCTCCGAGGTCGTCGACCTCGTCGGTCGTGGCGATCCAGGGACCGAAGACGAGGAACGAGTCGAAGCTCTTCGCTCGCGTGAGGAACCGCGGATTCCGCTCGAGGATGTCCTCCGCGGTCACGTCGATCACGGGAACGTAGCCGGCGACCACGTCGTCGGCGACGGCGGCCGAGACGCCCGAGCACGTCCGGCCGAGGACGACGGCCAGCTCCGCCTCGGCCGTCACCCGGTCTGACACCTCGCGAGGCGGAAGCCGGATCGGCCCGCCCGGTCCGGTGGCCGCCGTCGTCGGCTTCACGAAGCTCGCGGGCTCGGACGGCCGGTCCTCGTCGAGGTCCGCGGCGTGATCGGCGTAGTTCAGTCCGATCCCCCAGAGCGTGCCGTACGCCGCGAGCGGCGAGGCGAACACGACATCGCTCGACGGGATCCGCTCGGCGGTGGCGATCGCCGGGTCGGGGAGCGTTCCCGCCGCCGCGCGCGGCAGCGCCGCACCTATCGACCTCAGCGAGGGGTCCGCCGCGGCGAGCGGGACGAACCCCGCCTCGTCACCGAGCAGCGGCGTCCCCTCGGTGGTGCGAGCGAGTCGAACCATACACGCACGCTGCGCTCTCCAGTCGGTTAGCACCCCCGCAAGCGGAGGATTTTGTGCGGTTTGGGGACACGGTGCCACGAAGGCGAGGGGATCACGAACTCGAGGAGGACACGAATACGAGGGTGTCACGAATGCGAGGGGTCACGAATTTTCGGTGACGACGTACCGTCAGACGTCGACGAACACGCCGACTCCCGTGCGCGTTGCTGGTCCCTCTCAGCGGCTACGGTTAAGTACCGCGGCCGCTATCAGTCGGGAAGGATGTCTCACGACCTGCGGACGAGGGTGATCGACCTGCGGCGGGCGTTCCACCGCCACCCTGAACCGGGGTGGCGTGAGTTCCAGACGACCGCCCGCGTCGTCGAGGAGGTCGAGCGGATCGGAGTCGACGACGTCGCCGTCGGTCGCAAGGCGTTGGCGACGGAAGAGCGCATGGCCGTCCCGCCCGAGGCCGACATCGAGGAGTGGCGCGAGCGAGCGCGTCGAGCCGGCGTTCGGACCGACGTCTTAGACCAGACTGCGGGCGGCCACACGGGCGTCGTCGCGACGCTCGAACGCGGAAGCGGACCGTGCGTCGGGCTCCGCGTCGACCTCGACGCGATCTCGATGGGAGAGTCCGCCGAGGCGAGCCACCGACCGGCCGCCGAGGGGTTCCGCTCGGAGCACGAGGGGTACATGCACGCCTGCGGGCACGACGCGCACCTCGCGATCGCGATCGGGACCCTGGAGGCCGTCGCGGAGAGCGCGTTCGAGGGGACGCTCAAGGTGTTCTTCCAGCCGGCCGAGGAGATCTCCGGCGGCGGGAAGGCGATGGCCGAGGGCGGCCACCTCGACGACGTCGAGTACCTCCTCGCGCTCCACATCGGGCTCGACCACCCGACGGGAGAGGTCGTCGCCGGGATCGAGCGGCCGCTCGCGATGGCGCACCTGACGGCGACGTTCGAGGGAGCGAGCGCCCACGCGGGGAAGGCGCCCAACCAGGGCGCGAACGCCATCCAGGCGGCGGCGAGCGCGATCCAGAACGCCTACGCAATTCCCCGGCACAGCGATGGACTGACCCGGGTGAACGTCGGTCGCATCGAGGGCGGCGACGCGAGCAACGTCATCGCCGAGGAGGTCACCATCGACGCCGAGGTTCGCGGCGAGACGACCGCGCTGATGGAGTACACGCGGACGGAACTCGAGCGCGTGCTCTACGCCGCGGCCGAGATGCACGACTGTGACGTCACGCCCCGGATGATCAGCGAGTCGCCGCGCGTCGACAGCCACCCGGCGCTCCGGGACCTCGTCGGGAACGTCGCGTGGGGCGTCGACGGGATCGATCGCGTGATCCCGACGGAGGAGTTCGGCGTCAGCGAGGACGGGACGTACCTGATGCAGCGGGTCCAGGACAACGACGGCCTCGCCTCCTACGTCCTCGTCGGGACGACCACCGACAAGCCACCACACGCCGACGTCGACATCGACGAGCGCAGCCTCGAGATCGGCGTGTCGCTGCTGTCGGAGACGATCCTCGAACTCTCTCGGCGACGCCCG
>NZ_WPCE01000279.1 GCF_009742825.1 Halorubrum sp. CBA1125
TCCCGGCGGACGGATCGCTCCGCCCGACGAGCGCGGCGTACACGAGCGTCGTGCCGGCCGCCACGAGCACCGCCAGGAGCCCCGCTGGAATCGGCGAGACCGCGAACAGACTCACGCCTTCGCCGAAGGTCAGCGGCTGGAAGTAGGTGGTCTGCAGCGTCGGAAACGCGACCGTGAAGACGCCGTAGCCGACGCCCATGAAGAGCAGCGTCAGCCAGAACTGCAGGTACCCCTCCCCGGCCCGATAGAGGGTGCCGGAGGCGCAGCCGCCGGCGTACGTCATGCCGATTCCGAAGATAAACCCGCCGACGAGGCCGGTCAGCCCCCACCGCGGCGTCCAGAAACCCTGGTAGTAGCCCAACTGGTACGCGATTCCCCAGAACACCATCGTGAGGAGCGTCGCAGCGATAACGCCCTTCGTCACCCGGGAATCCTTGTACGCGAAGAAGTCCCGGAACGCGTTGACGAAACAGAACCGGCCCTTCTGTAAGAAGACTCCGAGGCCGAGGCCGACGAACGCTGCGATCAGCAGTGTCGGTACCATATGTTCTCTTAGCAAATTCGTCGACTTAAGCCGCATCGCACGAGAAATCGCTTCCCGATCCTCCAACGGCGCGTGGCGGCCGAACGTCACACTTTCGAAAGAAGTGAGCGCTTCTCCGGTCGATTCGGTGCCTTCGTCATCCTCCACAAAAGGGGCTAATGTTGCTCGGCTCTCGGATCGCCGCGGACCACCTGGGATCCGCCGCCACGGATCGCACCGAACCCGTCGCTATCGTCCCGCGACGCGCTCTCCGATCGTTCGACGCCGTCGCACGGCGGGCGGCGTCTCAGACGTGTATCTCAGAAGTCGCGTCGTCGGCGTCGAGGACGGCGAGCGCCCGTTCGACGGCGGGGTCCCGCTCGGCGGCGTTCTGCATCAACACCGTCTCGCTGGGAAAGAGGGGCTCGCCGACGACGAGTCCGTGTTCGCGGGCGGTCGAACCGGTCACGGTGAGGTAGACGCCGACTCCGGCCGCCGCGATGGCTGCCTCCTCCTCCTCGTCTGCGTCCGGGTAGACGAACTCGACGTCGGCAAGCGCGTCGGTTCCGAGCACCGCCGTCACCAGCCGTTCGTAGCGCGGTGAGATACAGAGCGGCCCCTCGTAGCCGCCGAGGAACTCGCGGTCGGGGCCGGCTCCCGGATCGAGGCACTCGGGCCGCGCCATGAGCGTGTGGTACACCGTGTCGCCGAGACCGGTGACGACGCGCACGTCGGTGTCGACCGGGTCGATCCGATCGTTGACGTCGGCGATGTCGCCGAGCCCCTCCGACCGGATCCCGACGACCTCCTCCAACACGAGGTCGGCCGAGTCGAACCCGAGCGCGAACTCGTGGGTCCGCAGCGCGCGGAACGGCTCCTCCCGTCCGACGAGCTTCAGCCGCACGCCGCCGATGTCGACGGTCGCCGCGTCGAAGACGATCCGGCGCGGCTTGCCGTCTCGGTCGTCGCGAAGCAGGGTGAACTCGGGGTTCGTCGCGTCCGCCGGGTCCGAGTACTCCGCCAACCGTTCGTAGGGGCCGTCGTCGGCGTCGACGTTCCCCTTGGTCACGGCCTTCTCGTACCGAAGCGTGTTGCTCACGCGGTCAGCGAGCCGATCCAGCCGGTCGTCCGCGCCGACGTTTGCGATCCGTTCGAGGACCGCCTCGAGCGGTCGTCCCTTCCGCGGGACGGCGACCGGTACCGATTCGCTCATTATCCGAGATGAGACGCCGCGGCTAAAACGGGTTGCGCTTTCCGTCCGGGACGTGCCGTTGGGACATCTTGCGCCCGAAGTACGCCGCTACGGGCCGAACGCCTCGTTGAGGCGCTCGCGGAATGCCTCCAGTTCCTCCAGGTGATCGTTGATCGCCGCGATCTCCGCCTCGACGTCGTCGAGGTCGTCCCCGAGGCGGTCTTCGATGTCGTTCAGCCGGCTGTCGACCTCGGCGATGTCGTCCCAGAGGTCGTCGAACTCGTCGTCGAACCGACCGAGCCGCGACTCGACGTCGTCCACTCGCGCCTCGTTCGCCTCGGCGGCCGCCGCCGCGTCGTCGACCACCTCGTACAGCGTCTCGACGTCGTCACCGAGGTCGTCGAGGTCGTCGACGATGGCGGTCGTCTCCTCGTCGACGGTCTCTTCGAGGTCCGTGAGAGCGGCGTCGACGTCACCCACGTGGGCTTCGACGGCGTCGACGTCGGTCTCGACGGCGTCGACGTCCGACTCGACGGCCTCGACGCGTTCCGTGACGTCGTCGACCTGGCTCGCCACCTCGTCGACGGACGTGTCGATCCGCGAAACGTCCTCTCGCAGCGCGTCGCGGGCTGTGTCGGCCTCGTCGAGCCCGTCTGCGATCGCGGCGACCTCCTCCTCGACGGCCTCGACCCGCTCGTCGATCTCCTCGAAGATCTCTCGGGCGGTCCCCTCCTCGTCGATGAATTCCGCCAGCGCGTCGGCGTACGCCTCGATGTCGGCGACGCTGGATTGGAGCCGGCTGATACGGACGTCGACGCTCCGCGGGACGCCCGGATCGAGTTCCGATTGGATCGCCTCGAGGTCCGCTTGGTCGACCTCGCCGGCGCGGATCTCCGCGGCTAACGCGGCCGCGAGCCCACCCTCGGCCGTCGCGGCGGAATTCTCTGCGGCGTCGGATCCGACCGCCGCGGTG
>NZ_WPCE01000335.1 GCF_009742825.1 Halorubrum sp. CBA1125
CGGTCGCGGCGTCGGCGACGCTCCGGGCGTCGTCTCCGCCGAGCGCGCCCGCCCCGAACTCGTCGACCGGCGTCACGCTGTAGTCGACGGTGAGGGTGTCCTTGGTCGCGCGGACCTTCCCCACGAACGCCGAGATCTCGTCGAGGCGCCCCTCGAGGACGAACAGTTCCATACAGCAGCGTGCTCCCACGTGGCTGTGGAAGTTGGAGGCGACGATCCCCTCGTGTTCGTGGCGCAGGCGCATCATCCGCTCTTCGACGCTCGTGGTCTCGTAGTCGAAAAGCACCGTCACGATCGCCATCAGGTCACGGTCTTCCAGCTTCGCGTCTTCGAACTCGCCGAGGAGGTTCCGGGAAGCCTCGCGGACGACCTCGCTGCGGCCGGTGTAGCCGTGTTCGTCCGCGAATCCGTCGATTCGCTCGAGCAGTTCCTCCGGCATCGAGACGCTGACGACGGTCATGTAATAACGTTAGTGGTTCATGTTGTTAATGTTTAGGTTCACCATGCGTCCGGACGAGGTCGAGGCGGGCCTCTCGCGGTTCATGTTGTTAATGTTTAGGTTCACCCCGCGTTGGGCTTCCCTCCACCCCTCGGGATCGTCTCACTGCCGGTCCGAGCCGTCCTCCGTCCGGTTCGGGTCGTCCTCCGTCCGGGATGAACCAGCTTCGATCCGGTCCGTGAGCCACGCGTGATGGTTGAGGAGGGCCCGCTCGCCGGCGTCGGTGAGCGCGTAGACGTCCGCGATCCCCTCGGTGTGCCGGTCGAGGTAACCGGCGTCGACCATCGAGGACAGCGTCGCGTAGAACGATCCCGGATCGATGCGCTCGTCGTAGTGGGACTCCAGTCGGTTCTTCAGCGTCTGTGCCCGCAGCTCTCCGGCGTCGTACAGCAGTGCACACAGGTCGCGGCGGCGGCCGCTGTGGAGCCACTTCGTCATGGGCCACGATTCGGGCGGACCCTCACGACCGTTTCGGTCCGTCCGCCTCCGTCACGTGACACCGTACACGTGCTCCGGACGCCGATCACGACGACGGAGCAGAGCGAGCCCTTTTAACGCTCGGGCGCCCTCCGTGTCGACAACCGATGGACCTCCTCGTCGTGGGTGCGGGCGAGATCGGCCGGTGGGTCGCCGATACGGTGGCGGCCGACGACGCGCCGGTCGCGGCGAGCGTCGCCTTCGCCGATCGCGACCCCGAGGTCGCCGCCGACGCCGCGGCCGCGCGCGACGCGGAGGCGGTGCCGGCCGACGGCGACACGACCCACGACGCGGTGTGTCTCGCGGTGCCGATGTCGGCGGTGCCGGCGGCGGTCGAGGCGTACGCGCCCCGCGCGGAGCGGGCGATCCTCGATGTCTCCGGCGAGATGACGACGGCCGTCACGGCGATGCGCGAGCACGCGCCGGAGCTCGAACGCGCGAGCTACCACCCGCTTTTCGCCCCGCCCCGCGTCCCCGGGAACGTCGCCGCGGTCGTCGACCGGGACGGCCCCGTCGTCGGGGACGTCTCGGCCGCGATCGAGGCGGGCGGCAACGAGGTGTTCGAGACGACCCCCGAGGAACACGACCGGGCGATGGAGACGGTGCAGGCCGGCGCGCACGCGGCGGTGCTCGCGTGGCGGCTCGCCGGCGAGGAGGTTCGCGAGGAGTTCCACACGCCCGTCTCCGCCGCGCTCGACGATGTCGCCGACACCGTCACCGAAGGGGCGCCGGAGGTGTACGCGGAGATCCAGCGGGCGTTCGACGGCGC
>NZ_WPCE01000195.1 GCF_009742825.1 Halorubrum sp. CBA1125
CGGCGATGGAGGCGACGGCGGCGATGGAGGCGACGGCGGAGACGGCGGCTCCGGCGGTGAGGTCCCCGACGCCGTGATGGTCGTCGGGTTCCCGGAGTCCGGCATCCAGCTGTTCCGCGACTACTACTCGGAGTTCGCCGACAGCACGCCCGACCTCGACATCATCGTCCCCGACGGGCTGATCGACAGCAGCCTCCCCGAAGAGGTCGACAACGACATGAACAACGTCATCGGAACGGCGCCGTCCGCGGGCGGGCCCGGTGCCGAGTTCTTCACCGAGGAGTACCAGGCGACCTACGACCAGGAGCCGGGCGTGTTCACCGCGCAGGCGTACGACGCGATGGCCGTGGAGATCCTCGCCGCGACCGCCGCGGGCGAGAACACCGGGAGCGCGATCCGCGACCGGGTCCGCACCGTCGCGAACCCCGACGGCGAGGAGTTCGGGCCGGCCGACCTCCCGGAGGCGGTCGAGACGGTCGCCGCCGGCGACCCCATCGACTACGTGGGCGCGTCCTCGAGCGTCAACTTCGACGTCAACGGGGACATCGCGACGGCCGCGTACGACATCATCGACTTCCAGGACGGGAACCTGGAGACGATCAACACGCTGGAGTTCGGTAACGAACTCTCCGAGGAGGATCAGAGCGCCACCGCGGCCGAACCGGCCGGCGTCGACGAGTTCACGGCCCGCATCGGCGTGTTGATGCCGGAGACCGGCGACCTCGGACCGCTCGGCGGCCCGATCCGCGACGGGGCGCTGCTCGCCGCCCAGCACGTCAACGACGCCGACCTGAACGTCACGGTCGAGACGCGCGTCGAGGACACCCAGACCGACCCGCAGGCGGGGATCTCCGGCGCGAACGCGCTGGTCAACGCCGGGTTCAGCGCCGTCGTCGGACCCGCCTCCTCGAACGTGAACCTCCAGGTGTGCGACCAGGTGTTCATCCCGAACGGCGTCGTCGGGATCTCGCCGTCCTCGACCGACCCGGCCGTGACGGACCTGGAGGACGACGACTACATCTTCCGGACCTGCCCCTCCGACCTCCTGCAGGGGCCCGCGATGGCCGAACTGGCGCGCGGGGACAACGTCGGCGCCGAGACGTCCGGGACGCTGTACCTCAACGACGCGTACGGCCAGTCGCTCGAAGAGCAGTACGTGACGTCATTCGAGAACCTCGACGGGACGGTCGACCAGCGCGTCTCCTTCGAGCCCGCGCAGGCGACCTACACCAGCCAGTGGTCGAGCGTACTGAACCAGTGAGCGACCAGTGAGCGGTCGGCCGAGCGCGTAACCCCGGCGGCTACGCGCTCGCCTCGTCTTCGTCGAGGCCCGGGGCGGTGGCGGGGTCGACCTCGTCCGGCTCCTCGGTGTCGCCGCCAACGACCGTCTCGCCCGCATCGGTCTCGACGTACACGTCGTCGGCGAAGCCGGCGATCGCGTTCTCGTACTCCGGCGTCTGCAGCTTCTCGGACGTGGCGGGCGCCTCGGCGACGCCTTCGACGGGACGGAACTCGCCGAGCGGGTCGTCGATCGTGATCCCGTGCTCGTCGAAGAACTCCTCGTAACGCCGGTAGTGCTCCTCCAGCTCGTCGCCCGGGATCTCCATCATCTCGGTCCAGCCGTGGTTGAAGAAGTCGAAGTTGGCCTGGATGTGCGTGATCTCGCGCGCCTCGGCCTCCGAGAACCCGGCTTGGAGGGCGGCGACGTACGCGTCCATCGTCGCGTCAAAGAAGCCGTCGAGGTGGTCGCGGCGCTCCTCGCGGCGGTCCTCGTCGGCCGTGTTGAGGAAGATGCTCGTGTGGAGGTCGACGAGCTTGTCGTTCGCGACGTCGCGGACCACCGGCGTGGTCAGCGCCTTCTTTGCGGCCCAGTGGCGGATGTTCTGCCGGATCTTCATACGTTCGGTTGGGTCGGAACGGCCTTGAATCTGTGGCGTAGAACGGGTCCGGGAGACGAGGGGGGTGCGCTCCGGGCTCACGCCTCGCCGAGCGCGTACACGTCGCCGGCCTGCGTGGCGACGAGGACGACCCCGTTCACCACGGTCGGCGCCGCCCGGACCCCCTGGAGCAGGACGTCGGTGTAGGAGCGTTCGCGCGTCCGGAACGCCCACCGCTCCGTCCCGTCGTCGAGCGCCAGCGCGCGGACGGTCCGGCCGTCGCCGAGGTACGCGACGTCGCCGGCGATAACGGGCGCGGTCGCCGCCGTAATCGCGTCGACGGTCCACGGGCGAGATCCGTCGCCGTCGACGGCCACGAGGCCCTCCTCGGTCGGGACGATCGCGCGGCCGTCGGCCACGGCGACCGATCGGCGAACGGAGCCGGGGAGATCGACCGTCAAGACCTCGGAGCCGTCCGCCACGTCGAGGGCGTACAGCGTGCCCGCGCGCGTGCCGACCAGCACGCGGTCGTCGGAGACGGTCGGGGAGGCGGTCGCGTCGCCGTCGACGTCGGCCGTCCACTGTCGGTCGCCCGAGGCGGCGTCGTACGCGACCACGCGCGGGGCGCCGGCGCCGTAGACGACGGTCCCGTCGGCGACCGCGGGCGTCGAGGCGTACTCGGCGAGATCGTGCCGCCAGCGCTCGGTCCCGTCGTGGTCGAACGCGGCGATCGTCGTCGTCTCGAAGCCACCGCCGACGAACACGCCGTCCGCCGTCACGGCCGGCGAGGTGGTCACGTCCGCGTCGGTCACGCCGCGCCACGTCACCCGACCGTCCTCGACGTCGACGGCCGCCAGCCCCCGGTCGGCGTCCGCCCCGCCGTTCCAGACCGTGACGTAGGCGGTTCCGTCGCGGACCGCCGGGGTCGACGACCCGTCGTGGCCGACGTCCGCGGTCCACCGCCGCTCGCCCGTCGCGAGGTCCAGCCGGACCAGGTTGCCGGCGAAGGAGACGTACACCCGATCGCCGACGACGACCGGCTGCGAGTGGTCGTACCGGTACGGCGTCCGCCGCCAGAAGACCTCGACGTCGTCGGTCGGTCCGGCGGCGTCGAGCCGGCCCGTGTGCGCCGGCGACCCCTGGAACTGCGAACGCGATCGCTCCGCCGTCCCGGTGGTTGGCACCTCGCGGTTCGGCTCGGACGTCGTCGGGTTCTCCCCGACGCTGCCGAGACAGCCCGCGACGCCGGCGATCCCGCCGCTCGCGAGGGCGGCGAGCGCCGATCGCCTGGGTATGCGTGGAGCTCGCCTGTTCATGGGAGCAGCGATCGCCGGGCGGGGTAAGTGCCTTCGGAAGGCACAAACGGCCGTTTCACCGACTCACCGCCCGTCTACCGTCCGTTCGTCGGCACGCGGAGATCCGGAAGTCTCGCACGCGGATGGCAATCCACATTAACCCCGAATCCGAACGCGGGCATATGAGCGATTCGTACGTGATCATCGGGGACGGAATCGCGGGCGCATCCGCCGCGGAGACGCTCCGCGAGAAGGCACCTGACGCCGAGATCACGGTACTCACCGACGAGGGGGAGTCCCTCTACAATCGGATTCTGATCAAAGAGTACGCCAAGGGGAAACTCCCCGAGGCGCCAATCTCGATCCACCAGGAATCGTGGTACGACGACCACGACGTCAACCTCCGGCTCAACACCGTCGTCGTCGACGTCGACGTCGAGAACGACGCGGTTCACACCCACGACGGCGAGACGTTCGCGTACGACAGCCTCCTGCTCGCGGTGGGTGGGACGCCCCAGCAGCTCCCGGTCGGGAATTCTGACGCCGACGGAATCCACCACTTCTGGACGTTCCAGGACGCCCGGAAGATCAAAGAGAGCGTCGAGGACGCCGAGAAGGCCGTCATCGTCGGCGCCGGGCTCCTCGGAATCGACTTCGCCGCCATCTGCGGCGCACAGGACGTCGAGGCGAAGTACCTGATGCGCGGCGACTGCTGGTGGCGCTACGCGCTCTCGGAGGAGGGCGCCGAGATCATGCACGACGCGATGCGCGAGCGCGGCGTCGAGCCCGTCTTCGACTCCGGGGTCGATCACTTCGAGGTCGACGACGACGGCCACGTCGCGGCCGCGGTCGACCCGAACGGCGAGCGGTACGAGTGCGACTTCGCCGGCGTGGCCATCGGGCTGAACTTCAACACCGAACTGGTCGAGGACACGCCGATCGAGACCGCCGACGGGATCGTCGTCGACGAGTACATGCGCACCAGCGTGGACAACGTGTTCGCCGCCGGCGACATCACCACCTTCAACGACCTGATCCTCGGCGAGCGGGGCAAGAACGGCTCGTGGGGGTCGGCCAAAGAGCAGGGGTCGATCGCCGCACGCAACATGATCGACTACGGCAGCGAGGCGTTCGAGTGGGTCTCCTCGTACTCGATCACCCACTTCGACTTCCCGTTCCTCTCGTTCGGCCACCCGACGCTCGGCGACGACTCCGTCGAGGCGACCACCGCCGAGGGCGAGTGGCGCCGCGTCGCGCTGAAGGACGGTCGGGTCGTCGGCGGCGTGCTCATCGGCGACCTCTCGCCGCAGTCGGCGTTCAAACAGCTGATGCGCGAGAAGCGCGACGTGAGCGGCCAAACGGACCGCCTCATGGAGCCGGGCTTCTCGGTCGACGACCTCGCGGCGGCGACCGAGACGGAGCAGTAGACGGGAGATCCCCTGCACGGAGACGACCGCCGAACCGTCGAAACCCGAAACCCTTTCACCCGGAGCGCGCCCCCTTCCGGTGATGCTCGAAGGCCTCCCCTTTCTCCCCGCCGGGACGACGCTCCCGCCCGCGCCGTACCTCGTCGCCGTCCTGCTCGCCGCCGGCGGGGTCGGCGTCGGATTCCGTCGCCGACGACCCGGGATCGACGCCGCCAGCGTGCTGGCGCTCGCGCCGTGGATGGTCCTCGGGTCCGCCGCCCACGTGCTGTACGTCGTCGGCGCGCTCCCGCGGGCGGTCGCGCCGCTCGCCGGTTCCCCCACGGTGTACCTCACGGTCGCCGTGCTCGCCGGCGCGACGTGGCTGCTCGCGGAGGCACTCGCGGCCGGCGAGCACGGCGCAGACGGCAGACGCCGCGTACCGA
>NZ_WPCE01000271.1 GCF_009742825.1 Halorubrum sp. CBA1125
CGACGACGTACCGGCCGGGCGCGAGCGCGTCCGTATCGGCGTCCGCGACGAGGTGTCCGGCCGCCTCGTCGTAGGCCACGTCGAGCGGGGCCAGCGGCGCGGTCGGCGCCGCCTCGCGCTCGACCGACTCGATCCGGAGGTCGACGCCGTAGCCGAGCGTCCCCTGGCCGGCGGGCCCGTAGAGCACCGTCCCGCGCTCGTAGTGGGTCACGCCCTCTCCGTGCAGGGTGACGGTGACGTCCTGCGAGCCGTTCGCGTCCGGGTTCCGCACGGCGTACGAGGCGAGGAGGGTGTCGTTCGTCCCGACCTCGATCGGGCGGTCGAAGGTGACCGTCACCCGCCCGTCCGTGCTCGTCCGAAGGTTCTGGACCGCGATCTGCGCGGAGCGGTCGACGTAGCCGTCGCCGGTCGTGTCGACGCCGAGCGTCTCGATGTCATCGCGAGAGAGCTGGTGGACGTCCGCGGGCGGGACGCCGTCGTCGACGCCGTAGTCGATCGTCATCGAGCGCACTCCGATGGACTCGTCGGGGGAGGTCGCCATCGCGTGGACGGTCCGCGCCGTCGGCGCGCTGTCCGTCGGGTACACGAGGTTGCGCGCCGGCGGGTCGGACGCGACGACGCCGCCGAGCCCCGGAACGGCGAACCGCGTCCGGAGCTGGTCTCCGGCAGCGGCCGTCGGCACGTCGTCGTCGGCCGCGGTCCCGGTACCGTCGTCAGTCGCGGCCGCGTCGTCGGCGTCGCCCGTCCGGTTCGCGGCCGTGTCGGCCGCCGGCAGCGACGCGCCCGGTGCCACGACGCTGGTGCTGCTCCCGCCGGGCTCCGCGGACGCTTCCACGCGGAGCACGGACGCGACGCTCGTCTCGGCGGTGGAGACGATCAGGTTGTAGCGGCCGGTGTCGAGCACGTCCCCGGTGTCCTCTCGCGAGGAGGAGACCAGCTCGACTTCGTCAGCGTCGTCCGCGGGCGTGAACCCGGGCTCGGGCTCGTCGCCGGCGGCTCGGAGGGTGTTGAGGCGGACGCGAACGGTGCCGTCGCCGTTCCCGTCGCGCACGCGGAGCGTGGCGCTGTAGTGCTGGTCGGCCGAGCGCACGCGGAGCGAGGCGGCCTCCGTGTTGCGCAGCTGGACGTCGACGGTGGCGACGTCGCCCTGGGTGACCGTGGTCTGATAGTCGCCGAACCCCACCGCGGGGCCCGACTGCGCCGCGGCGGGGGCGGCGACGGCCCCGACGAGGCAGGCGGCCGTCAGCGCCGCGACGAGGGCGAGACGTGTGTTCATGCGGTTACCGTCTACCGTTGTGGCGGGTAAATACTTTCTGTGGCGCGGTCGCCCGCGAGCGACGGGCGAGACGGCCCGAATCACGGGAAAGCGGTGCGTTCGAGAGCGGCGTCGGCGACGGAACGACGAACCACGCGTGCGAGGATCTATGGCGCCGCAGTCGACGCGCCAGTCGTTTCCGGATCGAAGGGAAGCGTGACGAGTCGTGTCGTGAGAAAGTGCCAAAAGAGGTATGACACAGATGGAGTCACAAGTGCACGCGACGCCTTCGAGGCGGCGATGGAACTCGACACGACCGGCGTCTTTCAAGACGAGTGATGGCGGGCGAGGAGGTGCGCCATCCGGTTATCGTCGACATAGAGACACGAAACGCTTCGTTTCCTGCGTCAGTCGTTCTCTATTCCTCGTCTCGCCACGATCCCCAGACCTCGCGGTACTTCCCGAGTTCGCGGTACTCTTTCTTCCGCTCGAACGCGTCGATAGCGTAGAGTACCTCGTTGTCTTTGTCCCAATCGATCAACACGCGAAAGTCACCGACTCGAAGCTTGTAGCCGGGATGGTTCTTCAGCCGGTCGAGAAAGTGGTCCGGGAAGTCGCCGATCTCCTCCAGCTTGTCGACGATCCGCTTCGCGTCCGCCGTTTCGAACTGGTCCAACGTTTCGACCAGGGTTTCCGTCAGGACGACGTCGTGGGCCACCGGTCAGGCCTCATCCTCGTCGATCCCGAGGCGGTCTCTGGCCTCGTCCGTGGACATCGTCCGTCCCGCCGCAACGTCGGCGTAGCCCTGCGAGACGCCCTCCTGTGCGCCGGGTGTCAGCACCGGTTCCGTGGTGTCGCGCAGCACCGCACGAACGAGCTCCGACCGGTTGGTGTAGTGTAACTCCTCGGCCAGTTCGTCCAGTTCGTCCAGCAGTCGCTTCGGGACCTTGACGTTCAATTTGACCATGTCGCCGTCGTCACCGGCGTCCGTGCTCATACGTCGTGGTACGTGAGTGGTACTGTTAGAACTGTCGCTCGCTCGTCGTTGTTTCTCCACTAATTGCCGCGATCTGACGCCGGCGATAGAGAGATTCCGGAGAAACGGTCGGTCGTACCGTACCGAGTCGGTGACGCTGATCGCAGCCACAGCTCTCGGAGCGTGGCGACGCGCGCAAAAAATGAAACCGCGAATGCGTGGGGCCGAGCGGGGAACCGCTCGGTGGTTAGTGGACGTTAGTTGTCGCGGCGGGTCGCGAGGAGCGCGGCCGCGATGAGCGCGACGAGGGCGACGAGGGCACCGAAGCCGGGCGTTCCGTCGTCGGTTTCGCCGTCTTCGCCGTCTTCACCGTCCTGGCCATCCTGGCCGTCTTCACCGTCTTCACCGTCTTTCACCGTCTTCACCGTCTTCGCCGTCGGACGGTTCTTCGCGTTCTTCGACGATTTCGACCTCGGCGCGGTCCCGTGTTCGTACCGTCGTCGGATTCGACGACGTACGAGCCGGTCTCGAGGTCGGAGGTGTCGATCGTGGCGCTCCACTGACCGTCAGTATCCCACTGGTCAGTGCTGGAGATCT
>NZ_WPCE01000208.1 GCF_009742825.1 Halorubrum sp. CBA1125
CGACCTCGACGGGTTCGACCCGCTTCGCGACGCGGTTCCCGACCGGTTCGTCGGCCGCGAGATCGCGATCGAGACCGACGCCGATCGGGCGGTAGAATTAAACGGTGAGCGCGTTACAGTCGAACCCGGTAGAAACACCGTGCCCGAGTTCGCGGGGGTCTTCCTGATGGCCCGCGGCGAGGCGCGGAAAGCCCCCGAACGATGAACCTCGACGAGCTCCGATCCGCGCAGGCGAAGGAACGCCGCAAGGACAGCCTCCAGCACCTGCGGGACTCGTTTTACGACGACGTGGCCGCGTACGTCGCGGACCTGCGCGCGGCCCGCGACCGCCGCGCTGAACAGGTCGACAACCCCTTCGCGGACGACGACGTGCGCCGACTCTCCGACGAGGTCGAGACGGCCGAGGAGGTCGCCGAGGCGCTCTACGAGCGGCGCGTCGGCAAGGTCGTCAAGCTCGCGTCGTTCGCGGCGGCCGACATGCCGGTCGACGAGGAGGGGATGACGACCGAGGAGCGGGCGCTGTTCGACGACCTCGTCGACCGCATCGCACAGAACAAGTCGCGGGTCCTCGACGTGCTCGCGGGCGACGCGCCCGTCGACGACGTGACGACGGGAGGCGGCGAAGCGCCGGCCGACGGCTCGCCGTCCGATGGCCCGCCGGCCGACGGATCGACCGAGACGGTCGTCTCCCCGACCGGGACGGACGGGGACGACGCGGTCGAAGCCCCGTCGGACAGATCGCCGCGCTCCGACGCAGCCGCGAGGGACGGGGGAACGCGGCCGGATGAGACGACGGATGCACCGCCACCGGCGCAGCCGGCAGACGCGCCGCCGAGAGAGCAGTCGGCGGAGTCCCCGTCGGTGGCGTCTCACCCGGCGGAGTCCAACCTCGCGGAGGACCATCCAGCAGACGACGGGGCGTTGGCCGACGCGATGGGCGGTGCGGGCGACGCGGTCGCCGAGGCGCTCGACGCCGCGGAGCCGGGCGAGCAGGCCGACGGGGCCGTTCCGGCGGGCGAGGGGCCGGGAGACGGCGATCCGGGAGACGACGACCCCGGAGGCGGCACGACGGACGGCGGCCGGACCGCCGTTCCGCCGGAGCCCGCGCCGCCGGGCGCGCCGGACGCGGTTGAGACGGACGAGCCCTCGACGGGACGCAACTCGGCGGCAGCGGCCACAGGAGACGCTTCCTCGGCGGAAGGGCGGCCCGCGGACGACCCCCCGACCGACCGGGCGACGGTCAGGATCACCCGGGACGTGGGGTCGATCTTCGGCGTCGACGAGCGCGAGTACGACCTCGCGAGCGAGGACGTGGTGACGCTCCCCGTCGCGAACGCCGACCCGCTCGTCGAGCGGGACGCCGCCGAGCGGCTCGACTGACCCCGGCCGTCCGCGCGGCCGCGACGGACAGCGGACGCGCATCGCGGCCCGACCGACCGCGACCCGACCGCGGACCGACGAGCACTAACGCGCCCGGCGGCTACGCGCTCCCGATGGAGGTCGAGTTCCTCGGCGGTGCCCGCGAGGTCGGACGGAGCGCGGTCCTCGTCGACGACGCGCTGCTCCTGGACTACGGCCTGTTGGCGGGGGACCCGCCGCGGTACCCGGTCCGGGACCCCGAGCCGGACGCGGTCGTCGTCTCGCACGGCCACCTCGACCACGTCGGCGCGGTGCCCGCGCTGTTGAAGGGCGACCGGCGGCCGGCGATACACTGGACGCCGCCGACCGCGGCCCTCGCCCGGACCCTGGCGCGCGACACCCTGAAACTGCACGGCAACAGCCCGCTGTGCCCCTTCGCCGACGAGCACGTCGCGCGGCTCGGCGAGGTCGAGCGGCGGCACGGGTACGGCGAGCCGTTCCCGGTCGCCGGCGGGACCGACGCGGCGGCTACGAGGTGACGCTGTTCGACGCGGGACACATTCCGGGCTCCGCGCACGTCCTCGTCGACGACGGCGACACGCGGCTCCTGTACACCGGCGACTTCCACACCGACGACCAGCGGCTGGTGGCGGGGACGACCGCGCGGCCCGCCGCCGACGCCGTGATCTGTGAGAGCACGTACGCGGACGTCCACCACGAGGAGCGGAGCGAGGTGGAATCACGGTTCGTCGAGAGCGTCGAAACGACGATCTGGGAGGGCGGTACCGTCGTCGTTCCGGCGTTCGCGATCGGGCGCACACAGGAGATGCTGCTCGTCTGCGAGGCGCACGACGTACCGTGCTACGTCGACGGGATGGGGACGGAGGTGACCGAGATGTTGCGGCGGTATCCCGGGTTCGTCCGCGACGCCGAGGCGCTCCGGCGGGCGAAGTCCCACGCCCGGTTCGTCACCGGCCGCGACGGACAGCGGACGCGCATCGCGAGCCAGCCGACGGCGATAATCACCACCAGCGGGATGCTCTCGGGTGGCCCCGCCATGACGTACATCCCCGAGATCCGGGCGAACCCGGTGAACAAGGTCGCCATGACCGGGTATCAGGTCGAGGGGACGCCCGGACGAGACCTCTTGGAGACGGGGAGCGCCGAGATCGACGGGCGCCGGATGCCCGTGAGCGCACAGGTCGAAGGGTACGACTTCTCCGCGCACGCCGACCGGAGCGGCCTCCTGGACTTCGTCGACGCGTACCGCGGCGCGCGTGTGCTCGTGACCCACGGCGATCGGTGCGAGCGGTTCGCGGCCGAACTCCGAGAAGACGGGATCGACGCGACCGCGCCGGGCGTCGGAGACCGGGTCGACTTGTCGTGATGCGGTCGACGACCCCCTGCGGCTCTGTCGACTCCCCAGCAGGTGAGAGCCTCTGGTTCAGTCGCGGTCAGGAGAGACCGCCGCACGTCCCGAGCTGCCAGGGGCTCCGCGCGTCGTGTGACGCTCAGGGTGTCGATTCGACGCGATCGTCCCGCACCGTGACATAGATGAGTATCCCGAGTAAGCCGGGGACCAGACCGGCGAAAAAAAGCAGTGCGATACCGACGCCCCATTGCCACGCCCAGTCGCTCCCACGAGATTTCGCATCTCGGTAGACCCATCGACCGAGTAACCCGAAGAGGATGAACAGGATCAGGAGGAGTATCAACAACTCGGGGCCAGCGGGGATCTGTAATGGAGGGAGGGACACGGATCGACGCTTCCGCTGAATTACTATAAAAACTTCCGAATCAGTCGAAACACACTCCGCTAACGGACGCTTCAGGAATGCGAGACCGAAAAAGCGCGCCTGCGACCCTACTCGCCGCCGTCGGTGTACATCCGGTCGTCGAGGACGCGCTCCGCGGTCGCGTTCGCCTCGGCCGGCGTCGGCCGGTCGCCCTCGACGATCTTGTCGGTCAGCGCCCCGGCGAGCGCGTACACGGCGGTGCCGTCGGCCCGCTCGGCGACGCGCTCGAAGGTGGGACGGTAGCCGGCGGCCGTCCGCTGGCCGATCTCGTCGATGGAGGCGTCGATGGCGTACTCGAGCTGACGGACCGCTTCGTTCGGTTCCATACCCGGTGATACCCGTCCGACCCACTTAAGTGTACTCGGATTCGGAATCGAGTTAATCCTCGCCGCACGGCCCGTCGACGGATCGACCGGGTTCCGAGATCGACGAGTCGGCGGATCGACGCGTATACGTCGCGGGCGTTCCGACGGCGACCATGACCGACGCAGACGAGCGTGTCGTCGTCGCCGAGCGCGCGGCGCGGGCCGGTGGACGCGTCGCCCACGAGCACTTCCGGAGCGACATTCCCGTCGAGACGAAAGACGAGACGGACGTGGTCACCGAGGCCGACCGCGCCGCCCAGCGCGTCGTGATCGAGTCGATCCGCGAGTCGTTCCCGGACGACGCGATCGTCGGCGAGGAGGAGGACGCGCGCAAGACCGTCCCCGAGACGGGCGCGGCGTGGGTGATCGACCCGATCGACGGCACCAGCAACTACGTCCGCGACATCCCCATCTGGGGGACCGTGGTGGCGGCCGTGGTCGACGGCGAACCGGTCGCCGCCGCCACGGTCTGTCCCGCTCTCGACGACGTCTACACCGCCGACGCCGACGGCGCGTACCGCAACGGCGACCCGATCGCGGTCAGCGACGTGGCCGATCCGCGGCGCACGACCGTCGGCCTGACGCTCTGGTGGGGGTTCGACGCCCGCGACGAGTACGCCAACGCCTGCGAGGCGATCGTCCGGCGGTTCCACGACATGCGGCGGCTGGGCGCCGCCCAGGTCGTTCTCCCCACCATCGCCGCCGGCGGGCTGGAGGGAACGCTCGCGAACCTGCGGGCGGCCCCGTGGGACTCCGTCGCCGGCGTGTTCATGATCCGGCAGGCCGGCGGGCGCGTGACCGACCTCGAGGGGAACCGCTGGCGACACGATTCGCCCGGGATCGTCGCCTCGAACGGACACCTCCACGACGAGATGCTCGCCGCGGCGCGCGCCATCGAGAACCCGCCCGGCGACCGCGACTGAGGGGCCCAATACCCGGCTCGGTTCGTCCGGATCCTTCTACCGTCCGAACCCTCCTCGGCCCGACGTAGCCGAGGGTTCAAATCCGGGGACGCCGAACCGGACGGTATGTACGCGGTCGTCGGCTGTAACGAGTGTGCGAACCTGTGGCTCCTCTGTGACCCCCGGTCGAGCGAGACCGCGCGGTGCTCGCGCTGCGGGAAGACCCACCGGACGGCGAAGCTCAAGCACTTCTTCGAGTCCGACGACCGCGAAGCGGCCCGGGAGGCCCGCGCCGCGCTGCTCGCGAAGAAGCGGGGCGACAGCGCGGCCTTCGCCGAGGTCGACCACGTCTCCGAGCTCGAACGCGCCGTCGACGACGCCGGCGTCGGCG
>NZ_WPCE01000259.1 GCF_009742825.1 Halorubrum sp. CBA1125
TGGGGTTCGACACGGACGCCTACCGGCCGTTGGGGTCGCGGATCGACGGCCGCGAGCGGGTCGGGCCGGACCTGGCTCGTCGGCTCCGGCTCCGCTGTGCCGACCGACTGGAGCGCGACCTCGACCGGATCGACCCGCGGGAAGCCGGCCACCCCGACGAGGAACCGGTCCCGGCGGCGTCGCCGTGAGGTCTCACGGCGCCGTTCGCACCGGTCGCTCGGTTCGGCCGAGTCGCCTCCCTTACCCCGTCTCCTCGTCGTCGCGGAGTTCCATGTCGGCGACGATGTCGTACGGGTCCGTCCCCTTCCGTATCAGATCGAGGATCCGAAACGCCTCGTCGGGCGCGAGGAAGTGTCTGGCCACGCCGCGTCCGAGCGGCGTGGGCGAGAACCCGTCGATGAACTCCCACTCCAACAGCTTGCCGACCGCGTGTTTCGTGGGTACCTCGCCGATCATCCGGTCGTTGAGCCGCTTGGCCTTCCTGCCAGCGACGACGACGTTCGCCAGCGTCTCCTCGACGGCCGCGGCCTCGTCGTAGTGGGTCGCGACGTCCTCCATCTCCCCTTTGAGGAGGGTGAACGCCACCTCGTCTTCGGTGCGGTCCATCGCGTTGTGGTAGACGCCGTCGGGCTCGACGAGGAGGTAGACGCGCCCGCGGTCGTGGTAGTCGGGCCGGCCCGCCCGCCCGAGCATCTGTGAGAACTCCTGGACCGAGAGCCACTCGATCCCCATCGCCAGCGAGTCGAATATCACCTGCGAGGCGGGGAAGTCGACGCCGGCCGCCAGCGCCGCGGTGGTGACGACCGCCGACAGGTCCTGGTTCCCGAACTGCCGTTCGACCTGCTTGCGGCGCTTGTAGTCGAGCCCGGCGTGGTACGGGGCGGAGTCGTACCGGAGCTTCCGGCTGATCTCGTGACAGCGCCGCCGGGAGTTCGTGAAGACGATCGTCTGGCCGCGGTACCCCTTCGAGGACTTCTGATCGAACTCCCGCTTGACGAGCTTGTCGGCGATCTCGGCCTTCTCGCGGCCGTCCGCGAAGGTGACGTGGCGCTCGATCGGGACGGGGCGCTCCTCGAACTCGATGAGCGTCGCCCGCAGCTTCTCGGCGAGCCACTCGGGGTTGCCGACGGTCGCCGAGAGGTAGACGAACTGGGTGCCGCCGTAGTCGGCGTGGGTCTCCATGCGGTCCTCGCTGTAGTACTTCAGCCGGGAGATGAGCCCGTCGAGCCGGTGGCCGCGCTCGCCCTCCTTCAGCGTGTGGACCTCGTCGATGACGACCGTCCCCACGTCGCCGAGGTCCTTGCCGGTCCGGAGCGCGTGGTCGATCCCCTCGTAGGTGCCCACGATCACGTCGGCGTTCGGGTCGAACCGGTTGCCGTCGTCGTTCACCCGGGAGGACCCGACCCGGATCGAGACGTCGAGGAGGCCCCCGTAGCGGTCCTGGAAGTCCTCGTGCTTCTGGTTGGCGAGCGCGACGAGCGGCACTAAGAAGAGGAGCTTCCCGTCGCCCTTCAGCGCGCGGTCGATCCCCGTCAGCTCGCCGACCAGCGTCTTCCCCGTCGCGGTCGCGCTCACCACGAGCTGGTCGTCGCCGTCGAGGAGGCCGTTGCGGACCGAAAGGCTCTGGACCGGGAGCAGCTCGTCGAACCGGTTCTGGACGTGGTCGGCCAGCTCCGGGTGGAGGTCGAGATCCGCGGTCCGGACGGGCGAGACGTCGTCGACGTTCGCGGACACCTCGTCGTACTTGGTGAGGTCGGGATCGAGCCCGCCCTGCAGCAGGTTCACGATCCGGTCCAAGTCACCGGACTCGTACAGCAGCTCCTCCAAGCGCTCCTCCGCCGCGCCCGTGAACTCGCCTTTGTAGGACAGCTCCCGCTCCAGCTCGCGGCGGGCGCACTCTCGGCAGATCAGTTCGTCGTTGTGTTCGATCGCGTCCTCGCTGGTGATCGGTCCGTACCGGCCGTCGTTCGCACACCGCCGACAGGTCCGGACGGTGAGCGACTCCAGCTGGTAGCCGTCGAGCATCGCCTCCAAGCGCCTCCGATTCTCCGGCGCCGTCTGCTCGGAGATCCGGATGCGGTCGGCCGCCCGCGCGAGGTCGACGAACTCGTCGGGCTGGCGAGGGTGGTCCTCGCCGTCGCGAACGACCCGGAACTTCCCCGGGCGCGGGCCCGCGGCAGTCTCCTTGAGTTCGAGCCGCCCGCGGAGCACCCGGTTCCCGTCGCGGGTGGCGACGACGGTGTAGTCGCTCCGCGACTCGTGGAGGAACAGCGTCTCGACCTCGGCCAACTGCTGTGACACTGCCGAGGCGTACGCGATCGAGGTATTTCAGGGGTTCGGCTCCCCCCGGCGACCGGGCAGAGAAAGACGCTGTCTACGAGATGAGCAGTTCCTCGCCGCGCTCGACCGTGATCCGGCACGGCGGCGAGAGCTTGTTGTACGCGCGACGGAACGCCTCCTTCACGGCGGGCGCCTGGTCCACGTCGCAGTAGGCGGTGAAGACGACGTCGTCCTTGTTGAGCCGTGCGGCGGTCCCGACGGGCTTGCCGAACGCCTGTCGCATCCCGTCGGAGACGCGGTCCGCGCCCGCACCGGTCGCCTGCTTGTTCTCGCGGATGACCTGGTGGGGGAACTTGCGGAGGGTCATCTTGTAGTTGCCCTCGCCGAGCTCCTTGATGAGGTGACGGTTCGCCGAGAGCCGCGCGCTCTCTAACGCGCCGTGACGGACCTGGAGTTCCTCTTCGACGCGGAGGCTGATCTCGACCGGGTAGTCGTCCGGCTCCGCGGAGAGGTCGCCCATGTTGTGCTGGGCGATCTTCGATCCCGGGATCCCTGTGATGTACTCGCGCCGGGTGTACGACGGCTTGTCGATTTCCCGGTACATGGAGGCGGGTTTGTCGGACATGGTTACTTGTCCGATGTAGCCCGTGCTGCGGCGATAAAGCCTTCGATAGCGAGGCGTCGCGTTCGCGGCACTCGCGGCGTATGCGGGCGGCTCACGCGATCGGTCGCCGGCCCGGGTCACTCCGCCGGCGTCGGTTCGAGCGCGACATGGTCGAACCCGCGGTCCGCGAGCCGTTCGGCGGCCCGATCGGTTATCGAGGGGGCGACGAGGACACCGCGGACGGCGGGGGTGTCGTCGTTTGCGGCGGGCGCGTCGTCGCGGTCACCGTCGCGGTCGCTGGTGTCGTCGCGGTCGCCGTCGCGGTCGCTGGTGTCGTCGCGGTCGCTGTCGCCG
>NZ_WPCE01000223.1 GCF_009742825.1 Halorubrum sp. CBA1125
GCGACGAGGCTGGGGAGGCGCGAGGCGGTGCGGTTCCGCGGTCGTCGCCGACCGAAGCCGGAGGGACGCGAGACGCGGGTCGTGGGGCGTCGTACCGTGTCGTTCCGCCTCCGTCCGCCGGAGTTCGGACGCTTTTTCAGGTCGCGGCGACTACGGGGCGGTAGATGATCTCCAAGGGCTGTGAACAGTGCGCCAAGGGCGGCAAGATGGTGCTTTTCGTCTACGGCTACTGTGACCAGCGGGACTGCTTCTACTGCCCTCTCGGAGAGAACCGGAAGAACGTCACCGACGTGTACGCCAACGAGCGGAAGGTCGAGTCCGACGAGGACGTGATCGCCGAGGCCAAGCGGATGAGCGCGCTCGGCACGTCGATCACCGGCGGCGAGCCACAGGAGGCGATGGCGAAGACGACGCGGTACCTCCGGCTGCTCAAAGACGAGTTCGGCGAGGACCACCACACCCACCTCTACACCGGTATCACGGGCGGCCGCGAGAACATGCGGAAGCTCAGCGAGGCCGGCCTCGACGAGATCCGCTTCCACCCGCCGCTGGAGCTGTGGGGCGACCTTCACGGCACCGAGTGGGAAGAGATCCTCTATATCGCCCGCGAAGAGGGGCTCACCCCCGCCTTCGAGATCCCCGGCATCCGCGCCGAGCCCGAGTTCCTGGAGTTCCTGGAGGAGGGCGCGGCGGAGTTCTGTAACGTCAACGAGTTCGAGATGAGCGACGGCAACTACCGGCGGATGCAAGCGGAGGGCTTCGAGCTGCAGGAGGGCCACATGTCCGCGGTCGAGGGGTCGAAAGACGCCATCCTCGAGGAGATGGCGAGCCACGAGCGGGTGTACTTCTGTACGTCGGTGTTCAAAGACGCCGCCCAGCACCGCAACCGCCTCAAGCGGATGGCCCGGAACATCCGCCGCGAGTTCGACGAGGTGACCGACGACGGCACGCTCGTCTACGGGAAGGCGTTCGCCGCCCCCGAGCGGTTCGAGGCGCTCGGCGTCCCCGAGGAGTTCTACACCGTCAAGTCGGACCACGTCGAGGTGGCGTGGTGGCTCCTAGAGGAGATGGTCGAGGACGGCGACCTCGACCGCGGCGAGATCGTCGAGCAGTACCCGACCGTGGACGGCACCGTCGTCGAGCGAACGCCGGTCGCCTGACCCGATCGGCAGTCCCGACATCTCTAGTCACACGTTCACACATCGCATCCGGTTGCTGTGGGTTTTTTGCGGCGAGGGCGACACCGATCGGTCGATGACGCGCTCACTCGACGAGATCGACCTCAAGACGGTTCCGCTCGGCCGGACGGGGCTCCGGACGAGCGAGCTCCAGTTCGGCACGTGGCGGTTCGGCCGCGTGACCGAGGCGGGCAGCGTGGAGATCGACGAGCAGCGGGCCCACGAGCTGCTCGACGCCTACGAGGCCGCGGGCGGGCGGTACGTCGACACCGCGGACGTGTACGGCGGCGGCGACTGCGAGCGCTGGATCGGCGACTGGCTCGAAGAGCGCGACCGCGAGCGCTACACGATCGCCTCGAAGGTGTACTGGCAGATCCGCGACGACGACCCGAACAGCCGCGGGACGAACCGCAAGAACGTCCGCCACCGCGTCGACGCGCTGCTCGACCGGCTCGACACCGACTACGTCGACGTGCTCTACATCCACCGCTGGGACGACGAGACGCTGGCTCGCGAGCTGATGAAGACGCTGAACGGACTCGTCGAGTCCGGCAAGGTCCACTACCTCGGCGCCTCGACGCTCCGGCCGAACGCCTGGAAGGTCGCCCGCGCCAACGCGATCGCCCGTAGCGAGGGGTGGGAGCCGTTCACCGTGCTCCAGCCGCGATACAACCTCGTCGACCGCGAGGTCGAGGGCGACTACCTGGAGTTCGCCCGAGATCGGAACCTCGCCGTCGCGCCGTGGAGCCCGCTCGGCCAGGGCTTCCTCACCGGGAAGTACGACCGCGACGCGGACCTGCCGGACGACTCGAAGGCGGCGGAGTCCTCCCGGTTCCAGGAGGCGTACCTCACCGAGGCGAACTTCGACGCCCACGACGTGCTCGACGAGGTCGCCGCGGCGGTCGACGCCACCCCCGCACAGACCGCGCTCGCGTGGCTCGCACACCGCGACGGCGTCACCGCCCCGATCGTCGGCGCGCGCACCGTCGAACAGCTCGAAGAGAACCTCGCCGCCGCGACGATCGACCTCTCCGACGAGCAGGTCGAGCGGCTGACCGCCGCGAAGCCCGGGCCCTACGACGGGCTCTGAAGGCGCGACCCCGACGAGGGGCTCCGACCTACTCGTCCGCGCAGTACTCGACGAAGTTCCGGAGGATCCGCAGCCCCGTCTCGCCGCTCTTCTCGGGGTGGAACTGGGTGCCGAACACGTTGCCCGCCTCGTTGGCGACGACCGCGGGGAAGTCGGCGCCGTAGTCTGCGGTGGCGACGACCGCGTCCGGGTCGTCGGGCTCGGCGTAGTAGGAGTGGACGAAGTAGGCGTACTCCCCGTTTACGCCCTCGACCAGCGGGTGATCGCGGGTGACCTCGAGCTCGTTCCACCCCATGTGCGGGACCTTGCGGTCCACGTCGAACCGGACGTTGGTTCCGGGGACCAGATCGAGTCCGGTCACCTCGCCCTCGCCCTCGTGGTCGGCCTCCTCGCTGGTGGTGAGAAGCATCTGCATCCCGAGACAGATCCCGAAGAGGGGGCGCCCGGCGTCGGCGTGATCGGTCAGCGCCTCGCGCAGGGGGCCGGCGTTCTCCATCCCCTCGCGGAACGCGCCGACGCCCGGGAGGACGACGCCGTCGGCGGCCGCGAACGACGCGGGGTCGTCGGTGATCTCGACCGACGCACCCGCCCGCTCCAGCCCGCGAGTGGCGGAACGGAGGTTCCCGAGACCGTAGTCGACCAGCACGACGTCCGCCAGCGTTTCCGACGGCGGTTCGAAGGTGCTCATACGCCCCCTCGGCGGGGGACAGAAAAGTCGGTTTCCCTTGTGGCAGGTGGCCGCCGGAAGCGCTCGGGGTGAGACGGGACGGGCGAGAACAGATCTCGACCGCCCGTCCCGCGGGGTCAGAACTCTCCCAGCCGGGACTGTCCGTCGGCGCCGTCCGCCCCGTCGGCGCCGCCAGATCCGTCCGGCTCGCCGGCCCCGCTCAGTTCCGCCGCCAGCGCGATCGTCTCGAAGAAGCCGTCCCGCTGGCTCCGGTCGTACAGCGTCGCGGCGGGGTGTACGGAGAGCAGGACGCGACGCTGTATCCCGGCGATCCGCGCGTCGACGACCTCGCCGGACTCCGAGGTGATCGCGACCGACCGGTCCAGCAGGTGCTCGCTCGGGACCTTCCCGAGCGTCACGATCAGCGCGGGGTCGAGCCGGTCGATCTCGGCGTCGAGATACCCCCGGCAGTTCGCGAGCTCCGCGGCGCTCGGGTCCCGGTTGTCCGGCGGACGACACCGCACGCAGTTGGTGATCCGGACGTCCTCCCGGAGGAGCCCGGCGTGCGTGAGCGCCTCGTCGAGCACGTCGCCCGAGCGGCCGACGAAGGGCTCGCCTTCCTCGTCCTCGGTCGCGCCCGGCCCCTCGCCTACGAACAGCAGGTCGCGTCGGTCGGGCCGACGCCGTCGACGATCCGGCCCCGTGACTCGACCAGCTCTGGACAGCGCTCGCACGACGGGACCCGGAGGTCGGCGTCGAGCCCGTCTCCGTCCTCGCTCATGCGTCCGGGTCGGATCGGGACCGTGATAAGTCCGTCCGGTCCCGGCCGGCGGCGATCGTCTCACGGTGAGCGCTCGCCGCGATCGCGGCGATCCGGAGCGGTTCGCTCCGTCGGAACCCCGCTCGCGTGAGCGCGCGGACCGCGTCCGCCGCGCGGCCGTCCGCGATCCCGACCGCGCGGACGAACCGGGGCGTCTCGCGCGAATCGTCGGCGGCAGATCGGGAGGACGGCGTCCGGTCGCTGGCGTCCGGCTCGACCGAACCCACGCGAACCCGCGGGGGGAGCGACCGGTACGTCGCGAGCCGGCGCGCGAGCGCGTCGCCGTCGAAGGCCTCGCGGAGCGCGGGCTCCAGGCCGGGGCTCCGCTCGTAGCTCACGGCGTATACCGGACGGTCGAGCGTCTCGTGTAGCCGGCGGAGGTCGAGGAGGTTGAACCACGCCGGCGCCACGCCCGCACAGGCGACGTGCCGGACGTCCTCGCGGTCGAGCGCGTCGAAGAGAGCGATCACG
>NZ_WPCE01000086.1 GCF_009742825.1 Halorubrum sp. CBA1125
CCTCTGACGGCTTCGGAATGGCCGCCGGTGTCACCGGGACCTCTGTGACGTCGAGCGGGTCCGCCCCCGTTCAACGCCACGTGGGAGTACCTCTCGCGACACACTCAGCATGATGAGCCAGAACCCATCGAAGCGTCGTCCCAGCTTGCGGTTGACCAGGGACAGAACGACGGTGGTGCCGTTACGACCTACGATGGTAAAGCATCAACCCCACGAGGGTTCGTCTGAAACGATTGCGTCCTATTCGGTCGCGAGTTCGTCGTAGATCTCCTCGTGTTCATCGAGGTCCTGCCGTCCGAGGAACCGGATGAGATACTGCCGCGCCTCTTCGGAGGACATCTCATCGAGGATCTCGGGATGGTCACTTTCGGCAGCCATTCTTAGCTCTCCCTATAGGGATCATGGTCATACCCGTTCGGTTCGTTGGATGGGTTTTCATCTGCTTCTTCGTGCTCTCGTGGCCCGGAGAACTGAGCTGTGCCGTCGATACGTGACAGCCAGAGATCGATTGTCGCTTCATATTCTGGTGCAAGCGGCTCCGTGTTCGCTCTTAGATACGTAATTACGTCCTCGTCATCCACGTTCGCCTCATCCGTTGCGAGCGCCTTCAGGATCTCTTTGATGGTTCGGTCGTAGTCGAACTGGAGGCCGTTCAGGGCGTAGAATATCCGAGTCGACATGAGCGCCGTGCGCTTGTTACTATCGACAAATGGATGATTTGCCGCGATGAGGCGGAAGGAGTTGATATGCCTTCTCGTGGATACGACGGTTCTTTTTGCAGCGGCGTATCGTCACGGCGGTGCGCACGACGACGCACTCCCGATTCTCAGGGGGATTGAAACGTCTCCTTCGTGATTACGCCGAGAGCGACGTTGCTGATCTCTTACTCCTCTATGATACACTTGGTGGAGACGATCTGGTCGACGAATATCAGTACCCTCTGGAACGATTATCGATTGAGAGTTGTCAGAAGCTCTCGTAACAAGCCTGGATCCCCCGTATCTTCATAAGTTGGTGACTTGTTTGTCCTGTCATGGCAAGCGCGGCGTCGCCGCTCTCGGAACCACGCGTGTTGGCACACGCGAAGCGACGCCTGTTTCCGGATGACGCCGACGACGGGTACGCTGTCGTCGATACTCAGTTTTCGTCCGAGCAGTGGCTCGCTACCGAGTCCATCGATTCGGACGTCACGGACGAACTGGCGCCCTTCAACCACGTCCAGATTGGGTCTGGCTACCCCGACCTTGTTGGCGTTCGGCTGCTGGACGACGAGTTACTGGCCGTAGACCGCCTCGGTGACGATCCACCGCTGGTGGTCGTCGAAGCGAAAGGCCACACGAATCGAACCGACGCCGACATCGAGCGTGGAATCGTCCAGGCTTACGACCGGCTCCACGAAGCGAACGCCGCGTACGTCGCAGCCCCGGCGGACACCGTCTCGCAGTCCGCCCGGACGCTAGCCCGTGAACTGAATGTCGGCATCCTCGGTGTGAATTCCGATGGGGACGTTGATGCGGTCGAAGCCCCTCGCGTCGTCGGGAACCGAACGACGACCGAGACGACCGCCATCCGGTTTCAGGCCAGCGCGCAGGGTGTCGCAGGCAAGTCGTTCGGCCTCAATCATCCGAAGAACTACCTCGCGTATCCGCTCGCCGTCTACCACCGCCGTGAGACGGAGCAGGTCCTCGCGGAGTACGTCGTGCGTGCCGTCAGTGACACCAGAACCGGGGCGGCATTTCTGAACCTCATCGACGACCAGCCCACCCCGACTCGGTTGACACCCCTCGGACGGGAGGTCGTCAGGTTCGCGCTCCGGGAATACGGGTCGGTCGAGGCCGCGCTAGAGGTGTTCGACGACTGGAAGCGCTCGCGGGAACGCTTCTGTGACCTCGCCCCGAAGTGGGGCATGCTCACCAGACGCGTCGTCTATGACTATCCGGCAACGCAGTTACTCGTTGAGGAACTCCAGCACATGCACGAGGACGGAATCACCGAACCGGCCCTCCCAGACGTCGTCGAGTACCTCCACGAGTTGCACCCGTCGTTCACCGTCGAACTGTTCGTCCGCGGGGACGACGACGTCCGGAGTCGCGTCCTGAACGCCGACGGGGAGTTACAACGCGAGCCCCTCACCGAGGGGGACGTCTACCATTCGCCCACCGTGTTCCAGCTCAAGGCGATGCTGTATCACGCCGGGATCCTGACCTCGCGGGGCGCGGAACCGTCGAACCTGACGCCGCCGACCGATATCTGGGCGTTACGCGAGTCGATGTAACCGTCACGCCTGGAGCTTGAGTATCGACCGAGTCAGGGCCCGTACTGCTCTTTGATCTGCTTTGACGTCGGTTCTCGATGCATGCAGATCAAGCACCAATACAGCGGCAATTCGCCGAATCCTTCGGCGGACACCTTCGATGGTTTCTCACTGGCGGATTGAACCGAGTGTTCGAGCGGTCGTCAGTCACTGCCGCTGGACACCGACGAAATACGCCGTGTTGCTACTCCACCGCCGTTCGAAAATCGTCTGTTGGAAAAACACCACTTTCCACCCGTCTACCTCTCGAAATCGGTCTCGGATCTCCTCTGGCGTGATTCCGTATATCTCGTGTTCCGTGCGACGAGCGTCTCCGAGTACGCAGTAGAGCCCGCCGCTGGCGAGTACGTCACCGAGCCCGTCGATGAATCGATCGCGTTCTCGGTCACCCAGGATGTGGAGCATCGCCGAATCGACGACCGTCTGAAACGAGAGGTCCGCCGCCCGTAACTTCGAGATGTCGAGTGCATCCCACACGAGAAAGTGGGCGGCGATCCGCCGCCAGTTCGCCTTGTCCTTTGCTTGCCGGATCGCCATCGGTGACAGATCGATTCCGAGTACCTCGTGACCGTGACGAGCCAGGAACAACGATAGCTCTCCCGTTCCACACCCGACGTCCAAGACGGGACTTCGAACGAGCCCGGCGTCGAGAAGCTGAACGAACGCACGCTGTGGGCGACCGATATCCCAATTCGGAACGCCCGTATACGCTGCATCGTAGACGTGAGCTATCGGGCGCTCGGCCGGCGGCGTTGGAACGCTCATCCCGTCCTCCTGCTCAGTCGAGGATGCATGAACACTGTTTCGCGGATGGGCTACCTATTCTTTCCCCCGGTACGGGTTGAGTCGACAGAGCGACAGGAGCTGGCGTGACTCCTGTCCCCAGAGATTTTGCCAGTGTAACTCGATGGTGGCGTATGACTGACCGGTTCTCGATGACGACCGTCGACGCGGATCCCGTCGGTCGGGGGGAGACCGAATTCGTCGAGCGAAAGGGGATCGGCCATCCGGATTCGTTGTGTGACGGCGTCGCCGAGGCGGTCTCTCGTCGATTGTCTCGGTTCTATCGTGACGAGTTCGGCAGGATCCTCCACCACAACACCGACAAGGTACACCTCGGCGCTGGCCGGGCCGCGCGGCGTACGGTGGCGGGTCACTCGTCGAACCGATCTACGTCCTCGTGGGAGGGCGGGCGACGACCACCGTTGAGGGCGAGGAGCTTCCGATCGACGAACTCGCACGAGCGGCCGCCCTCGAGTATCTCCTCGACACCGTACCGGAACTAGCGTCCGATCACGTCGTCGTGGACACCCGAATTGGACGAACGTCCGGCGACCTCGAAGCACTGTTCGGGCGTGGCGACGAACCGCTGGCAAACGACACGAGTTTCGGCGTCGGCCACGCGCCCGGCACAGCGACCGAGCGGGTCGTCAGGACGCTCGAACCACGGCTTCACCGCGAACTCGACGCCGTTGGCAGGGACGTAAAACTCATCGCACTGCGTCGCGGGTCACACCTCTATTTGACTGTCGCAGCTGCGGTGATCGACCGCTACGTGGCAGATCTGTCCGAATATCGAACCGTGATCGATCAAATCGAGGTTCTCGCTGAACAGCACGCCGCCGAATCGACTGACCTCTCGGTCTCCATCGAGGTAAACGCGGCCGACGATTACGACTCGGGGTCGGTGTACCTCACGACGACTGGTCTCTCGGCGGAGGCGGGCGACGACGGTGCTGTCGGCCGCGGGAACCGTGCGAACGGCCTCATCACGCCCTACCGCCCGATGAGTCTCGAGGCGACTGCCGGGAAGAACCCGGTCACTCACGTCGGGAAGCTGTACAACCTACTCGCCCTCCGGATCGCTCGCGGACTCGACGAGGACCTCGGTGCCGCCTACAGTTGTGTGCAGATTCTCTCTCGAATTGGCGATCCTGTCAGCGAACCACTGGCTGTCGATGTCACCACTACCAGCACAGATGAGAACACGGTCCGGTCGGTCGTCGATGACCAACTCGCAACCATCGATCGCTTGACCGCAGACATTCTTGCCGGCGAAGTGATGGTGTTCTAACAACCATCAGTCGCTGCGTGGTCAGCGAATCTATTCGTTCGGCTGTTCTTCACGGAGCAGACGGAACGCAATGTCGCGGCTATGCTGCCCGCTGAGGTGAATCCAGAACCGAGCGAGATGTTCGAGGTGGCTCGCCGCACCGAGGCCGCCAGCGACGACCGGTTCGAAACCGAGATCAGCTGCCAGGGTTCGAGCGGTATCGACGGCCTCTGCGCTGTCACCTGCGAGGAACATCGTCGCGGCTTCTCCATCGACGATGGGGTCGGTCATACGGTTCGCGCCGATCGTGTTGAATGCCTTCACGACGTGTGCGTCGGGGACGGCGTCGGCAACACGTGTCGCGAGAGACCGTTCCGACCCGGCGTTCGGGTATTCGTTGGCTGTATCGAGTACCGGCTTCTCCACGAGGGCGTCCTGCAGATCAGCCGCGACGTCGGCGACGACACCGGCCGGGAGTGCGAGGATGACGACGTCGCCGTATTCCGCCGCTGCACGCTGTGTCATGGCTTCTACTCCGTCGACTTCGTTCGTCTCGGGATCGCGTGATCCGACGACGACCTCGTGGCCGACAGCCGCCAGTCCCGTTGCGAGAGCACCACCAACGTTCCCCGTTCCAATGATACCTATCTTCATGAGCTATCGTCCAGTGCAGGTGCCATCAATATCGGTACTCGCCTTTTCATCGGCTGTCGTCTCGTCGGATAGTGGCCTTTGGTCAAGAGCTCACACGCCCGCGGTACTCGCGGACAACACGACCGATCACTCTAGGAAGGACGGCGTGTAGGCGTCCTCTTCGGCCGCGTCCCGCCATCGGTGGGTTGGCGTCCAGTCGAGGAGTTCTCGTGCCTTCTCGGTGGAGAAGACGGCCTCCTCGTCGGCGACGTCACACTGTTCGGGGAGGCTCCCGTACACTGCTTCGACGATGGACCGCGTGGGAGCACCGGCACGGTTGTCGACGGCGGAGACGTTGAACGCCTCGTGGCCGTCGAGATCGGCCTCGACGGCGGCTTCGATGAACGTGAGCACGTCGCGAATGTCGACGTAGCCCCAGAGGTTTTTCGTCGCGCCAAGCCGTTCTTCGTCGTCCGGATCGAGCGTCTCCGTCCAGTACTCGCCGGGGTAGCGGATGTACGTCGCGCGCATGGAGACGACGGAGATGCCGTACCGTCTGGACACGGCTTTGCCGGCTTCCTCGCCCAGAAGCTTCGACGTCCCGTAGGGCCGCCTCGGTCGCGTCGGATGCGACTCATCGATCGGCAGGTATTCGAGCGGGTTGTCTGAGAAGAGCCGACCGTACGCGGCCTCGCTGGACGCCCAGATCACGTCTGCGTCCGTCCGTCCGGCCGCTTCTAGCACGTTGTACGTTCCCTGGACGTTCGTGCGGAAGATCGCGTTGCCCGAGCCGCGATCGCTTCGTAACCCCGCGAAGTGGATCACGACATCGGGGTCGGCGTCGAGTATCAACTCGAGGATTTCGCCCTGATTGGTTACATCTGCCGGGCGGAACTCGACGTTCGCCCGGTCGCCGGGCGGCCGCCCCACGTCGAGGCCGAGCACCTCGTAGCCCGCATCAGCGAAGTGATCGACCGTCCAACTGCCCGCCTGCCCCACGGCACCCGTAACGACGATATCCATGGGACAAGGAACTACCCCCTCGAATAAAATTGTTCGCGTCGATCGGGGGTGAAGATTCGGTGCCGGTTGCGCCTTCAATTCCCTCCTCCGTAGGTCGCCTGGAGGCTTTATCAGCGGTTACGGCGTGGCGCTCCGTGATAGTGATAATCTTTTTACAATAGACCCGTCTCGTCTGGTATGGTGATGACGAGTGACGAGCCCTGATCGAAGCCGTCTCACACGCTTTGTCGGCGTCCTCGCTGTCTTCGCGGTCGGCCTCCACGTCGTCTCCGGCATCGCCGAGGTGAGCCCGATTACGCTCGCGCCAGCGTACATGTTCTCTCCGATGATCGCCGGACTCGTCGTGTGTCTGCGCGGGGGCGTCCCGCTTTCTGCTGTCGGCCTCCGAATCGGACGGGGGTGGTGGCTCGCCGTGGCTGCCGCGATCGCGCTGCCGCTCGTCGGGTTGACGCTCCTCGTCGCGGTCACCGTTCCCGGCGTCGGGTTCGATCCGACGGTCGATCCGATGCCGGGGATCGGATTGCCGTCGGGGTTTCTCGGTGTGGCGGCGACGTTCGGCCTCGTGCTCGGACTCGGGACGACCGTGAACGCGGTCTTCGCGTTCGGGGAGGAGTTCGGCTGGCGGGGGTACCTGCTGTGGGAGCTTGCCCCGTGGGGCTTCTGGAAGGCCTCGTTCGCGATCGGTGCGCTCTGGGGGATCTGGCACGCGCCGGTCGTCGTCGCCGGCTACAACTATCCCTCATTCCCGGTAGTCGGCGTCGTCGCTATGACGATCGCCTGTCTCTCCTTTTCTCCCGTGTACACGTATCTCGTCGTCCGCGCGCAGTCCGTGCTCGCGGCGGCGTTACTCCACGGCGTGTTCAACGGGTCCGCCGGTATCGTCGTCGCCTACGCGGTCGCAAATGACGCCGTGCTCGGCGAGTTGGTCGCCAGTCCGGTCGGGGCGGCCGGCGTTATCGCCTTCGGACTCGCTGCCGTCGGCATCGCGCTGTTCGGGTCGCCGTCGTTGACTCGGGAGTTCGCCCACGACGCGGCTGCGTCCGCACAGCCTCGCGAGCGGTGAGCCGAAGACGGACCACCCATCCGCTCGATTAGTTATTTGGGATCGGGGAGCTACTGGTGGGTATGAGAACTGTTGACGGGTTCCGAGAGACGTTCTGGGAGCGGCACTCGAACCCGAAAAGCGGGTGGAGCCGAACGCTCGTCTTCCCCGCGATTCTGTACGCCGTGTATCAGCGACGATGGCGAGTGGCCGTTGCTGCCGTCGTCTTTACCGTGGTCAATCCGGTCCTGTTCTCCCCGCCGACTGATGACGAGGCGTGGATGACGCGCGTGGTACTGGCCGAATGGTGGTGGACGACGGACCGCGAACAGCCCGTCTTCGCTCTGTCCTACCCGAACGTCCTCAACGTGCTCAACATCCCCGCGACGGGATACGCACTCGTCGCTGCGTATCGCAGACAGCCGCGTCGCACCGTGTTTGCAGGCCTGCTGTCGATGGCGCTAAAACTGTGGTACGTCGCGGCGCTCGTCCGTCGGTACGATGCCGAGAGCACCCCGAGGTCGTGAGTCTCTTTGATGGCGTTACAACACGAACTCGTCGAAGATTCACCGCTCCTCGCTCAATCAGTTCACCCTGACCTGCTGGTTCGGAACCCTGCCCCGAAAACAAGATCCAGATCTTCACATCGGCTCCCGGTTTCCCAGAATCACCTCAGTCCCGGAGACGTCGGCATTGGTTCGCTTCCTCGTCGAAACAACGGGGACATTCCGACGGACGATCGATGAGTATCGACAGCCGATCGACGACCTCGGGATCGAGAACCGACTCGATCGTCTGCGCCGCTTCACGGTACTCCTCGACGCCGAGAACGTCCCGCAGAAACCGCTGGACGACACACGCGTCCTCGAGGCGCGCTCGTCCGCGGTCCCGCCCCGATTCGGTTAGCGTGACGCCCTTGTACTTCTCGTAGCGGACCAGCTCCCGGGATTCGAGTTTGGCAAACATCTCCGTGGCGCTCGACGGGTGTACGTCCAGCGCGTCGGCGACGGCTCCCGTGGCGACGAATGCGTCGTCCTCGTACGACTGCTCGAGGGCGTAAATCACCTTCAGGTACTGATCGGGGGAGCTCATGGGTCGGACTCACGCTCGACCGCGGTCCGTAGAGTCCGACAAAACGACCCCACACGAGCAGACGGCTGTCGACGCGATCTCATTGATTTTAGGCTAGCCTAAAACAATATGTATCCTTTGCTTCCGGCGAACCGTGGGACACACGACGCTGGTGATTCGAAGAAACGCGGCGTATTTGTCACGTTACAATCATACTATGGCGTTCGATTTTTCGCGTGTTGAATACTCCTTGCAACTGCGAAATCCGCGCGAAAAGCGGTTCAACGCCGAATCTCTTCTGCTCCGCTGTTCCGTTTATCTCGATACATTTTTGGGCAGGCCTAAAATATACATATATTGACAAGATTTATGAGGGAGGCCCACCAAGGGTGTGTTGATGAGTATCAATAGATCCCTCCGGCGCGAAGCGGGAACCGTCGAAGAGAACGCCCTTCGGATCGATACCAACAAGGCCGAACAGGTGATCGAGGCGCTAAACACCGACCTCGCAGCCACGTACGTCCTCTACCACCAACTGCGTAAGCACCACTGGAACGTGGAAGGAGCCGAGTTCGAACAACTCCACGACTGGTTCGGCGACGCCGCCGAAGACGCCGAGGACAACGCGGACGACATCGCGGAACGAGTCCAAGCGCTCGGCGGCGTCCCGATCAGCGGTCCGAGTTCGCTCGAAGAGCGCGCGCCAGTCGAGTTCGAGGGCGAGGACGTGTACGACGTCCGGACGTCGATGGAACACGACCTCGAGATGTACGGCGACGTCATCGAATCCGTCCGCGAGCACGTCTCACTGGCGGAGGACCTCGGCGATTACGCGACGGGGGAACTGCTGCGAGACACCCTCGAAGACCTCGAAGACGACGCCCACGAGATCGAGCACTTCCTCGAAGACGACACGCTCGTACTCGAAGAAGCGACACACTGAGAGAACGATGGCGAAGAGACAGATCGGTCTGGTCCGAGAGCCCGACACCGGCGAACGCCGCCAGGAGTGGGGAACCGTCGGCGAAAACGAACTCCGGATCGACCGGGACACAGCCGACGCGATCGTCGACGCGCTCAGCGTCGACCACGCCGGGTCATTCAACCTGTTTTACCTCCTGCGGAAGCACTACTGGACGGCGGAGGGCGCCGAGTTCCACGACGTCGCCGACTTCCTCGAGGACGCGTACAAGCGCGTGCGCGACATCAACGACCACCTCGCCGTCCGCATCGTCGAACTCGGCGGCATCCCGCCGAACACCCCGCCGACCATTCAGGACTACGCCGAGGTTCACCTCGAAGCCGAGGACCTCTACGATCTGCGAACCTCGCTCGAGGGCGACCTCGACGGCTACGCGACGTTGGTCGCGAGTGTACGCGACCACGTCGGCCTCGCGGAGGAGTTGGGCGATGCGGGAACGGCGGAGCGTCTGCGTGACCACCTGGAAGTCCTCGAAGACGATGCACACGCGATCGAACAGTTCCTCGAAGACGACACGCTGGTCCGGGAGGGCACACGCGAATAACCATGGCGAGTACACCACACCTACGGAAACCCGACGCGGAACACGTTCGCCGCGAGTGGAACACGGTCGGTGAGAACGACCTGCGGATCGAGCGGGCGGCGGCGGAACGGATTGTCGAGGCGCTGAACGCCGAGCTGTCGGGGCTCTACATCCTGTTCAACCAGGTGCGGAAACACTACTGGCTCGTGGAAGGGGCCGAATCGAACGACGTCCGCACCTTCCTCCAGGACGCCGCCGACAGGCTCTCCGAGATGACCGACGACTTCGCGATCCGCGTGCACGCACTCGGTGGGGTGCCGGTGTGCGGTCCGATGGGAATCCGTCAGCACGCACCGATCTACATCGAGACACCCCACCACTACGACGTGCGGTCGTCGCTCGAGCGCGATCTCGACGGCTACGCGACGCTCGTCGTCCAGGTTCGCGAGCACATCGAACTCGCGGAACGACTGGGCGACGAGGCGACCAGCGAGCTTCTGCGAGAGCACCTCGAAACCCTCGAAGCGGACGCGCATACGCTCGACAAGTATCTCGCAAACGATTCGCTGGTCCGACGGGACCCGGCTGACCGATAGAGAATCGAAGCCGACCCCCGCAATCGACGCGAAGGAGACCACCGGTACTCGGTGTCCGTGACTCTTCGAGAGCCCTTATTCCGAAAGCGTGACCGTCAGATCGGTCGCGATCCATCCGTCAGTGTTACCGGACTCAGTGAGGACGGTCCGATCGGCGTGAAGCTCGTAGACGTTTAACTCGGGAGTTTCATTCCCAGGAGAGTCAACAGACGGGTCACCCGCGGTTTCGGTATCCGGCGTCCGACTGCGAGACGTTGTCATCGGTTCGATTTAGGTGAACCTAAACAAAAGTGTTCGGGGTATCGGAGATCGTGTTCAGAGACGGATGAAGAGTGAGGCGGTACGATTTTCAGCTGGTCTCTGGCAGAAATTGCCTGCCTCATCGATGGTCGCGACTGCTTCGAGTTAGATCTTCTGGAGCGAGAGTGGACACCGCCCCGGCGATGACACGTGACATCCGACTCCATCAATCTAACTTACCAATTTTATATACAATATTTGTTTTCTATATGTTTAGTGTCGATTGCTGTCGTTCGACCGACATAACTAGGTTCGAAGGCTGACCTACAGCCGCTCGATGGAGCGACGGGTCACGTCGTGGTCGTCGGGACGGTGACCGCTGAACGACGACCGATATTGGCTGTACGCCGCGGTCGATCCTCCAACGAACCGCCCGCTGCATCTGCAACACTATCCGACGAGAACACGGGCGCTCATCAAGCCGTCTCCGGTGAACTCCGCGAGAACCAGTTCGTTGACGATGCGATCTTTCTCGTCGGTGGAGGACCGTGGCTGCAAGCGGCTTCTCATCGTCATGGGCTACGATCCCAGCACGAAATTCCCGGAGATCGGAATCGCGTCAAACATATAGATAAATAAGTACAATAATACAATAACCAGTTCTCATATTATTCTGGCCACACCGAAACAGAGATCGTCGAAAACTGGTTGCAGGCGTTCGCCTTCGTCTGGAATCGGCTTCGCTGAAAACGATCTTGGGAAGTGGAGTGTTGATCGAGTAGAGCTAACACTGTGAAAGCGTAGCGGATGAGGGTGACGCGGCAGTGTCACTCGAATGCAGTGTTCTCGTTTGACTCGAACGCAGTGTTCCCGCTTGAGGTGCTGAAATCGGAAACAAGCGCCGCGAACCTGCTGGAGCAGGTTCGCTGATGCGATAGCCTCCAGTATCCGCGCTACCGATCTGAGCCAGTGATCCAACACGGTAGCTATCGAGAGGACAAGCGGTATCTGGGTAAGGACTGCGACCGCACGTTCAACACCAAGACCACACGACCTTGGTGCACGCGAAGATCGGACTCGACACGACGTGAGCGCGGGACTAACAGGCCGCGAGCGCGATCGGGAGTCCGGTTTGCGTGATCTCTCGAAACGCGGCCGAGGGAGCTACACCGAAGACAATACCACACCGAGGCGCCTCAAAAGACGAACTCACGCGGTATCTCAGAGCCGTTCTGCTCCGCTGGCGAATCTGCTGCAAACTTGGTCGAGAAGGCTCGAGAAAACCGTTCGAACCCTCTCTAGTTCACCAACAACGTGCTTTAGGGCGTCATAGAAGGCTTCAACACGTCTCAACAGGATTCGTTCACTACAGTCCAAGGACCCATCG
>NZ_WPCE01000185.1 GCF_009742825.1 Halorubrum sp. CBA1125
GCCGACGAGTACGACCGCGAGGTCGGCACCGTGGTGACGATGGGCCACCCGGCGCGGGCGGTCGTCGACATGAGCGACGAGTTCGACGCGGTCGTCGTCGGCAGCCACGGCGGGAGCCTCGCCGACCGGCTGCTCGTCGGCAACGTCGCCTCGAAGATCGTCCGCGGCTCGGCGGTCCCGGTGACGGTCGTGCGGTGAGCGGGCCGCCGCGACCTCGCCGCGAGGGCGCTCCGCGGGGGTCGCCGGACCGGAATCTCGACGCCACTCGCCGACGCGCACCACGACGACGAGCCGCCGTGACCTCCGCTCTCCGCTCGTTTCGATCACCTTATATTCGTATTACACATCCATCGACGTTCGTATTGAATATACGAAGTTTTGAAGTAGGATGTCCAATAATAACAGAGTAAGATGTCGGGAGCTAACTCGTACACCGTCATTTCCGCACAGAACGATCACGATTGTACCACGGTACGTGCCCATCCGCGCAACGAGACGTACCACATCGTCGACTACGCCGACGAGGAGGCCCGCGAACGCGTCGCCGACCTGCCGGTTGGTTCGGTCGTGGACCTAGAGCTGTCTCGCGCGGGGCGTCGCAGCAACGTCTGGTGTGCCGAGTCGGTCCGGCGGCCGCGGACCGACGGCGGGACGTCCCAGTAGTCAGCGCGTTCGGTCCTCCGCGTCGCGGTCTGTGCGGTCTGCGGTCCCGACCTCGGCGTGCGTCTGCCCCTCGTCGGTGTCGTCGACGCCGCTTCCCTCTTCTTCCTCCGGCGGCTCGCGCCCGAGCATCGCGAGGAGTGACGCCCACGCCTGTCCGCGGTCGGCCCCCTTCGATATCTGGAGTCCCCTGAACGACGCCGCGGGGTGGGTGGTCTCGCGGCCGAGGTGGTCCATGTGGGCCGCGACCCACGTGAACGCGCCGGATAAAAGCGTCAGCGCAGCGAACGAGATCCACGACTCGACCGGCGAGAGTCCGACCGTCCCGACGACCACGCCGGCGACGACGTAGACGAACGCGACGAAGACGAGAAGCACCGTCACCGTCGCGAGCAGTTCGTTGACGGCCGTGACCCGCGCGTTGTAGTCGATCCACTCGGCGTAGCTGCGGAGCAGGCGCTCGTCGAATCCGGGCGACGGACCCGCTTCCCCGTCCGCGTCGGGAGCGGGCCCGCGGTCGGACGCGAGCTCACCGTCGGATGCGGACTCACCGTCGGATGTGGTCTCCTCGGCCCCCACCTCGCTCCGCGCCCGCCGCCGCTCGGCCGCGATCACGGCGTCGACGTCGGCGATGCTCAGTCCGCCGCGGAGGTCGGACGCGGTGTAGGTGACCGCCGCCAGCCCGGTCGAGACGAGGAGGATCCCCCCGCCGGTCAGCGTGAAGGGGTTGAGGAATCCGCCGAGGTCGATCTCCGTCTGTACCACGATCGACCCGCCGGTGACGACGATCCCGATGAGCACCAGGTTGGCCTTGAGGATCTCGATGGCCTTGGTGTCGATCTCGCGGAGCCGCTCGACCTGGTAGGTGAACGTCGTCCGCAGCTCCTCGCGGGTCGTCGCCGCGACCGCGGGGTCGATTCCCCCTTCGTCGTCGGGACCGAGGGAGTCCTCCGGGTCGCGTTCGTCGGCCGCACCCCCTCGATCGGTCATACGGGAGGTGTTCCCGAAGCACCGCCGTAAGGCTATCGCCGAACGCAAGACCGGAGCGTTCCCTGCGAGGTGTCAGAGCCGTTATCCGTCTCTGTCGCGAGCGGGTCGTATGAGCGACAAGCGTCCCGAGCCGGAACCGTTCCGGTACGACAGCGAGGTGGATCCGGGCGAGAAGCGACACGTCAGGTACGAGGTCGGCGAGACGTACCTCGGCGACCCGATCGAGATGCCGGTGACGGTGATAAACGGCGAGCGCGGCGGACCGACGCTGTTCTGTTCCGCCGGGATCCACGGCGACGAACTCAACGGCGTGAAGGTCGTCCAGGAGGTCGCGGCGCGGTACTCGCCCGCGGACATCCACGGCACGATCGTCTGTCTGCACGTCTGTAACGTGCCGGCCTACGAGGCACAGCGGCGCGACACGCCCATCTACGACCAGGACATGAACCGGTCGTTTCCGGGCCAGGAGCGCTCGAACACCACCGAGCGGATGGCGAACCGCATCTATCGGCGGTTCGTCTCGCAGTGCGACCTCGGGCTCGACTTCCACACGTCGACGCGGAACCGAACGACCATCTACCACGCCCGCGCCGACCTCGACGACCCGGATGTCCGACGGCTCGCCCGGGCGTTCGCGACGAACGTCGTGCTGTACGGCACCGGCGACGCGGGGTCGCTCCGGTCGACGGCGACGGCGGACGGGATCCCGACCGTGACCGTCGAGATGGGACGGGCCCACCGGTTCCAGCCCGTCCTGGTCGAGAAGGCGCTGGAGGGCGTCGAGAGCGTCCTCGCCGAGTACGAGCTCCGCCCCGGCGAGCCGGTCCACTGGCCCGGCTGGTACCAGACCACCGCCGCCGACAGCACGAAGCGCTGGCTGCGCGCGGACACCGGCGGGCTCGTCGAGATGGAGTGGGGGCCGTACCCGCTCGTCTACGAGGGCGAGACGATCTGCACGATCACGAACCACTTCAAGACCGAAGAGCACACGGTCGCGGCGCCGTTCGACGGGCTGATCCTCGGCTCGCTGGAGAACCCCGTCGCCGCGCCCGGTCACCCGCTCTGTCACATCGTCCAACTCGACCGCGAGACCCGCCGGGAGATCGAACGCGAGATCCGGACCGGCGAGTTCGACGGCTACCGGGCGCACGGAGACGCGTGGGCCGACGACTGAGAAGAGGCCCAGGGGACCGACGAGGCGTTTCTCGTTCTCGCCGCCGATAACCGCGGAAGTGGGTTTAACCCGGGTGCCCGCGCACGGAGACCCATGATCGAAGTGGCGGGGTTACGGAAGACGTACGGCGACTTCGCCGCCGTCGTCGACAGCACCTTCTCCGTCGCGGAGGGCGAGGTGTTCGGGCTCGTCGGTCCGAACGGCGCCGGGAAGACGACGACGCTGAAGGTGCTCGCCGGGCTCGTGGCGCCGACCGCGGGCGCGGTCGAGGTGGCCGGGTTCCCCGCCGACGAGCCGGAGATGCGCCGGCGCCTCGGGTATCTCCCCGAGGAGTCGCCGCTGTACGAGGAGATGACGCCGCTGTCGTACCTGCGCTTCTTCGCGGACCTGTACGACGTTCCGCGCGACGTCGCGGACGAGCGCATCGGGGAGGCGCTCGACCGGCTCGAGCTCGACCACCGCGAGCGCCGGCTGGGCGACACCTCGAAGGGGATGAAACGGAAGGTCGCGATCGCCCGGTCGCTCGTCAACGACCCCGACGTGCTCGTGTACGACGAGCCCGCATCCGGGCTCGACCCCGTGACGACGAACTCGGTGCTGGCGTTCACCCGAGAGCTGCGTTCGACGGGGAAGACGGTCGTCTTCTCGGCGCACAACCTCCACCACGTCGAGTCGGTCTGCGACCGCGTCGCGGTGATGAACGAGGGCCGGATCGTCGCCCGCGGGAGCGTCGACGGGATCCGCGAGCGTCACGGGGAGACGACCTATCACGTGTTCACCGACGTCAGCCCTCCGCGATCCGGCCCGCTCGCCGACCTCGCCGCGGCGCCCGAGCCGGTCGGAGACCGCTTCCGGACGGTCGTTCCGAGCATGGACGCGGTCGAGGCCGTCCGCACGGCGGCCGCCGCGGCCGGCGGCGAGGTCGTCGACATCCGCACGCGCGAGCCGAGCCTGGAGGACGTGTTCCTCGACATCGTCGGCCGCCCGATGCCGGGGCGGTACACCGGTGACGCCGCTAGCGTCGACGGGGACGGGACGGAGGCAGCACCGTCGGACGGCGGCGAGGCGGGGACGACGCCGTCGGACGGCGACGACGCCGGCGACGACGGCGAGGCGGACCCGCGATCGACGACGACCGCGACGAACCCGGAGGACGCGACGTGATCGACCGGCTCCGGCGGGTCCTGCGTGTCGCCAGGTGGGAGGTCGCCCGGGCAGGTGGCGGCGTCGACCGCCGGACCCTCGCCGCGGCGCTCGCGCTCCTGCTCGTCGGTGGCGGCGTACTGGGCGCCGGGCTCGCGGCCGGCGCCGTCGGGTTCGACGTCGACCGCGGCGTCTACCGGGTCGCGTCGCCGCCGATTCGCCGTACGTGGACGCGATCGCCGGGGATCCGTCGCTCGCGACCGTACCGCTCGATCGGGCGGTTCTCGGATCGACGGCGGACCTCGTCGTCCGCGACGACGCCGGCGACCGGGCCGGATCGGAACCGGCTACCGGCGTCGCCGTCCGCGCCAGCGACACGCGGAAGGGGGCGGCCGCGGCGGCCGCGTTCCGCGAGGCGGTCGAGGCCCACAACGAGCGCCTGATGGCGAACGAACCGAACCGGACCGCCGCCTTCCCGGTCACCGTCACGCTTCGGTACGTCGATCGGACCAGCGGGACCCGGGCCGAGACGACGCTCGGCGGGGCCGACGGGGAGGAAACGTCCGAGCGAGGAACGGGAGACGGTGACGAGGGGAGCGCTGCCACCGCCGGAGGCGACGACGCGCGCGGGAGATCCGAGACGTCCGGCGACTCTGCCGATTCTGCTGATTCTCCCGATTCTACTGATTCTGCCGACGGAAATGCCGGAAACCCCGGAGACTCCGGAGACGCCAGAGATACCGGAGATACCGGAGATGTGAGAGAGACGAGAGACGACGAAGACGGCGGCTTCGCCGTTCCCGCGATCGGCGGCGGGGTATTCGGCGCCGACACGGCGGGTTCGCCGGGGTCGATCGCGCCGCCGTTCCCGTTCGTCTCCCTGCTGCTCGCGTTCGTCTTCCTCGTGCCGATGAACTTCCTCGTCCAGGCGTACGGCTCCTCGGTGCTCGACGAGCGGACGAACCGGCGCGGCGAGCCGCTGCTCGTCACCCCGCTCTCGCCGGTCGACATCGTCGCCGGAAAGACCCTCCCGTACGCCGGGCTCGCGGTCCTCGTCACCGTCGCTATCGCCGCCGCGGTCGGCGGGGGGCCGCTCTCCGTGATCGCCGTGCTCCCGATCGTGGCGACGTTCCTCGCGGCGACGTTCGTCGGCGCGATGTTCGCGCGGTCGTTCAAAGAGCTCACCTTCGTCACGGTCGGCGTGAGCGTCCTGCTCACGACGTACGCGTTCGTCCCCGCGGTCTTCACGAACGTCACGCCCGTGGCGCTGGTGTCGCCGCTCACGCTCGTCGTCTTCGACCTGCAGGGGGAGGCCGTCTCCGCCGGCGAGGTGCTGTTCGCGACGACGCCGATGGCCGTCGGCGCCGCGCTCCTGTTCGGGCTCGGGCTCGGCG
>NZ_WPCE01000225.1 GCF_009742825.1 Halorubrum sp. CBA1125
CCCGATCCTCGGCCGTCGGGCGGCGGCGACGGTCCGTCCCCCGGGCGGCGACCGGACGGCAGTCCTCGTGACCGGCGCGGTCGACGCCGCCGCGCTCGCGGCCGCGCTCCGTCGGCTCGCGGCCCGCGACGTCGCGGTCGACGCGGCGGGAGTCGCCGGCGACGCGCTCGTCGTGGTCGTGAGACGCCGCGACGGGGCGACCGCGGTGCGCGCGTTGGAGGCGGCGCTCGACGCCGTCCCGACGGACGACGCGTAACGCCTCGGAAAACGGCGGGTCGGCGCTTCAGTCGTCGGCGCTCGCCGGATCGGCCGCCGGCGCGTACAGCTCGCCGGCGCGCTCGCGCTCCGTGAGGTACTCGTCGGCGTCGATCGCGGCCTCACACCCCATCCCGGCGGCGGTGACCGCCTGCTGGTAGTGGAAGTCGACCACGTCGCCCGCGCCGAACAGCCCCTCGACGCCGGTGGCGGTCTGGTTGGCGCCGCGGCCGCCCTCGGTGAGCAGGTACCCCTCGTCGTCGAACTCGACGCCCGTGCCCTCCAAGTACTCGGTGTTCGGGGTGTGGCCGATCGCGAAGAAGACGGCGCCCACCTCGAAGTCGTACTCGTCGACCTCGTCGGCGGTCGCGGGGTCCTCCAGCTTCTCTTTGGGATGGCCGCCCGGGTGCTCGACGAGGGTGACGTGGTCGACGCCCTCTTCGGGCGTGCCGTGGATCTCCGTCAGCTCGGTGTTGAGGAGCAGTTCGATCTCGCCGTCGTCGACCTTCTCCATCGTGCGGTCGATCCAGACGTCCTCGGCGCGGAACTCCTCGCGCCGGTGGGCGACGTACACGGTGTCCGCGAACTTCGTGAGGAAGTTCGCCTCCTCCATGGCCGCGTCGCCGCCGCCGACGACGAGCATGTCCTCGCCGCGGAAGAACGCGCCGTCGCAGGTCGCACAGGTGGAGAGCCCGTATCCCATCAGCTCGTCCTCGCCGGGGACGCCGAGGGTGCGGGCGCTCGCGCCGGAGGCGGCGATGACGGCGTCGGCGGTGTAGACGTCGCCGTCTGAGAGCGCGACGCGGAAGTGGCCCGCGGGCTCCTTCGAGACGTCCTCGATGACCCCGTTGCGGGTCTCGGCGCCGAACTTCTGCGCCTGCGCTTTCATGTTGTTGATCAGCTCCGGCCCGGAGATCCCTTCGGGGAAGCCGGGGTAGTTCTCCACGTCGGTGGTGAGCGTGAGTTGGCCGCCCGGCTCGTCGCCCTCGACGACGAGCGGGTCGTTGTTCGCGCGAGCCGCGTAGATCCCGGCGGTGAGCCCGGCGATCCCGGTCCCCGCGATAATCAGTCGGCGATGTTCGACGACGTCGTCGGTCATGTTCGGACAGTCGCCGTCGCGAAGTATGTAGGTTGCGCCATCCGGCGGCGCGAGCGGACAGGCGTCGTCGCCTCCGCGTCGCCGTCACTCCGTCGGGAACTCCGGCGGCGTCGCGGGCGGCGTCGACGGCGCGTCGGCGAGCGCCTCGAAGAACCGCTCGGCGACGAACGTCTCGACGACGTCGGCCAGCGACTCCGACTCGGAGACCTCTTCCAGGATGCCGAGCGGAACCTGTGCGCCGGCCATCGCGGCGTGACCGCCGGCGGAGCCGACCGGGTCGAGCGCGTCCCGGAGCAGTTCTCCCACGTCGAGGTCGGTGCCGCGGGCCCGCGCGGAACCGTAGATCACCCCGTCTGCGTACCCGTAGACGAACGTCACCGTGACTCCGTCGAGCTCCAGCAGGCGGTCGGCCGCCTGCGCGAGCGCGTCTCGGTCGGCGATCTCGCCCACGCCGGAGGCGACCGTGTTGCCGCGGACGTCGCGGTTCTCGATGGCGACCGCGAGCACGCGCAGCGTTTCGGGGCTCAGGCTCGGGCTCTCGACGCGCTTGAGGACCGACTCGTCGGCGTGTGCCGACAGCGACGCGGCCGCCTCGAAGTCCGGGATCGCGGTCGACCGCGTGAAGTCTTTCGTGTCGATCCGGATCCCGTACAGGAGCGCCGTCGCCAGCTCCCGACCGGGCTCGACGCCGAGACGGGAGAGGTACTCCTCGATCAGCGTGCTCGTCGCGCCGATCGCCGGCCGGATATCGACGAACGACCCCGCGACGGGCCCTCGCGGCGGGTGGTGATCCACGACGATGTCGACGGGGTATTCCTCCGGGAGGCCGTCGTTGATCCCGGCCCGCGAGTGGTCGACCAGGGCGATCCCGTCGTAGTCGTCGAGGTCGATCTCGTCGAACGTCCGGAGGCGGATGTCGAGGACGTTCACCATCGCGCGGTTCTCCTGGTGGGCGATCTCGCCGCCGTAACAGGGGTCGGCGGGAACGCCGACCGTCTCCGCGATCCGCGCCAGCCCGATCGCGCTCGCGAGCGCGTCCGGATCGGGGTTGTCGTGAGCGACGACGAGCAGGGGGCCGGCGAGATCCCGGAGGATCGCGAGCAGTCGCGCCGGCCGCTCGTCGACGTCGGCGCCGGTCGCCTCACACACGCGGGAGGCGACGGCCTCGGCGGGGTCGACGACGCGGTCGGCGACCGACTCCAGCGCCGACTGCTGGGCCGCGCTCGGATCCGTCCCGACGTGCGCGACGATCATCGCGTCCGGGTAACGTCTCCGCGCGGCGCGCGCGGCGGCGACGTTGCGCTCGGGGTCGTCGCTCGCGACGAACACGACCGCCGCGCTGTCGGGGTACGCCGAGGCGTCCGTGGGGTCGGCCTCGACGGTGGCGACGTTGCGGTCGCGCAGCGTCGACGCCCACCCGGCGTCGTCGGTGATCGCGACGAGTTCGCCGGCCTCCTCGCGCGTACGCTCGACGAACGCGTTCCCGACCGCGCTACAGCCGAGCAGCAGGCGCCGGGTCATACCGGATCGAGGGCGTCGCGAGTCAAAATGCTGCCGTCGAGTCGGCGCGTCGGCGCCGCCCTCATTCTCGGCCGCATCGATCGCGCCGTCCTCACTCCCGGCCGCACCGCCCGCGGCGGGACCGCTTCCGTCACGCTCCCCCGTCCCGCAGCGCGCCGTTCACCGCCGCGGCGACGTCGACCGCGGCGCGGTTCTCGTCCACGTCGTGGACGCGGACGATGTCGGCGCCGCGGTCCGCGGCCAGCGCGGTCGTGGCGACGGTCGCGTGCTCGCGGTCGCCCGACTCCCGGCCGAACGCCCCGTACATCGACTTGTGCGAGTGGCCGATCAGCACGGGACAGTCGAGCGCGGCGAACTCCCCGATCCGGTCGATCAGCTCGAACTCCTCCGCGGCCGACTTGCCGAACCCGAGCCCGGGGTCGACGATCACCCGGTCGCGGTCGATCCCGGCCGCCTCCGCCAGCGCGAGCCGCTCGCGCAGGGCGGCGATCACGTCGGCGACGGCGTCGTCGTACTCGGGCTCGGCCGTCGGGTCGACCGGCGCGTCGACGCTGTGCATCGCCACGACCGGGCAGCCGGCGTCGGCGACCACCTCGCGCATCGCGGGGTCCTCCAGGCCGGTGACGTCGTTGACCATGTCCGCGCCCGCCTCGAGCGCCGCCTCGGCGACGGCCGCCTTCCGCGTGTCGACCGAGACCAGAACGTCGCCGTCGGCGACCGCCGACACCGACCGGATCGCCTCGACGGCCGGGACCACCCGGTCGACCTCCGCCGCGACCGGCACCGGCTCCGCGCCCGGCCGGGTGGACTCGCCGCCGACGTCGACGATGTCGACGCCCGCCTCGACCATCCGCTCGCGCCCGCGACCGCGTCCTCGACGGCGGCGTGGCGGCCGCCGTCGTGGAACGAGTCCGGCGTGACGTTGAGCACGCCCATCACCGCGGTGCGGTCGGTCCACGGGTAGTCGTCGGCGGCGTTGTCGGCGTTGTCGGCGTTGTTGGTGTCGGCCGCGTCGGTGTCGATCCCGAGTCGGCGAGCGACGTCGGCCGCGACGCCGGCGAATCCGTCGCGCCCGTCGAGCCGATCGAGCAGGTCGCGGAACGTCGCGACCGTCGCGGCGAGCGTGACCGGGACGCGCTCGCCCCCCGGGACGACCCCCTCGCCGGCGCCGAGTCCGCCGATCGCGGCCTCGCCGCGACGGCTCGGAGGGCGGCCGCGAGCCGCTCGGCGCGGTCGCCGCGCAGCCGGAGCGTGAGGACGCGGTGGTCGATCCCCCTCGCTCCGTTCCGCGGCGTCGCGGCCGGGATCCC
>NZ_WPCE01000233.1 GCF_009742825.1 Halorubrum sp. CBA1125
TTTCACCGGAAACACGGTGTGTGTCTCCGACAACCTCACACTCGGCGACACTGGACCGCCAGCTACGCCGGGCCGCCGGCGACACCGAACCAGAACCCCGACGCCGTCCAAGCCGAAAACTCGCCAATGGAGACTATCAAACGGAGACGACTCTGTTAGACCACGTCCCTCGAATCTGGTAATTTCTCCCGAACGGTAGTTTCTCCCGAAAAGCCGATGTCTCCTGAAAAGGTCTCCTGAACGATATAGGGCGGCGCTGAAAGGTTTAAAACTGCGTCTGCTGGGAGAACTGGGAAACAGGGAAGGGAAGCAAACAGGAAAAACAGGAAGGAAACCCGAACGTCGGGGTACCGGTCTGCGGCCTACTCCTGCGCGTCGACGACGGCGACGCTCGCCAGGTTGACGATGTCTTTCACCTCGTCGCCACGCTGGAGCACGTGGACCGGCTCGCCCATCCCGACCAGCATCGGGCCGATCGCCTCGGCGCCGCCGAGCCGCTGGAGGAGCTTGTACCCGATGTTACCCGCTTCGAGGTTCGGGAACACGAGAACGTTCGCCGCCTCGTCCAGCTCCGAGAACTCGTAGGTCCCGTTGAGGATCTCGTCGACGACCGCTGTGTCGGCCTGCATCTCTCCGTCGACCGGGAAGTCGACTCCCTCGTCGTCGTGGAGGATTTCGACGGCCTCTCGGGGTTTCCGCGTCCCCTCGTTGTCGACGCTGCCGAAGTTCGAGTACGAGAGCATCGCGGCCCGCGGCTCGACGTTGAACCGCCGGGCGAGGTCGGCCGTGTGACGCGTGATCTCCGCGAGCGTCTCGGCGTCGGGGTCCTGATTGACGGTCGTATCCGCACAGAAGATGACCCGGTTCTTGAACGTGAGCATGTACACCCCGGCGACGGTGTCGGTGTCGACCGCGGAGCCGACCACCTGCAGCGGCGGGCGAAGCGCGGACGGATAGTGATGGGTCAACCCGGTGAGCATCGCGTCGACGTCGCCGGCCCTGACCATCACGCTCGCGAGGTAGTTCGTGTCGTGCTGGACGAGTTCGTTCGCCTCCCGTCGCGTGAGTCCCTTCCGTTTGCGGATCTCGTAGAGCTGGTCGCCGTACGCCGTGATGTCACGGTCATTGGGATCGACGATCTCCGGACTGAACGACAGCCCCAGATCGTCGGCCGTCCGAGCGATCGTGTCTGCCTCGCCCAGCAACACCGGCTCGGCGATGCCCTGTTCGGACAGCTGATAGGCCGCCCGGATCATCTTCTCGTCGGTCCCCTCGGCCAGCGCGATGCGCTTCGGGTCGCTTTTCGCCTTGTTCAAGACCACGCGCATCATCTCGCGGGACTTTCCGAGCCGCGCTTCGAGCCGTTCGCGGTACTTCTCGGGGTCGATCTCGGTCCGCGCGGACCCGGATTCCATCGCCGCCTGCGCGACGCGGGGTGCCACCTCGAAGAGCACGCGCGGGTCGAGCGGCTTCGGGATCACGTACTCCGGACCGAACTGGAGGGGGTCGTCGCCGTACGCCTTCACGACCGCGTCCGGGACGTCCTTGCGCGCGAGGTCCGCGAGTGCCTCCGCGGCGGCCGCCTTCATCTCCTCGTTGATCTCCGTCGCGCGGACGTCGAGTGCCCCGCGGAACAGGAACGGGAACCCGAGGACGTTGTTCACCATGTTCGGGTAGTCGGACCGCCCGGTCGCCATGATCACCGTGTCGTCGCGGGCGGCCTTCGCGTCCTCGTAGGTGATCTCCGGGTCGGGGTTCGCCATCGCGAAGATGATCGGATTCTCGGCCATCGACCGGACCATCTCCTGGGAGACGATCCCGCCGACCGAGAGGCCGACGAAGACGTCGGCGCCCTCCATCGCGTCCGCGAGGTCGCCCCCTTCGACGTCGCTGGCGAACTGGCTCTTGTACTCGTTGACCTCGCCGGCCTCGACCCGCGACTCCGTGATGATCCCCGAGGAGTCACACATCGTGATGTTCTCCTTTTTCGCGCCGAGCGAAACGTAGAATCGGGCGGTCGCGATCGCGGACGCGCCCGCGCCGGAGAACACGATCTCGATCTCCGAGAGGTCCTTATCGGAGACGTCGGCGGCGTTCATCAGCGCCGCCCCCGAGATGATCGCGGTGCCGTGCTGATCGTCGTGGAACACCGGGACGTCCATCTCCTCGCGGAGCCGCTTTTCGATCTCGAAACACTCCGGCGCCTTGATGTCCTCTAAGTTCACCCCGCCGAAGGTGGGTTCCATCGCGGAGACCGCCTCACAGAACGGGTCGACCTCGTCGATGTCGAGCTCGACGTCGAACACGTCGATGTCCGCGAACCGCTTGAACAGCACGCCTTTCCCCTCCATGACCGGTTTCGACGCGGTGGCGCCGATGTTGCCGAGACCGAGCACGGCCGAGCCGTTAGAGACGACCGCGACGAGGTTCCCCTTGGCGGTGTACTCGAACACGGACTCCGGGTCCTCGGCGATGTCGCGACACGGCGCCGCGACACCCGGCGAGTACGCCAGTGAGAGATCGCGCTGTGTGTTCGTTGGCTTCGTCGTCTCGATCGCGATCTTTCCCGGCGGGTCTTGCCGATGATACTCGCGTGCGTCGTCGTCCAGGCCCATGTCTATCTCCATTCAGGAACGAAACAAAAAGCTATGTAAATGTGTCGAAGGAATAGTTCGACATTCGACGACTACTGTCGTCAGTTCTGCGAATCGTTGACACCGTCCCCGGTGTCGGCCGCGGTCGGATCGATGTCCGGGTGCAGCGGCGCGGCCGAGGGGTCGATCCCAGCGAGCGTCGACACCTCGTAGAGGATCGCGTACGTGTGCGTGAGAACGCCGACGGGGGCGAGCAGCCCGAGAAGAAAGACGATCGCCGCGGTCCCGACCGCCGCGAGGACGACCAGTCCGCCGGTCGTTCCGACGAGCGCACCGAGCCCGCCCAGCGGCACGGCGGCGACGAGCAGGACGACGCCGCCGACGACGGCGACGATCGAGGCGGCCAGGACGAACGCGGCACCCTGCACCAACGAGATTCCGACGCCGACGAAGAAGTGGACGACGAGATAAACGACGAGGTCGAGCGAGGCGTATCGTAACGCGCCGGCGACCCGTCGCCACGCGGCGAGGACGCCGACCTCGCGGGCGACCATCACCGGCACCACGAACTCGTGGGTGATCCGGAGGGCCAGCGCCGCGATCGCGAGCAGGATCGCGCCCGCGAGCACGACGATCCCCGTCGCCCACGCCGGAAGCGACGCGATCACCGCCACGGGAACGTCGATCGGTCGCCACCCGACGACGGGAACGTCGACCGCGCGCCATCGAATCGGGTCGCCCACGACCGCGACGACCGCGACGGGTCCGACGACCGTCGCACTCAGCGCCGTCGAGACGACGAACAGTCCCGCGGCCTGCCGGAGCCGATCGAGGAACGGTCGCCACAGCCGGACGCGGTTCGTCCGGAGCGCGTCGTAGAACACGAGCCGAAGCGACAGCGAGGCGATCGAGGCGGCGACCGCGACCGCAACGACCGCGACTGCGAGTATTCGCATCTCGGTGCCGAGAGCGTCCCACATCTCGCTACCGGCCACTCCCCACATCTCGCTACCGGCCACTCCCCACACCTCGCCGTCGGTCACCGCCAATCCCCCACCGTTTGGCGTCTCCGGGATACCATCGCTCGTCGCGAGCGGCGCCTCCGACGCCAGCGGACCGAGCCGCCCGAACGAGATCCCGCGGACGTCGGTGGCGGCCGGTACCGGAATCCCGGTGCTCACCCCGCCACCCATCAGGAGCACGAGGAGGGCCAGCTTGGTCCAGCGCACCACGCTGAACGGGAACAGGAACCGCCGAGTAGCCTCGACCGCGTCGTCACCGCGTCGACGGCGTACCAATCATGAACGTGCGGTGACGCGGCAGCGATAAAAAGTGTCC
>NZ_WPCE01000266.1 GCF_009742825.1 Halorubrum sp. CBA1125
CGACGAGCCCGTCGAGGTCGACCGCCTCGGGCGTCTCGGCCGACGCGAGCACGGTCCCGGGGACCGAGTCGACGTCGCGGTCCGCGCCGAGCAGGACGGTCGGCACCCGGAGCCGCGACGCGCCGACGGCGACGAGGTAGTCGTGGTCGGGCGCGAGCCCGTCGAGGAACTCGTCGAACCCGTCGACGCGGCCGGTGCCGGTCCACGCGCCGTCGGGATCGAGCGCGAACGTGGTGGCCGCCGCCGACGCCGCCTCGTTCGGCCGGTCAGGCGCGGCGACACTCCCGTCGACACCCCCCGTCGGTAGTCCCGTCGCCGCGGTCGACGAGCGCGACCCGCCCGTCGAGGCGGTCGACGAGGGCGGTCGCGAGGTCGGTCGTTCCGGGACCGACGATCGATATCGGTTGCATATCGGATGGCGGAGAGCGATCGGCTTAGGCGTTTCCCGGCGAAAAGCCACGATCATCACCAGTTTCGACGGGGCACGGCGACCGCCACCGGCTTCGACGGGGCACGGCGACCGCCACCGGCTTCGATGGAGGGTGAGCGGCGCCGGCCTCGATGGAGGCGACAGAGCGGCGCGGCTCGAGATCGTTCCGACCGGGCTTGACAATGCTTAAGACCGCGACAGGGATATGCGGCGGTAGTATGAGAGTCGTCGTTTCCATCGGCGGGAGCGTGCTCGCACCCGATCTCGACGCCGAGCGGGTGGCCGCGTACGCCGAGGCGATCGAGCGGCTGACCGCCGACGGCTGTGAGGTCGGCGTCGTCGTCGGCGGGGGCGGAGTCGCGCGCGAGTACATCGAGACGGCGCGCGACCTCGGCGCGAACGAGGTCGAACTCGACCAGCTCGGTATCGGGACGACCCGCCTCAACGCCCGCCTGCTGATCGCCGCGCTCGACGAGAGCGCCGCCCTCGCGCCGGCGACCGGATACGACGAGGCCGCGGCCGCGCTCCGCCGCGGCGAGGTGGGGGTGATGGGCGGCGTGACGCCCGGACAGACCACCGACGCGGTCGCGGCCGCGTTCGCCGAGTCGGTCGACGCCGACTTGCTCGTGTACGCCACGAGCGCCGACGGCGTGTACGACGCCGACCCCAACGCCGACCCGGACGCGACGCAGTTCGCGTCGCTCTCGCCGGCCGAACTCGTCGACGTCGTCCTGCCGATGAGCCGGGACGCCGGCGCCTCCGCCCCCGTGGACCTGCTCGCGGCCAAGCTGATCGATCGGGCGGGGATCCGGTCGATCGTCCTCGACGGGACCGACCCGAGCGCCGTCGTCGACGCGGTGCTCCGCGGCGACCACTCCGGGACCGACGTGATCCCCGCGGACGCCCGCGAACCGACGCGATGGACGGAGGCGGTATGACCGGCGACGCCACGCGCGACGACCCTCCGCACGACGACTCCCCGTACGATGACTCCCCGCACATCCTCTCCGGTCGCGCGTCCGATACCCCTGGACGCGAGGGGGAGGGAGACCCCGCCCGCGACGGCGACGAGCCGAGGGGTCCCGGCGACGCGTTCCACGCCTTCTGGGCGGACGTCGTCGCCGACGAGATCGAGGCGCGCGACCCCGACGATCCGATCGTGATCAAAGGCGGCGTGTCGCCGTCGGGGGTCGCACACCTCGGCAACTTCAACGAGATCATGCGCGGCTACTTCGTCGCCGAGGTCCTCCGCGATCGCGGCCACGAGGTCCGGCAGGTGTTCACCTCCGACGACAAGGACCCGCTGCGCAAGCTCCCCCGGAAGCTGGCGAACGCCGACGGGGAGATCGTCGGGCTCGGCGACGTCGACGCGGGCGCGCTCGGGCGCAACCTCGGGAAGCCGTACACCGCCATCCCCGACCCGTTCGGCGAGCGCGAGTCGTACGCGGCCCACTTCGCCGCCCTGCTGCAGGCGGACGCGGATCGGCTGGGGGTCCCGGTCGAGATGGTCTCGAACACGGAGCTGTACGCCGACGGCGACTTCGACGGGGTGACCCGCACCGCGCTCTCCGACCCGGCGGCCGTCCGCGAGGTGCTCTCGGCGTACCAGGACAAGGTCGACGACGAGTACGTCCCGTTCAACCCCGTCTGCGCGGCGTGCGGGAAGATCACCGAGACGGTCACGAGCGTCGACGTCGACGCCGAGACCGTCGACTACGTCTGCACCGACATGACGGTCGGCGACGAGACGATCGAGGGCTGCGGTCACGAGGGGACCGCGACCTTCCGCGAGGGGAAGCTCCCGTGGCGCCTGGAGTGGCCCGGCCAGTGGGAGGTACTCGACGTCGACTTCGAGCCGTTCGGCAAGGACCACGCGGAGGGCTCGTGGCCCTCGGGCGTCGACGTCGCGCGGAACGTCCTCGGGATCGAGCCGCCCGTGCCGATGGTGTACGAGTGGTTCACCCTCAACGGCGAGCCGCTCTCCTCGTCGGCGGGCAACATCGTCACCGTCCCGGAGCTGCTGGAGCTGATCGAGCCCGAGGTGCTCCGGTACTTCTTCGCGCTCCACCCGAAGCGGAGCCGCGACCTCGACATTGAGCGGCTCGACCAGCTCGTCGACCGATTCGACCGGTTCGAGCGCGCGTACTTCGGCGAGGTCGACGACGAGGACCTGACGGCGTTCGCCGAGCGCGCGTACCCGTTCGTCGTCGACAGCGCGGACGACCCGCCCGAGGAGCGGCCGATCCGGCTGCCGTACACGTTCGCGGCCGTCCTCGGCATGGTCGACGACCCCGCCCTCCGCGAGCGGCTGGCCCGCGACGAGGGGCACATCCCCGCGGACGCCTCGGAGGAGGCCGTCGAGGCGGCGCTCGCGCGCGTCGAGCAGGCCCGCAACTGGGCCGAGCGCACCGGCAACGAGTACGACTACCGGCTCCAGACCCACCTGCCCGACGTCGCCTTCGACGACGACGTCGCGGCCGCGCTCGAC
>NZ_WPCE01000254.1 GCF_009742825.1 Halorubrum sp. CBA1125
CGCGACCGCCGACGCGACCGCGACGACGTGTTCCTCGCGACGAAGGTATGGATCGACCAGCTCGCGCCCGCGGACGTCGCGTCCTCGACCCGCGAGAGCCTCGAGAAGCTCGGCGTCGACGGCGTCGACCTCCTGTACGTCCACTGGCCGGCCGGCGCGTACGACCCCGAAGAGACGCTGCCCGCGTTCGCGGAGCTGCGCGACGACGGTCTGATCGACCGGATCGGCGTCTCGAACTTCGAGCCCGCGCACCTCGACGCCGCCGCGGACGCGCTCGGCGAGACGCCGTTCGCGAATCAGATCGAGATGCACCCGCTGCTCCCGCAGGATGAACTCCGTGCGTACGCCGACGAGGCTGACCTCGAACTCGTCGCCTACTCGCCGCTGGCCCGCGGCCGCGTCTTCGACGTCCCGGCGGTGACCGAGATCGCCGAGAAACACGACGTCAGCGCGGCGCAGGTGAGCCTCGCGTGGCTCCGCGAGAAGGGCGTGACGGCCATCCCGAAGGCGACGGGCGGAGAGCACATCCGCGACAACTGGGCGAGCCTCGGACTCGACCTCGACGACGAAGACGTCGAGCGGATCGACGCGATCGACGAGCGGGACCGCCGCGTGGACCCCGACTTCGGTCCCGACTGGGACTGAAATCTTGCGGTCTCTCGAGGGTTCTTTTCAACGACTCCGCTACGGAGACGATCGCCTAGACGTGCTCGTCGAGGAACTCGACGATCTCGCGGTACGCCTCGATCCGATTCTCTAGCTTGGAGAGGCCGTGTCCCTCGTCGTCGAATATCAGCTTGCGGACGGGGACGTCCTGCTCGCGGGCCCGTTCGACGATCTGCTCGGCTTCGCCGACCGGCACCCGCGGGTCGTTCGCGCCGTGGAGGACGAAAAGCGGCGCCTCGATCGCCCCGATGTTGTTGATCGGCGAGATGGATTCGAGGAACTCGCGGTCCCGCTCCAGGGAGCCGTACTCGGCCTCGCGCAGTTCGCGGCGCCAGTCGCCGGTGTTCTCTAAGAAGGTGATGAAGTTCGCGATCCCGACGACGTCGACGCCGGCGGCCCACAGCTCCGGGTACTCCGTCAGCGCCGCGAGCACCACGAAGCCGCCGTAGGAGCCGCCCATCGCGACGACGCGGTCCGGGTCGACCTCGGGGTGGTCGTGGAGCCACTCGACGCCCGCCTCGCGTCCGCCACAGCGTCCATCCGGTTCTCGACGTCGTCGAGCGCGGCGTACGCCTTCCCGTACCCCGAGGAACCCCTGACGTTCGGTTCGAACACGGCGTACCCGTGGTTCAGCAGGTACTGGGTGACGGCGGCGAAGGAGGGGCGGCGCTGCGACTCCGGCCCGCCGTGGATATCGACGACGACCGGGTAGCCGTCGGCCGGCGGCTCCGTCTCCGGGACGGAGAAGAACGCCGGTATCTCCCGCCCGTCGAACGTCGGGTAACGGACCAGTTCGCGCTCGACGAACGTGTCCGGCGGGATCCCCGCGGTCGACGCCGCGGTCCACCGCTCCGCCTCGCCCGTGGTCGCCTCGACCACGTAGACGTTCGCGTTGTGCGTGCTCCCGGTCGCGGTGATCGCGAACCGGTCGCCGTCGGGGCCGAAGCTCACGCCGCCGGCGACGCCGTCGGGGAGGTCGGGCTCCGGGAAGGGGTCGATACGGGTCGGGCCGACGAGCTCGCCGACCGTGAGGTCGGTGTGACCGTCGACGTTGCGCGAGTAGACGACCCGCCGTGAGTCCTCGTCGACGACGACGCCGTCGACGTTCCAGCCGTCGCCGTCGGCGACGACGGCGAACTCGCCGGTCGAGAGGTCGAGCCGTTCGAGCCGGAGCGTGTCGCTGTCGCGGTCGGTGACGAGGTACAGCGCCTCGCCGTCCGGGCCCCACTCCGGGCTCCCGTACCGGACGTCGCCCTCGTGGGGCGTGTGGTGCGTGCGGTCGCCGGTCGCGACGTCGAGGGTGTACACGTCGTGGTCGAAGGAGGCGTGCGCCTCGTGGACGAGCAGCCGGTCGTCGCTCGGCGACCACCCGGCCACGGAGAGCCAGCCGTCGCCCTCGGCGACCCGTTCGGCGGCGTCCGTCGCCTCGCGCCCTTGGACGTACACGTCGAAGACGGCCTCGTCCCGTCGGTTGGCGGTGAACGCGAAGCGATCGCCGGCGGAGTCCCACCCGCCCCACCGGTGTTTCGCGTCCGGCGCGTCCGTGTAGCTCGTTATCACTCCCGACTCGTAGTTGAGCCGGTACAGCTGAACGCGCTCGTTCCCGCCCTCGTCCATGCCGAAGGCGGCCTCGGGGCGCTCGGGCGCGGAGTCGACGAAGGTGACGCGGTCGTCGAAGAACGTGTGCTGTTCCGGCCACCCCTGCGGCTCGCGGAGCGACCAGACCTGTCCGGTGCCGGTCGTGTTCAACAGGAAGGCCAGCCGGCCGTCGGGGCCGAGGTCCGCGCTGCCCGCGCTCCGCACGTTGAGGTAGCGCTCGATGTCGTAGCGGTGCATGCCGTCGGATTCCGACCCCGGTGTGAAACCCTTTCGGGTCGGAGGGGGCGGACGGAGAGAGAGCGATCGACGGGGATCACCGTCGACGGGCGGTCAGAAGGACCGCCCCGCTCGTGGGACGAACCGACCGACGCCACCCGGTCTCCGGCCCGGCGACGATGCCGTGTCTTTTTATCCGCCCCAGCCGTGCGCCGCCGTATGCGCGTCGCGTTCGTCTCGCTCTTCGCCCCGGGTCACGGCGACACGCCCGCGCGGGCCCGGACGCGACGAATCGCCCGCGGGCTCGCCGACCGCGGCCACGAGGTCTCGTGGCTCTGCGCGCGCTGGTGGGGCGGCGACCACGACGCCTTCGAGGACGAGGGGATCGCCTACCGGTCGGTCACCGTCGACCCCGCGCCGACCGCGTTCGCGGCGCGACTCCCGGCCGCGCTCCGACGCGTCGACCCCGACGTCGTCCACGCGGTCAACAGCCCTCCGACGCCGGGGCTCGGCGCGACCGTCGGGGGGACCCTCACCCGGACGCCCGTCGTCGTCGACTGGTGGCGCGACCACCCCGCCGACTCGCGGCGGCGCTCCCGGCTCCTCGCGCGGGCGGCCGACGCCGTCACGACGCCCTCGCGGACGGTCAAGACGCGCGTCCGCGAGCACGGCGCCGACGCGACGACGTCCGCGTGGTCCCCGAGAGCATCGACTTCGACGTGATCGAGGAGACGGCCGTCGACGACCGCTTCGACCTGGTCTACTCCCGTCGGCTCGACCGCCACGCCAACGTCGAGACGTTCCTGCTCGGACTCGCCGAGCTCCGCGACCGCGACTGGAGCGCCGCCGTCGTCGGCGACGGCCCAGAGCGCGAGCGGTTCGAGGCGATG
>NZ_WPCE01000354.1 GCF_009742825.1 Halorubrum sp. CBA1125
GCGAGCGCCTTGGCGACGGCGACCGCCCGCACCGACTGCGGCTCCCAGACGCCCTGATCCGGCGGTTCTCCGGGCGAGACGATCGTCGGTACCGGCGGAGCGGGGTCGTCCGTAGCTTCCGCGTCGCCGCCGGCGAGCACCTTGTGTACCGTCCCGTGACAGTCCTTCCCCGCGCAGAACGCCCGCTCGCGTTCGGGGTCGACGAGCCGCTCGTAGTCGTCTCGCTCGCGGAGCCGAGCGAGGTTCCGGCGGTACGCGGCCGGCGACCGTCGGATCGGGAGCCGGCGCAGCGTCGCGTCCGGTGCATCCACGAGGTCGGGATAGCGGAACCCGAGCCCGATCCGGGCGCGGGCCTCCGACGGGACGGCCATGTCGTCGTCGCGCCGGGCGTAGTAGAGCTGGCGCGGGCAGTACGCCGCCCGCGCGAGTTCGCTGAAGGGGATCACGAGGCGTCTGGACGCGCTCCGAGTGATAAACGTACGGACTCGAGGCGGTTTCTCTTTCCCGTTCTCCTTTTTCGCTCTTCCCCTCCTCTCCGTTCCGCTTCGTCGTCGCTCCCTATCCCGGAGCACGCCGGATCCCGACGAAAATCTGCGAACGACAATTACACCAAACGTTCATATCCGGTGAGCGCGTCCTCCGGGGCAATGAGACTTCGCGACGTCCTCGACGACTACAAGCGCCACGCCGGCGACGCGGTTCGGTTTCCCGGCGAACGGCGGACCGTCGACGGTCGGTTCACCGGCGGCGACGGTCGTCTCCTCCACGTCGACGCGGACGGTGTGCTCCGCGACTTCGGCTACCCGCTGACCGGCCTGACCGGCCTCGTCGCCGCTCGGATCGGGATCGACGTCGACGGCGACCGAACGTGGCTCGACGAGGCGGCGACCACGCAGCGGTACGTCGACGACACGACGCTGGTCGAGACCGTCCACGAGGCCGACGGCGCCACCGTGACGCGCCAAGACCTCGCCGTCGGCGACGCGCACCTCACGCGGGCGTCGGTCGACCTCGGCGACGACGCTTCGGCGGAGCTCGACGACGTCTCGCTGGTCGTGTACGCGCGGTTCGCCCCGGACGGCCGGGACGATCGGATCGGCCAGCTCCGGTACGACGACGCCGTCGAGGTGTATCACGCCGACGAGCACGACTTCCTCGCGAGCGCGACCGGATTCTCGGACCTCCGCGGGCAACTCCCGGCGACGTTCCCCGAGATCCTCGACGACGCGCCGACCGACCTCCCCCGCGGCCGCGACCGGGATCGCTACGAGGAGGAGCGGCTCTCGGGCGAGGTCGTCGTCTTGGTTCCCCTCGCCGACGGGGTCGCGACCGTCGGGACGCTCCTGACCGACCGCGCGGAGACCTCCCGCGCGGCCGCCCGCGACCGCCTCGCGACGCTGTTCGCCGACCTCGACGACCCGG
>NZ_WPCE01000298.1 GCF_009742825.1 Halorubrum sp. CBA1125
GTCGGCGGCGTACCTCGACCGAAGTTCTGATCCACCGCCCGGCTGGGAGATAATGTGGAAAGGGCCTCAAGAAACTTCAGACTTGGGCGGAGGGATACGAACTGCACTCCTCGAGACCTTATGGGTAAGAGACAGCACTCAACACGAGGATACTGCTCCAGGAGAGACTCTCGTAGCCGTAGCCGCCTTCGGATCCCGTTGGGAGTCTGCCGGTCAGGGACGGGTCGATCAGTCGGTTCGCTCGGCGCTCAACTGGTTCGCTCGGCGTCGGATACGGCGGCGCTCGGGTCAGACACACTCAAGTGCCGGCGTTCTGCAGGGATCCGCATGGCTCGGGTCGAGCGGGTCGCGGACACGACGGCACACACGGGGGAGGGGCCCCTGTGGCACCCCGACGAGGGACGGCTCTACTGGGTCGACATCCCGGCCGGACGGCTCCACCGGTACGATCCCGAAACGGAGCGCGACGAGGTGGCGTACGAGACCGACGGCGTCCCGATCGGCGGGTTCACGGTCGAGGCGGACGGCGCGCTCCTCCTCTTCACGCGCGGGAGGGTGGAGCGGCTCGTTCCCGGCGAGTCCACGACCGAACGGGTGGCGACCGTCGACGCCGACACGCGGTTCAACGACGTCATCGCCGACCCCGAAGGGCGGGTCTTCGCCGGAACGATGCCCGGATCGGGCGCGCTCGGCGACCTCTACCGGATCGACACCGACGGGTCCGTGCGAGTCGTCGTCGAGGGGATCGACGTCCCGAACGGGATGGGCTTCTCGGGGGACGGAACGACGTTCTACCTCACGGAGTCCGCGAGCAGGCGGATCGACGCGTTCGACTACGACTACGCCACCGGCGAGATCGCGAACCGACGGTCGTTCGTGGAGACGCCGCCGGGCGACGGCGTTCCGGACGGGATGACCGTCGACGCGGCGGACCACCTCTGGTCCGCCCGGTGGGACGGCGGCCGGGTGGTCAGGTACGATCCGTCCGGCGCCGTCGTCGACGCGGTCTCGCTGCCCGCGCGGAAGGTGGCCTCGGTCACCTTCGGCGAGCCGTCTCGCGACGCGCTGTACCTGACGACCGCGCTCGCCGGCCGTGACCGGTCGGTCGAGGGCGACGGCGCCGGGGCCCTCTTCCGCGTCACGGGGCTCGCTCCGAGCGGGAGATCCGAATTCCGGTCTCGCGTCGCCGTCGGATGAGTCGTCGCGTCCGAGGGAAGACGACGGGGGTCGGGAGTCGATCGGGTTTTTTGCGGCGCGATGTCGAACGGATCGCATGGCTCGACACGATCCACCGTCGTTCCGCGGACGGCTCCTCGCGACGCTCCGGCTCCAGAACCCGGACGCGCTCGACACGAGTTCCGGCGGCTACCGACTGCTCCACCCGGAGACGGGCGACCCGTACACCGGCGATCGCCGACACCTGGTGGCCACGTGTCGATCGGTCGCCAACTTCGCCGCGGGCACCGTCGCCGACGGACCGGCGTGGTGTCGCGACGCCGCCGCGCACGGCGTGGAGTTCCTCGAAGCGACGCACCGCGCCGACGCCGACGATCGGAGCGAGGGATATCACCTCCTCGTCGAGCCCGACGGGACGCCCGTGGACCGGACGCGGTCGGCGTACGGGCACGCGTTCGTCCTCCTCGCGTACGCCCGGGCGACGGCGGCCGGGATCGAGGGCGCCGAGGCGGGTCTGACGGCGACCGTCGACCTCCTCGACGAGCGGTTCCACGACGGGACGGGCTGTCTTCGGAGCGACTGCGACGCCGACTGGGAGGAGCTGGAATCGTACCGGGGGCAGAACGCGAACATGCACGCCTGCGAGGCGTACCTCGCCGCGTACGAAGCGACCGACGAGGAGGCGTACCTCGCGCGAGCGCGCCGCATCGCGACGCGGATCGCGGTCGAGCTGGCCGGAGAGACCGACGGGCTGCTGTGGGAACACTACACCGCCGAGTGGGACCACGACTTCGCGTACAACGCCGATGAGCCCCGCCACCAGTTCCGACCGCCGGGGTACCAGCCAGGCCACCACGTCGAGTGGGCGAAGTTCCTCGCGCTGCTCGACCGGTTCGACGCCGAGGTGCCGGCGTCGCTGGGAGGCGGCGATGCGGACGGGAACGACACCGACGCGACAGACTGGTACGAGCGTGCGGTCGAGCTGTTCGAGACGGCGACCGACCTCGGCTGGACCGACGGCGGCTTCGCGTACACCGTCGAGGCCGACGGCGACCCGATCGTCGCGGACCGGTACGGGTGGGCGCTGGCGGAGGGGATCGGCGCGGCGGCGGCGCTCGGC
>NZ_WPCE01000309.1 GCF_009742825.1 Halorubrum sp. CBA1125
GCCCTGCGCTCCGGTGAGCGCCCGGCGGGCGCGAACCGCCCGCGAGGGAGTCGGCCGGCCGGAGCGAAGCGGAGGGCGGCCGACGAGGCTGGGGAGGCGTGTGGCTGCGGTGTCGTACAGCTGGGCGTTGGAAACGGCCACCGCGTCCGACCCGACCGTCGGCGAAGTGGATAGCGCTCCCACAGCGACGCGCTTAATCGCCCGAGCGCCCAAACGCGGACGATGTCGGAACCGTCGGGGATGGACGCGTTCGCCCGCCTCGGGCCCGACGTGCGCGAGGCGCTCTCCGACCGCGGGTTCACCACGCCCACCGAGCCGCAGCGCGAGGCGATCCCGCCGCTCGCGGCCGGGAAGAACGCCCTCGTGCTCGCGCCCACGGGGACCGGGAAGACGGAGACCGCGATGTTGCCCGTCTTCGACGCGATCGTCGCCGCCAGGGACGCCCCCGGCGACCCGCCCCGCGAGGGGATCTCCGCGCTGTACGTCACCCCGCTGCGGGCGCTCAACCGGGACATGATGGACCGGCTGGAGTGGTGGGGCGAGACGCTCGGCGTCGAGGTCGCGGTGCGCCACGGCGACACGACCCAGTACGAGCGGGGAAAACAGGCGGACGACCCGCCGGACGTCCTCATCACGACGCCCGAGACGCTTCAGGCGATCCTGACGGGGTCGAAGATGCGCGCGGCGCTCGAAGACGTCGCACACGTCGTGATCGACGAGGTCCACGAGCTGGCGGCCGCCAAGCGCGGGGCGCAGCTCACGGTCGGCCTGGAGCGACTGCGCCGGGTCGCCGGGCCGTTCCAGCGGATCGGCCTCTCGGCGACCGTCGGCGACCCCGACGAGGTCGGGAAGTTCCTCGTCGGCTGCGGGCGGCGCGACCCGGACCGCGCGGGCGACCGGGCGTTCGAGACGGTCGAGGTCGCCGCGGGCAGCCGCGTCGACGTCTCCGTGGTCGACCCCGATATCACGGACGAAGACGGCCGGCTCGCCGGCGAACTCGCGACCGACGAGACCACAGCGAGCCACGTCCGGACGATCCGCGAGACCGTCGCCGAGAACGAGTCGACGCTGATCTTCGTCAACACGCGACAGACCGCAGAGGCGCTGGGCTCGCGGTTCAAGACGCTCGCAGAGAAGGAGCGGGAAGCGGCGGGCGGGGACGACGGGAGCGCCCCCGACGACGCGGACGCCGACACGGACAACGACGCGGACACCGACGCAGTCACCGAGATCGAGGTCCACCACGGCTCCCTCTCGAAGGACGTGCGGATCGACGTGGAAGACCGGTTCAAGGCGGGCGAGATCGACGGGCTCGTCTGCACCTCCTCGATGGAGCTCGGGATCGACGTCGGCCGCGTCGACCACGTGGTGCAGTACGGGAGCCCCCGCGAGGTCGCCCGCCTGCTCCAGCGGGTCGGCCGCGCGGGCCACCGCCGCGACCTGGTGTCGGCGGGGACCGTCGTCACGCAGGGCGGCGACGACACCCTCGAGGCGATGGCGATCGCCCGCCGCGCCGACGCCGAGCTCGTCGAGCCCGCGGCCATCCATCACGGGAGCCTCGACGTGGTTGCCAACCAGGTCGTGGGGATCGTGATGGACGAGGGCGAGGTCCACGCCCGCGAGGCCTACGAGACGGTGACCGACGCCTACCCCTTCAGGGACCTCTCGGAGTCGACGTTCCAGGAGATCGTCCGCGAGCTGGACGGGAACCGGCTGCTGTGGCTCGACGAGGGGTCAGACGCCCTCGAGAAGTCCGGCGGCACCTGGCAGTACTTCTACGCGAACCTCTCGATGATCCCCGACGAGGCCACCTACGAGGTGTACGACATGTCCTCGCGGCGTCAGATCGGGACCCTCGACGAGCGGTTCGTCCTCGACTTCGCGGGGCCGGGCGAGACGTTCGTCCAGCGCGGCGAGATGTGGCGGATCACGGAGATCGACGAGGAGGAGGAGCGGGTGAACGTCACGCCGATCCCCGACCCCGCGGGGGAGGTCCCCTCCTGGGTCGGCCAGGAGATCCCCGTCCCCAAGCCCGTCGCCGAGGAGGTGGGGCGGATCCGTGGGGAGGTCGCGGCCGCGCTGGAGGCAGGGTCGACGCC
>NZ_WPCE01000297.1 GCF_009742825.1 Halorubrum sp. CBA1125
CGACCGCGTCGACCGCGTCGGGCCCGTGTTCCGCCTCGGCCGCCGTCAGGACCGCGTCGACGACCGCCGGGATCGCCTCCGACATGTGCTCTGCGGCCTCGCGCGGGTGAATGCCGCCGCTGTCGGGCTCGTACGGGTCGGACTCGATCAGAACGGTGTCGGCCTCGGCGTCGTACAGGGCGGCGCTCGCACACCACGCGGTCCCCTCGATGCCGAGAACGCGCATCCGGCGGGCGTTACGCTTCCTCGGCGTCCGCGTCGCCCTCGCCGCCGATCTTGTTGCGTTCGAGCATGTACTCCTGCTCGACGTCGAGCGCGTGCTCGGCGGTGTCGTACACCTTCGCGTAGCCGACCGTCTTGCGCATGCCGAACTTCGTATCGAGCTCGTGGACGACGACCTCCTCGGAGTCTTTGTCGAGCTTCGCAGCCAGCGAGTCGCGGACCGAGAGGCGGGAGGGCGTCGCCTCCTCGTGTGTCGTCTCGAAACGGATGTCCGTGCGGTGCAACATGGGGTTCTCCTCTTCGGAGATGATGTCGACGTCCATGGTTAGTTGGGCGTATATCCCCCCGAAAGCTGTAAAAGGATTTCGAAGCGGGGGTGTCGCCGTCGAATTCCCGCAGCGGTCGCCGGGACGGACGCTACGACTCGGGGGCGACGCCGAGCGCACCGTACGCAGCCGCGACGTCGCCGTCGAGCGACTCGAAGAGGTCGCGGGCCTCCGTTCTGGTCTCCGGGGTGACGGCGACGCGGACCATCCCCTCGCCGGGCTGACCGTAGACAATGCTCGCGCCCGTCGGCGCCGCCAGGATCGCCGGCAGCGCGGCCAGGTCCTCCTCACCGGTGACCGCGATCGTGACCGGCTCGTCCGCGGCGAGCGCCTCGGACAGCGCCGCGAGCAGGTCCGCCGACAGCGACGCCGGCGGGTTCTCGACGCGATCCGACGCCCCCGCCGCGTCCGCGAGCGCGGCCTCGATCTCGGCGTCGACCGCCGTCCGTTCCGTCTTCCCGTCGACGATCGCGACGTCGGGGACGCGACCCGCCTCGCGGAGGTGATAGGTGACGACGTCGCCGACGGCGACGAGCGGCGCCTCGGGCGCGTCGTGGCTGGCCCGGGTCCGGTCGGCCGCCGCCAGCAGGCGCTCGACGTCGGTCGTCACCGGACCGAGCGGGGCCTTGAACGCGTCGCGCAACGAATCGGGTAGGGTGAGCATCGGGGGTGGCGCGAAACCACGCCGGCGTCGCTATCGGACCTTCAGCGCGTACGCGCCGGCCTGAGCGACGTTCATCTCCTCGGCGATCTGGCTCTCCTCGGGCTGCGTGACGATGACGTAGCCCGCCCAGTCCTCCGTCAGCGACGACGACCCGCAGTGCTCGCAGGTCTGTGCGTCGGGGTCGTTGACGTGGTGACACTCCCGACACGCCAGGCGGTCCTCGGCCATCAGTCGGCCTCCTCGCCCGTCTGTTCGCGGTGTCGGCGCTGCCCCTCCAGCCACTCGTGTTTCCCGAGGCCGGGCTGTTTCGCGGTGAGCCCGATCTTCGAGTCGCGCGGGTTGCGCTCGTCGATGCTCTTCGTGACGATCCGGACCCGGACGGCGTCGTCGACGCCGAGGGTCTTGTCGGAGTCCGAAGAGGCGAGCTGCTGGTTCGCGCCGTCAAACGTGAGGTACTCGTCGGTGATCTGCGAGACGTGCAACAGCCCGTCCACCGGACCGATCCCCACGAACGCGCCGAACTCGACGGTCTCGACGACCGTCCCGTCGGCGACCTCCTGCATGTCGGGATCGTAGGTGAGCGCCTCGAACTCGGCCTCGTAGTAGACGCCGGGGCGGTTGTGCAACACCGCCCCCTCGCCGATGTCGTGGACTTCGATGACGCTCACGACGCTGCCGACGTCCTCGTCCATCCGTCCTTCCAGTTTGTCCTGGAGCAGGGCCTTCACTCGCTCGTCGGTGACGTCCGCCAGGTGTTTCGGCGGGACCTCGACCGTGTCCTTGAGTCGAACTCGTTTGTACATGATTGGTGATCCGCGTCCGCTAGGGTTCCGTTATCGCCAGTGCGTTCCGACCCCTTAAACCGATTACTGGTGCGTCCGCCGCCAGCACCCGGCTCGCGAGGGGGCGATCGTTGGTGACGACGCCGTCGACCCGGCCTGACGCGGCCAGCTCGACCAGCGCGTCGTCTGCGTACGATTCGTCCGTCGTGACCGTTTCGGCCCGCGCCGCCAGGTCCGCGGCCACGCTCGCCGCCGTCGCCGCCTCGCCGGCCCCGCGCTGAAGCCCGGCGAGCTCGTCGAGGACCGCCTCCGGA
>NZ_WPCE01000322.1 GCF_009742825.1 Halorubrum sp. CBA1125
CGCGAGGACGTCCACGCGGCCGCCTGCGACGTCTACGAGGCGGCGGGGGAGCCGACGCTCCGTGCCGACCCCGAGACGGAGACCGGGTTCATCCACTCGACGGGCCACGGGATCGGACTCGAAGTCCACGAGTCCCCCGCGGCTCGCGAGCGGCGGCGACGAGCTGGTGCCCGGACACGTGGTCACGGTCGAGCCCGGGCTGTACGACCCCGACGTCGGCGGGGTCCGGATCGAGGACCTGGTCGTCGTCACCGAAGACGGCCACGAGAACCTCACCGACTATCGGCGCGAGTTCGTCGTCGACTGACACCGGTCACCGATACTCTCCGTGTCTCACTTTTCCCCGCCTGACACTCAATCGTGATAATCGCACACGGAGGATTATCTACGCGTGGCGAGTCGTGGGCGTATCATGCGAAACGAGCGCCCCGGGACGACATCGCAAGATCAGACGGCGACGAACGACGAAACAACGACGAACGATCAGACTGAGACGAGCGACGAGACGACGGGACGAACGGCGGCGGACGGCGGCGTCGACACCGACGGCGCCGACGCGACGATGGAGGAGGTCGGCGCGCGAATGGCAGCCGCCGGCGACGTCGGCGAGGCGGTCTCGGAGCGGATGGACGACGAGATCGTCAGCGCCGACGAGATCGACGTCGACGGGGACCTCTCGGCGGAGCGCGAAGCGGCGCTCTCCGAGTCGGTCCGGGGGCTCAACGAACTCCACGGGGCGGCCGTCGACGTCGTCGATCGGACCGAGGACATCGCCGGGTTCTCCGCCGAGCAGTTCGAGGGGATGGTCCAGGTGAGCGACGAGGTCTCGAACATGAGCGCAGCGGTCGAGGAGGTCGCCTCCTCCGCGGAGGAGGTCGCGACCGAGGCGGAGTCGGTGAACGACCTCACGGCCGAGGGGCGATCGGCGGCCGCGGACGCGCGGGCCGCGATGGACCGCATCGACGAAACCTCCGAGACCCTCGCCGAGCGCGTCGAGGCGATAGCGGAGACGGTCGCGGAGATCGACGAGATGGTCGAAGCGATAAACGCCATCGCCGAGCGGACGAACCTGCTGGCGCTCAACGCGAGCATCGAGGCCGCCCGCGCCGGCGAGGCAGGCGCCGGGTTCGCGGTCGTCGCCGAGGAGGTGAAGTCGCTCGCCGAGGAGTCGCAGGGGCGGACCGGCGAGATAGAGGAGCTCGTGGGATCGATCGAGCGACACACCGAGCGGGCGGTCGAGGAACTCGACGCGAACGCGGACGCGGTCGCCGACGGCCGCGCCGAGGTCGAGGAGGCCGCAGACACGCTCACCGAGATCGACGACTCCACGACGGAGCTCACCACGGGGATCGAAGAGGTCGCAACGGCGACCGACCAGCAGGCCGCGAGCACCGAGGAGATCGCCGCGATGGTCGACCAGACCGCGGGCAACGCCGCCGAGATCCGCGACGAGACCGACGGGATCACCGCGGCCGTCGAACAGCAGGCCGCCATGATCGTGCAGGTGAGCGACGGAGTCGGAGACCTCGTCGAGTAGCCGGAGAGCGGGCACCCGCCCCGAGGTCGTCGGCGTCGCCCCGAGCCGATCGGGTCCCACAGCCGGTCCGGCTGGCCGCGATCGGAACCCCCTTTTTGCGCGGCGGCACAGGTCCGGACAGTGAACTGGCGGTACGAACACACGGCCCTCGCGCTCTGTACGCTCGCGTTCACGGCGACGATGATCGCGCGGCTGGTCATCAGCCCGCTCGTCCCGGAGATCACGGTGCAGTTCGGGGTGACGAACGCGACGGTCGGGCTCGCGCTCTCGGGGATGTGGCTCGCGTACGCGCTGGCGCAGTTCCCGTCGGGAGTCCTCGGCGACCGCTACGGCGAGCGCGCCGTCATCCTCACCGCGGTCGGCGCCACCGCGGTC
>NZ_WPCE01000015.1 GCF_009742825.1 Halorubrum sp. CBA1125
GACCGAGGCGCGCAGCAAGGTCCCCGAGTCCTCGCGGCTGGGGCTTTGGACGTATTCGCCGTGGAACTATCGACCACGTATCGCCGAGCGGCTGGGGCTTTACAGATGTTCTCCGCGTTGACGACAATCTCGTATCGAGCAGTTCCACCCGAAATATCGACTAGCACACACGATCTGAGAGCTGATTCTCCAGTTCCGCTCTGAAATAAAACGATGTGAGAAGAGTTCGATGACACCCGCTGTCACAGAACGGTTCACCCACCGTATCGGGCCGCCAGTGAATCGGGTAGTGTAATGGATGTGATGTGAGGTGAGGTGAACCACGATATGCAGGCGTTTCCACTCAATAGAATATGTAGTAAATCTAATATAATTATTGTTAGGTAACTTTATGCTCTGAGACGTCGTAGTAGCATACGACTATGCCCCTATACATGGACGTTCACAGGAACGTCGGCGGCAGTGCTGAGGACGTCGCAGAGGCCCATAAAAAGGATCTCGAGACGCAAGAAAAACACGGAGTGAAATATCTGAGGTACTGGGTTGACGAGGACAAAGACGCTGTCTTCTGTCTGTTCGAGGGCCCCAGCAAAGAAGCGGGTGAGAAGGTACACCGTGAAGCCCACGGCCTCACCGCAGAGGAGATCTTCGAGGTCCAGCAGGGAGAGTGACCCACCCGCGGAGATAGACTCCGATTTCTCACGTCGTGACCGTAATTCGTACGCCGACGCCAACAGCGAATTCTCCAAATCACGGATGGAAACGATCCCGTGAGAACGATTCTATGACACCCTCGCGCGGCCGAAGAATATCGGTCGGGGTCGACGTGTGGATCTGACACGGGTCCACCCGGATCGCGCCGATCCCGGTTCCGCGGCTGACGGCCGCGATTCGATGGTGAGACGAGACGCCCCCGGCTTTCAGTCTCGGCGTCGCTTTCAGAGATGCGTCACACGCGCGTGACGCTGTTGCGGAGGGTGCCGATGTCCTCGAGGTCGATCGTGACTTCGTCGTCGGGTTCGAGGGTGAACCCTTCCTCGGGGACGAGCGCCGTCCCGGTGAGGAGGACCGCGAGCTCCGGCACCGAGTTGTGTCGCGTGTAGTACGAGACCAGCTCCTCGCACGTCCGCACCATCTCGCCGGTCGTCGTCGACTCGGCGTACATCGTCTCGCCGTCACGCGAGATGTCAATCTGCATCTCGAGGCTGTGCGGATCGCCGACGGTCGCCGACGAACTCACGTTGGGGCCGATCGAACAGCACCGATCGTAGACCTTGGCTTGCGGGAGGTACAGCGGGTTCTCCCCTTCGATCTCCCGACTACTCATGTCGTTTCCGATGGTGTACCCCACCGGGTCGCCGCGGTAGAGGACGATCCCCAGTTCGGGCTCGGGAACGTCCCACGTGGAGTCGGCGCGGATGCCGACGTCGTCGCCGGGGCCGACGGTGTGGTTGTCCGTCCCCTTGAAGAAGATCTCCGGCCGCTCGCCCTCGTAGACGTTGAGGTACATCTCCGGCATGCTGCTCTCCTGCTCTCGGGCCTCCTCGCTGATCTTGTAGGTCACGCCCGCGGCCCACACCTCGTCGGGGATGAGGGGTTGGAGCGGGGCGTCGAGGACAGACCGGTCGAGTTCCGGAGCGTCGTCGACGAGGCCGGCGGCGACGTCGTCGATACCGGTGCCGGTGACCGAGGCGACGCTCGCGAGGTCTCTGAACCGTTCGATGTCGTTGTGTGCGCTGGTGAGATCCCGAACCGCGGTATCGGTTTCCACAGCCAGACGTGGCTCACCCTCCGCATGGACAGCATAGTACCGCATCGTCTTTCCGTTCAAAAGAGGGAGTATTAATTCTATCGACGGCGGCGAGCGACTCCATCAGACCGAAAAGCCTCTAAACGCCGGTCGATAACGCTGTACCGATGCCGGAACCTAATCGTAACTACGTAAACGGAGAGTGGACGGTCGCCGAGACCAACGAGACGCTCGACGTCGTGAACCCGGCCCAGACGGGCGAGGTCGTCGCGAGGTACCAGAACTCCTCGCGGGCGGACGCGAACGAGGCCGTCGAGGCGGCGGCCGCGGCGGCCGACGACTGGGCGAACACTCCCGGGACCGAGCGAGGGGCGATCCTCCGTGACGCCGCGGGGTGGCTCGAGGAGCGCAAGGACGAACTCACCGAGCAGCTGGTTCGCGAGGAGGGGAAGACCCCGGCCGAGGCCGCGCCCGAGGTCCAGCGCGCCATCGACATCTTCTACTACTACTCGCAGAAGGCGTTCGACTTCGGCGGCACCGTGAAAGACGGCGGCGGATCGAAGCGGCGCATCTCGACCCGGAAGGAGCCGCTCGGCGTCGCCGGGCTCGTGACGCCGTGGAACTACCCGATCGCGATCCCCGCCTGGAAGCTGGCTCCGGCGATCGCCACCGGCAACACGGTCGTGCTCAAGCCGGCCAGTGCCGCGCCGGGCCCGGCACACGCGATCGTCACCGCCCTGGACGAGGCGGGGATCCCGGACGGCGTCGTGAACCTCGTCACCGGCCCCGGTAGCGAGGTCGGCGACGTCTTCACGACGCACCCGGACATCGACGCCGTCTCGTTCACCGGCAGTTCCGACACCGGGCAGTACGTCTACGACGCGGCGACGGACGACCGCAAGCGCATCCAGACCGAGATGGGCGGGAAGAACCCCACCGTCGTCACCGAGAGCGCGGACGTCGAGACCGCCGCCGACATCGTCGCCGCCGGCGCGTTCGGCGTCACCGGCCAGGCGTGTACCGCCACCTCGCGCGCATCGTGCACGAGGACCGGTACGAGGCGTTCGTCGACGCCGTCGTCGAGCGCGCGGAGGCGATCGAGGTCGGTCCGGGTCTCGACGGGGCGGACATGGGTCCGCAGGTCAACGCGGACGAGCTCGACTCGACGCTGGAGTACATCGACATCGCGCGCGAGGAGGGCGCCACCCTCGCAGCCGGCGGCGGCCGCCCCGACCTTGACGACGGGCACTACGTCGAACCGACGGTGTTCGCCGACGTGGACCCCGAGATGACCCTCGCACAGGAGGAGGTGTTCGGTCCGGTGTTGGCCGTCATCCCGGTCGCCGACTACGAGGAGGCGCTCTCGGTCGCCAACGGCGTCGAGTTCGGCCTCTCCGCGAGCATCGTCACCGACGACCACACCGAGGCTAACCACTTCGCGGACGAGATCGAGGCCGGCGTCGTGAAGATCAACGAGAAGACGACCGGGCTGGAGCTCCACGTTCCGTTCGGCGGTCTCAAGAACTCCTCCAGCAACACGTACCGCGAGCAGGGCGACGCCGGGCTGGAGTTCTTCACGACGACGAAGACGGTCTACGACAACTACTGATCGCCGGGTCACCGGCGACCGGTTCGTCTCGACTCCCCGCCGCTCGTTTCCGTCGTCTCGATTCTTTTCCGCCTCCCGCTCGTCGAGGCCACGGACGTCCTACTTGTCGAGCCACGGACGTCGGGATCGCGGCAGTGAGTTTGATGCGGAACGCTACTCGGTGACGAGCGCCGCCCGCGTGACCTCCCTGTTCGCCGAATCGCGCAGCGCGCCGTCGACGTCCGAGAGCGGATACGACGCGTCGACGAGCTCGTCGAACGGGTAGTCGTCGCCGTGCTTCGAGAGGAACCCGAGGGCGTCGTGGAGTCGCCAGGGGGCGTACCGCATCGTCGTCGTCACCTCGACCGACTTCCGCACCGCCAGCCCGGGGTCGATCGTCGCCTCCTTGCCGGGGATGATGTTCCCCATGACGAGGTACCGACCGCCCTTCCCGAGGAGGCGGAATCCCTCGTCGATGGCCGCCGGGACGCCGGTCACCTCGACGGCGACGTCCGCCCCGAGGCCGTCGGTCAGATCGTGGACGCGGTCACACCGCGCCTCGACCGTCTCGTACTCGGTGAGGTCGATAGTGTGGTCGGCGCCGAACTCCCGGGCGCGGTCGAGCCGTTGGGCGACGCCGTCGACGACGATCGTCTCCGCGCCGAGTTCGGTCGCGACCGCCGTCGCGTTCAGCCCCAGCCCGCCGGCGCCCTGGATCACGACGGTCTCGTCGAGCGTCAGGTCGACCTCGCCGAGCCCGTGAAGCACCTGCGAGAGCGCGCAGTTGGCCGCGGCCGCCGCCGTCTCGTCGACGTCCGAGGGCACCCGGTACGCGTACTGGTCGTCGTGGACGTAGTAGTGCGTCCCGAACGTGCCGTGGAAGTGCGGCCACTCGTCCGGCGACCGCGACCAGTACTTGTAGGCGTTCTCGCAGTACTCGGGATTCCCGCGCCCGCACTGGACGCACTCGCCGCACGTCGCGAAGTACGCGGGGACGATCAGGTCGCCCGGAGAGAGGGCGTTGCCGGCGCTGTCACGGACGTCGCCGCCGGTCTCGACCACGCGACACAGCGCCTCGTGGCCGAGGACGCCGTCGTCGATGTACGGGTGTTCGCCGCGCCAGATGTGGAGCTCGGACCCGCAGACGTTCGCGCGAACGATCTCCGCGAGCACGTCGCCGTCTGCCGGGGTGGGGAGCTCGTACTCTTTCAGCTGTACCGATTCGGGGCCGTCGAGGTATGTGACTCGTCCGGTCGTCATGGTTCTTGGTAGGTGTCGTCCGTCACTCACTCCTCGAACGTCGCGGCGAGGAAGCCGTCGTCGACCGTGAGTATCTCGCCGGTCGTGTACGACGCGGCGTCGCTCGCGAGGTAGACGGCCGCACCCGCGATCTCCTCGGGCTGGGCGAGCCGTCCGCCGGTCGTCCGAGATTTGATCGTCTCGTACCGCGGATCGCCGTCCGTGTAGACGCCGTCCGTCTGCTCGGTGAGGACGAACCCGGGACGGATCGCGTTGACCCGAATCTCGGGGCCGTACTCCTCGGCGGCGACGCGCGTGAACGCGTCGATGCCGCCCTTCGCCGTCGAGTACACCGCGAGGTTCGGGAGCGCCGCCTCGGCGGACGCAGAGGAGATGTTGATCACGGCGCCAGACTCCATCCGTTCCGCGAACAGCTTCGTCGCCTCGACGGGACCGCGAAGCTGGACGCTCATGACGGTCTCCCAGTCCTCGTCGGTGATCTCTGCGACGGGCGTCCGCGCGATGCTGCTCGGCGAGTTGACCAGGATATCGACGCCGCCGAACGCGTCGACCACCGCGTCGCGGAGCGCCGCGATCGACGCCGAGTCGGTCACGTCACAGGTCGCCTCGATCGTGTCGCCGCCCCGCTCGCGGATCTCCTCGGCGGTCGCCGCGACGCTCGACTCCGTCCGCGACGCGGCGACGACGTCGGCCCCCTCCTCGGCGAACCCGAGTGCGATCGCTCTGCCGATACCGCTCGTCCCGCCGATGACGACCGCCGTCTTGTCGGTGACGGTCACCGGCCGGTGTGTATACTCTAACGGCACGATCGAACGAAGCGGCGCCCGGACCATAATCTTTCCTCTGAGGGTCACGGCGGGAGGCGCGCGCGACGTCCCGCCGCTCACCAGGAGGTGATCGTCACGTCCCGGAGCGGCCGGTCGAGCGGCACGGACACCTGTCCGTCCGTGTAGTGAGAGATGTAGAGCGCGACGATGATCTCTAAGGATCGCTTGGCCTCTTCGCCCGTCGAGTGGTTCTCGGTCGTCCCCTCGAGGAGGTCCTCGACGTGGGTGGCGGCGTTCGCGAACGACCCCTTGTAGTCGTCTTCCCACGTCCACGCGCCCTCGATCCCGGGGAGGGGCCGCTCGACGTGCTCGCCGTCCTCCAGCGCCCAGTACCGCCACTCCCCGTCGTCGTTGTTCATGTACAGCTTCCCCTCGGAGCCGACGAAGCTCAACATCATCGACGACGGCTCCCGTGGAACCGTACAGTCGATCGTCGCGAACGTCCCGTCGTTCAGCACGACGAAGCCGCCGCCGCCGGCGTCGTCGACCTCCCTGTCGGCGTCGAGCGAGTCGACGGCCTCGTTCTCGCCGGTGATGTACCCGCTCACCCGCTCCGCGCGGGCGTCGAGCAGGTACACGAGCGTGTCGAGGAGGTGCGTGGAGTTCCGCAACAGCTCCATCCGGAACTGCGCGCTCACCGAGTGGACGTCGCCGAGGAGGTCGTCTTCCTGCACGTGGTCGTAGAGCGTGCGGAGCTTGTCGGTGAAGCGGAACGAGTGGTTGACGAGGAGTTCGGTGTCCGTCTCCGCACAGACGTCGATCATCTCCTCGGCGTCGGTCACGGAGGAGGCGATCGGTTTCTCACACCAGACGACGTCGGGGGCCGCGTCCGACCGGGCCGCGTCGACGACGTGAGTGTGGTGGAGGTACGAGGGGGTACACACGGAGACGACGTCGAGATCTTCGGCGTCGAGCATCGGCTCGTGACCGAGATACTGGCGGCTCTCGGGGATCTCCCACGCCTCGCCGAACCGCCGGAGGTTCTCCTCGTTGATGTCCGCGACGGCGACGAGTTCGATCTCCTCGGTGGCGTGGTAGCCGCCGGCGTGACTCGCGTCGATCTTCTCCGTACCGATGGCCTCCTCGTCGTGCATCCCGAGGATGCCCATCCCGGCGATGCCACCCGTCCCGATGATCCCCGCCCTGTACGTCATTCGTAGACGTGCGTGCTACCGGTCGCGTTCGCCTCGATGTACTCCCAGTCGTAGTCGACGCCGAGCCCCGGCCCCTCCGGGACGCTCACGCGACCGCGATCGTCGACGGTGTCGAGCGCGTCGGAGTAGTCGCCCTTGTACACCGGCGGGATCGGATTGTCGGCGTCGGGGTGGACGAGCGCGAGTTCGTAGTAGTTGGCGTTCCGCGTGGCCGCGAGACACTGGCGCTGGGCCGGGCCCGGGGCGTGGTACTCGACGTCGGTGCCGAACCCTTCGGCGACGCGGGCGATCTTCATCGCGCCGGTGATACCGGCGTCGTACTCGGGGTCGGCGCGCACGAAGTCGGTCCCGTCGTTGGCGACGAAGTCCGCGTGCGGCTCCAGCCCGCGGACGTGCTCGGTCTGGAGGATCGGCGTGTCGAGCCGCTCCGAGAGCTTGCGGTGTGCGTGCTGGGAGATCCCGGCGTCGCGGAACGGGTCCTCGTACCAGAAGTAGTCCTGCTCGTCACACGCCTTCCCGACCGTGATCGCGTCCCCGTACGTCTCGTACTCGCAGGCCGGGTCGAGCATCAGGTCCATCTCGTCGCCGACGCGCTCGCCGACGGCGTGGACGTTCGCCACCTCGCGGTCGATGTCGCGCGCGGCTTCGCTGCCGCCCCAGCCGTGGATCTTGAACCCCTCGTACCCCATGTCGAGACACTCCTCGGCGAAGTCGGCGAACGCCTCCGGGGAATCCAGCCCGCCGTTCTCGTCGCCGTGGAACGTCGACGCGTACGCCGGTAACTCCGTGCGATAGGTGCCGAGCAGTTCGTGAATCGGCGCGTCGTAGTACTTGCCGGCGAAGTCCCACAGGGCGATGTCGACCGGACCGATCCCCATCCGGTCGTACTTCCGCAGCGCGCGCTTGATCTCGGTCCAGTGTCGCTCGCGCGCGAGGGGATTCCGACCGATCAGGTAGTCGGCGAACATGTTGATCTGTGCCGCGCCGGGGGAGTTGCCGCCGACGTACTCGCCGGTGACCCCCACGTCGGTGTGGACCCGCAGGCCGAACAGCTTCCGCTCCATCGTCGAGCCGGGCTCGTACACGATGTTGAATCCCGACTCGTCGGTGCCAACGTCCTCGATCGGATAGGCGAATTCGATGCTCTCGATGCGTGTGATCTTCGGGCTCACGCTCCGTGGTTGCGAGGCATATTTAATAAAATCACCTGTCGAGCAGAGAACGTCCGGCGACGAGTCGCGTCGTCGTCCGGTTCGGCCGATCGGTACACATCAGAAACACCTAAGTGCGGACCGGTCGGCCGTTCTGATGATGCGTTTCGTCAGATACAGTTCCGGCGGTACCGGTTCGTGGGGCGTGCTCGTCGAGGGGCGGATTCACTCGCTGTCCGACGCCCCGATCGGCTCGCCGTCGTACGAGGACATCGCGACCGAGAGCTACCGAGAGCACGTACAACGGCTCGTCGAGGAGGGAGCACTGACGACGCTCGACGCCGAGGACGCGAACCTACTCACGCCGGTTCCAGACCCCGGGAAGATCGTCTGCGTCGGACTGAACTACCGCGACCACGCCGAAGAGGGCGACGAGGAGATCCCCGAGAAGCCGCTGTTGTTCGGGAAGGCCTCGACCGCCGTGACCGATCCCGGATCGCCGATCCGGCGTCCCCCGGAGCTCGAGGAAGTGGATTACGAGGTGGAACTCGGCGTCGTCATCGGGCGCCACACCCACCGCGTCGACGCGGCCGACGCCGAGGATTACGTCGCCGGCTACACCGTCGTCAACGACGTCAGCGGTCGCGATGCCCAGTTCGACGACGGACAGTTCTTCCGCGGGAAGAGCTACGACACGTTCGCACCCGCCGGTCCGGCTATCACGGCAGACGACGCGTTCGATCCCAACGCGACCGACGTCGCCCTCCGGGTCAACGGCGAGACCAAGCAGTCGTCGAACACCGAACAGTTCATCTTCGACGTCGACGAGCTCGTCGAGTACATCAGTCACGCGATGACGCTCGAGCCGGGCGACGTCATCTCGACCGGCACGCCCGGCGGCGTCGGCGTCTTCCGCGACCCGCCGGACCTGCTCGAGAGCGGCGACGTCGTCGAGGCCGAGATAGAGGGAATCGGAACGCTCACCAACCCGGTCGTCGACGGCTAGCGCGTCGCGGTCCGCCCGATCGAAGCGGAACCATGCGAGCCGTCTTCGACGTCTCCGAACTCCGGAACTGTCGCCGTTTTATTCGCTATAAGAGAACGTGAGACCACCGACAGTCGTGACGAAATCGACGTGTACCGAATCGCCGATACCGGCATAGCGGTCCGAGTGTGCGCGTACGAGAGTCCCTAACGTGTGGCAGCCGTACGTCGAACGCGCTCGTAATCGAGGATGGAATACAGAACGAACGCTCAGTAGTTCATGTTGAGTTCGATGACGTTCGCAGCGCTCAGCACCCGTTCTGCGGGCTCGGCGTGGAGGTCATCGTCGCTGAAGCGGCTCGCCGGCGCGGAGACGCTCACCGAACCGAGCACCGCTCCGGACGAGCGCTTGACGGGCGCGGCGATACACCGCAGCCCCTCGACACGCTCGCCGTCGTCGATGGCGTACCCGCGTTCCCGGACCTCGTCGAGTGCGTCGAACAGCTCCGCTCGCGTGTCAATGCTCTGTGGTGTTTTCCGTTCTAACCCGTGTCGCTCGACGATCGCCTCGACGCGCTCCTCGGAGAGGTGCGCGAGGATCGCCTTTCCGAGCGCGGTCGTGTGCAGGTGCGTTCGCATCCCTGCGTACGTGTCGATATCGACCGCCATGTCGCCTTTCGACCGCATGAGGTAGACGCCCAGCCCCTGTTCTTCGACCATGAGATTGGCTAGTTCGCCGGTATCGGCGGCCAGTGACTTCACTTCCGGCTCTGCGACCTGATAGAACTCCGTCGACTTTCGCACGTGACCGCCGATGTCGAGGAACTTCAGTCCGAGCTGATACTCGTCGCCCCGCTTCAACACGTATCCGCGTTCCTGCAGGGTCGTGAGATGATTGTGAACGGCGCTTTTCCCCATGTCGAGTTCCGCAGCCAACTCGGTCACCCCGCACGACCCCTGACCCATCAGCTCCTCGACGAGAGTGAGCGTCTTCTCGGTCGTCTGTACTGGGTGTTTGGCATTCACACTCGACACCCTGCATTCGTTCCTGATAAGCGTTCTGGTTTACAGAACGAGACGAGTCAGATCGGGATCGAAGAGCGAGGCATGGCGAGTTTCAGCGGGTCGGTGGGAAGATAGCTCGCCTCGGCGGAGGATCGACCCCGTCGAGTGAGCGTTTGTCGGACCAGCGGCGACACCGAAACGAGCGAAGCTCGGTATTCGACTCCCGGTTATATACCTATCAAAATAAAATACAAATATGAATTCTAATGTATTAGTTTATTTAAATGTTTAGGAGGTAACATATTTTGGGTTGCTGTGGTCAGCACACATCAACCCTAGTTCGATCTATGAGAGTAAAACAACGATTTGACTAATCAAACATACTTAGCATCCTCCACGTAACTTACTGCTGTGCCTGATCAGGTCCCCCGTGGAGTCTTCGCTCTCTCGATAGCTGCTGGTATCTGTTGGATCGTTCGGCTACTACGTCCTCACATCTGGGATATTATAGAGTTGTTTGGTGGCCTTGAACGCCTCATCGTTGGGCTTTTTATGATCATCGCGATCGAGTATTCTGGTGAGGTTCTCGTAGCCGTTCTCGTTTTTCGTCTGTTCTGGATGGTTCTTCGGGGAGATCGTTCGTTTCACCAGTTGGAACGAGGGACCCAGATCGGTGTCCTTGCCGGTTTAGCGTTCCTGATCTTGACGCCTTTTAGCTCTAGTATGTTCTACTACCTCGTCCCGCACCCGGATTCTAGACCGGTAACCACTATACTATACATCAGTCGCAACGTCTCCGTCGCTCTTCTCATTGGATGCCTTATACTTCCACGAGTCACCTCTGAATTCTCATCTTCCTCGTGATTTTCGAACGACAACGTCGATTCCATCTGATCCTATCAAATATCTTGAAGATCAGTGGCCTATAACTCATTCATCAAATCGATCGTTGGGCAATAAGCACTCCTCAGCGACCGGCTGTGTCAGACGAGAATATGTGTGAAGAAGAGGATTTCAACAGAACCAATCTGTTTGGTGTCAAACGATCTCGATCGCTCATCCATCATTGGCTTCAACGGATAGACCTACGACCGACTGAGAGCACGTGTCCGAATCACGGTTGATGGCACCGTGAACCATACGACGACCAGCACTACTGCTGCGTCACCGTCCCGGACAGAGACGAATCCACCACGCCACGCTCGGAATAGGACGACTCCAGTCTTTGGAGACCTTTCGCCAAGTACCCCGCAAGAACGACCACGCCGAAGACACTGTCTCTCTCGTCGGTGGTCCCCAATGGCTTCGAGAAGCCTGTCGACGACACGGACTCTACGCCAACACGAAACACACGGGAACCGAACTGCTATTCAAAACCTATTCGAATAAACAAAAATTCGAACCAAACAGGTTACTTCTATGTAGACTCCCGATCCAGACACTGCCGAGACACCGCTTCTCGCTCATCCTATCTACCGAACTCACCGGTCGTCGGGGCGATCATTGTCTCCGCGTGGCATGGGCTCCGCGTGGTATCGACGCGGCACGTGGCGCGAGCGTGACCTGTCCGAACCCATCCCGACCTCGATGAAAGTAGTGTTGATACGCCAGCAGGTGATGGGTGAGATCGATGGCTGATTCAGACTCAGTCTACTCACCACAGATCGAGCGTCACCTGGAGGGGGTGCTCACTGACGCGGACGACGTCGGATTACCCCTCGTCCGCGAGGTACTGCAGGAGTCTCACGACGGGTGGTACGGGCAGTTGGTGGTGAGCGTGTACGATTCGCTGTCGGATCGTCGCGACCCCGAGACCGCCTCTCCTGTTGCCGCAGCGATCGAACTACTCCGGGGATACGTTCGTCTCAGAAGTCGGCTGCTCGTCACGATCACGGACAAACACGGGCACTCACTCACGCTGGATCCGGCATCGGCGCTGCTGGCCGGAGATTACCTGTACACGACGGCGTTCTCGTCGCTCCGTTCAGTGCCGGATACCGCGTTGAACAGCTGTTTCGAGAGAATGACGACGGTTCTCGAGACCATCACCGAGGCGTTTGCCCGCACCTACACCTCGGCCGGCTCGACAGCGTACGACCAATCGAGGTTCATAGACGAGACGGCCGGGAGCCTCGGTGGAGGCGCTGCCGTCCTCGGAGCAACGATCGCCGGTCTCGACGAGCCGGATCGCCGGCACTTCGAACGACTCGGACGGGGGCTCAGTACCGCACGGGAGATCAATCGCGTTCTCGATACAGATCCGGACGCGGCGATGGTCGTGCCACCCACACGCGACGAGCCAGAGCTCCGTATGCACGCCGAACGGCGACGAGACGACGCTGAGCAGGCTCTCGACGCCCTGTCAGAGACCGCAGACCTGTCGCGTCTGCGAGCGTTCGCCGAGGCGACTGCACCGAGACGGGACTGAGGAACTCACGGACGCGTGGCCGGTCTCCTGCGTGCAACCGCAAAACAAGAGCGGGAGTCATCACTCCGTCCAGACTCGCATTCTCACTTGATCGATGATAGTGCCGGAGACGTAGCCGACCGTTCCGATGATGATCGCAAGCGGGAGTCCGAACGTGAGACTCGTTTCGAGTCCGCCGAGTAATTCGGCGCGGGCAGACCCGTACGCAAATCCGAGCATTCTCGGGTGGGTGTATCGACCTCCGCCCGTCCACTCACCGCCGAGATAGCCGACGAGTGGTGGGAAGACGTACCCCCAGAAAGCGATCAGCCACAGTGAGCCGACGGTCGGCACGAGACCCGCGCCGACGACCCCCGCACCGACGGCAATTCCGAGAGCGATCACGAGCCACCCCCAGAACTCGTAGAGACCGACGCTCAGTCCGAGCACGAACGCGACCGATGCGAACCCGACGAGGGTAACAACTGCGGCGACAATCGTCCGACGCGGGCGACGGTCACCGGTGAGGTGCTGCCAGACCCGACTCCCATCGAACCGACTCATACCTGCCAGTTGGATGGTTCATCAGTAATCCCTTTGGGGAGAGCGCAGGCCGGTGCAGGTCATCGTCCGTCGACCAACGGGCGACGACCGCCGAGACGCGACTGCTTCGCAGGCCGTGTGATCGACACGGCTGCCCGCTGATTAACAATTTATTCCGTAGTTATTACTAATTTTTGGTTATATATGCCGCATTAATAGCAGCTATTTTAATAAAACGAGAGCGTCAAGGGTGAACCAAAATGACCGAACGCGACTCCGATCGCACCCACGATGGGTCGCGTGACGATCACGGTCACGGCCACGGCGACGATCACGGCCACGGACACGGGGGATCGTCGACGAGCAGTCGGAAGCTGGCCGCCGTCGCGGTCATCAATCTCCTCGGATTCGTCGTCGAACTCGCCGGGGGGCTGCTGTTCGGCTCGGTCGCGCTGCTGAGCGACGCGTTCCATATGCTGTTCGACGCGCTGGCGTACGTGATGGCGTTCGCCGCCGCCCGCGTCGCCGATCGCTACGGCGAGAACGGCCGCTGGTCGTACGGGCTCCATCGCCTCGAACCGCTCGCAGCCTTCCTCAACGGCCTGCTGCTGTTGCCGATGGTGGGGTACATCCTCTGGGAGTCCTACCAACGGTTCCTCGACCCCGTGGCCATCGGCACCGGCCCGACGCTCGCCATCGCGACGGGCGGCCTGCTCGTCAACGTCGGCTCCGTGTACATCCTGCAGGGCGGCGAGATGAGCCTCAACGAGCGCGGCGCGTTCTACCACCTCCTCGGCGACGCCGGCAGCTCGATCGCCGTCATCATCTCCACGATCATCGTCGGGACGACCGATCTCCGGGTCGTCGACCCGATCGTCGCGGGGCTGATCGCCGTCGTCATCACGTGGTCGGCGGCGAAGGTGTTGCGCGGCAGCGGGGCGATATTCCTGCTCCGGATGCCGTTCGATCGGGACGAGGTGCGGGCCGCCCTCCACGAGATCGACGGCGTGGTCACGGTGGACGACCTCCACGCGTGGCAGATCTGTAGCCAGATCACCGTAGCCACCACGCACGTCGAGACCAGCGCCGAGACCATGGCCGAGGCCGAGGCGGTGACTCGCCGCGTCCACGAGGCGCTCGCCCGCCACGGCGTCGACCACGCCACTGTCGAACTGTGTCCCGGCTACGGCGACCGCGACGTGCACCTAGACGACCACGCCCACTGACGACGGGAGGGGGATCTCGTCCGTCGGTTCCACGGTTCGAAGCTCCAGACGAGAGTGCGGTGCGTACCGCCCCGAGCGGTCGCGGACGAGAGCTATCTCGCTGCCCGTCCGGAGCGAACGGCGAGCCAAATTTTAACAGTCGCACGGGACAAAGGTCGGGACTGGAACATGAGCGAAGACGACGGCGCGTCCGAGGCCCTGCGGCGCGTGAGAGAGTCGTTCGAGAATGCCGCCGACGAGGCGGAGGAGATGAGCGAGAACGCGAAACGAGAAGTTCGCGACGCGATAGACGACCTCGAACGGCGAATCGACACGCTTCGGGACCGCGACTGACTCTATTCGGGGTACGCTATCTCGCTCCAGATCCCGCGTCCGAGTCCGCCGACGCCGACGAGAACGAGCGCAGACCCGATCACCCACGGGAGCGATCCCACCGGCGAGAGAGCCGCGCTCCAGAGCCCGGCAACGAGCGCGATGCCGCCGCCGACGATCAGTCGAACGAATCGCTCCGCGTCCCTCGCTCGCTGGAGGTGTCGTTCGATCGACCGGACGGGCTGGCCCATGTCGAGACGGTGCCGCTCGAGACGGGTTAACGTACCGCTCCCGGAGCGAGCCGAGAGAGGCGCAATTCCAGAGGAAGGTGACTGAAAAGATGAGCCATCCAGCGTTCGTCTACGACGACGACTGCGGATTCTGCACCTGGTGGGCCGAATTCTTCGACGCGCACACCGACGTTCGCCTCGTCGGCTTCTCCGAGGTGGGCCCACAGATCCGCGATCGACTGCCCGACGACTACGAGGCGTGTTCGCACGTGGTGACCGACGAGACGGTGTACTCCTGTGGCGCGTCGATCGAGGAGGCGCTGCTCAGGACCGGGCTTGGATCGGTCGCCCGGCCCGTGGTCGAATCGCTTCGGAGGCTCGAGGGATACCGGAACCTCCGCGAGTGGGGGTATCGGCGAGGCGCCCACAACCGGGCCTTCCTGGGAAACCTGGTCGCGAAGACGCCGCCGACGAAACGAGCCGACGACGAGTGAGAGCGCCGAGTCGTCGCGTTCCGTTTCGTCGCGCTGCCCCCGTCAGCGAACGAGCGATCGACGGCCGACGCCGCCGGTTCGGAGTTCTTCGAGCGAGACCGGCCCGACGTACGTGCCGACTCGTTCGCGGTCCCACCACCGCCCGGTTTCGGCCCGTTCGTCGGGCGTCGTGAACCGGTAGCGATAGCGGAGAACCCGTATCCGTTCGGGAGGATCGTCGGGGAACGGATCGGTTCGGAGAAGCGAGAGCGTGTCCGCGCCGTTCTCCAAGAGCGCCTCGAGGAAGGCACCGAACCACCGCTGACGGGGACCCGGACGGGGTTGCATCGCGGCGAACCACAGCTGCCAGTCCAGCCGGAGGTGGTACGGCGCCCACTGAGGCGGGCGCTCGTCCGTTCGTACGGGCTGGCCCTCGAACTCGTACTCCCGCCAGTCGTGCGCGGAGGGATTCTCGGCGTCGGTCCCCTCGACGACGAGCTGGTAGCGCTCCCTCGTGATCGACCCGAACGCCCCGTAGGTGTTGACGAGGTGGAGCGGGTCGAACGACGTGTTCATCACCTGCGTCGGCGAGATCATGTTCGCGACGGGACGGACGCTCATGGCGATCACGAGGAGCGCGACGAGGAGCGACAGCGCCGTCAGGGCGGGCGGCGCCGACGCGGTCGCCGGAGCCGTGACCGGAACGACCGATCGGAGCACCCCGTCGCTAAACGTCGCGACCGCCTGGACGATCGTGAGCGCGTTCAGCCACGAGAAGTTCCCGGTCACCATCAGCCACGCCTGGAACCCGATCGTCGCCAGTCCGCCCGCGGCGGCGAACGGCTGCGGAGCGAAGTAGAGGAACGGCACCGCGAGTTCGACGACGTGGTTCCCGAGGACCTCGACGCGGTGGAACCGGTCGGGAAGGTGGTGCGCGAACCAGCTCAGCGGGTTGGGCATCGGCTGCGTCTCGTAGTGGTGATCGAGGCAGGTGAGGTCGCGCCAGCAGTCGTCGCCGCGGATCTTGATCAGCCCCGCACCGAACATGTTGCGAAAGAGGACCCACTTGAGCAGCCAGACGATCACGACCGGCGGCTGACTGGACCCGGCGCCGAGGAATATCGCCAGGAAGCCCGTCTCCAAGAGCATCGACTCCCACCCGTACCCGTAGAATATTCGTCCGGCGTTGACGAACGACTGGTACAGGGCCCACATCGCCGCCCACACGAGCATCGACGCCGGCAGGGCGTACGGCTCGGGGAGCCAGTACGGCCCGGCGAGAAGCGCCGCGAGAGCGAGGCCGACGCCGGTCCAGGCCGCGATTCCGACGGCGCGGTCGTCGGGGACGAAGTAGAAGAGGCTGGGGCGTTCTCGGAACGACGCGCTCTCGACGTACTCGTCGAGAGGAAGCAGTCCGTCCTCGCCCGCGAGGGGGCGGAACTGGTTCGCCGCGACGAGGAAGGCCAGCAGGTAGATCAGCGCCAGCCCGCGCTGGATGACGAACCGAACCAGCCAGTAGTCCTCCATCCACGGCAGCATATCCTCCCGTAGCTCACGGAACGGACAAATGCGTGACGCGCCACTGGAGGCGGCGACGTGGACCCTCGGTCGAGATCGGGGTGGCGGCCGGGACGGATCGCGTATCGCGAACGAGCGTGAGACTGTGGGTGCCCGATTCGAGGGGTGTCCGATTCGAATTCCCTGCGGTCACACACCGGAACGTAACCGAGCGAGCGATCCCACCTCTCCGAGACCTCATGTGTCGTAGCGGGGAGCGTTGATTCGGAACTCGTTTTGGGAGTCGACGAAATACTGACCTGAGATGGTTGTGACGAACGACGAGTTACAGTTCTCCTCGCTCTATCTCGCTCGATTTGCCACCAGCTTCGGGTTCATGACCGTGTTGACGCTCTTACCGGACTACATCGACGCGCTCGGAGCAACTGGCGTCACGATCGGTCTCTTCATCACCGCGCTCGAGCTTGCCCGGACAGTCGGCATTATTCCGCTCGGATGGGCGGGTGATCGGTACAGCAAGCGAGTACTCTTCGTCGGCGCGTTGCTGGTGAGTGCGCTGGCGTACCTGTCGTTCGCGCGCGTCACGACCATTCCCGGCTTCCTCGCAGCACGGACCCTCCAAGGGCTCGGTCTCACTGGCACGGGACTGTTGGGGCTCGCTCTCATTGGCGAACTCGCCCCGAACGACGGTCGTGCAAATCTCATCGGCAAGTACAACGCCTTCCGGATGGCTGCCGGTATCGCCGGGACGATCGGTGCCGGAATCCTTTTTTCGCTCACCGGATTCGACGTCTTGTTCGGCCTGCTGACGATCCTCCTGATCACCGCCGCGGTGAGTGTCTGGCTGTTCGTCAACGGTGACGAGAGCACAATCACGGGGTTCGCGTTTGCCGATCTCGCGTTGAATCGGCGAATTCTGACCTTCACCAGCTTTCGTGCTCAGTACGCCATCGCCGTGTCGCTCGTTCGGAAGTGGGTCCCGATCTTCGTCGGCGTGTCGGCCGCCCAAGGGGGGCTCGCGTACGGCACGGTTGTCGTCGGCGCAGTGCTCTCGGTCGAGAAAGTAACGAACATGCTCTGTCAGCCGCTCGCGGGGGAGTTCTCGGATCAACAGGGTCGAGCACTGTTCGTCTCTCTCGGCGGCGGCGCCTACGGGCTGATCGCGCTCGCGTTCCCGTTCGCGTCGAGGTTCGAGGGACTCGTCACCTTCTCCGTCCCGATGGCAGGAGAGATCACCGGGGCCGTCGTCGTGGCCCTGCTGTTGAACGGGCTGCTCGGCGTCGCAGACGCGTTCCGCGAACCCGCGAGCATGGCGCTGTTCGCGGACGAGGGGAAAGGCGAGGGGATCACGAGTAGCTTCGGCGTGCGGTCGCTCGTCTGGAAGCCGGGGAGCATTCTCGCACCGCTGGCCGGTGGCTGGCTGATGGGTCAGTTCGGTATCGAGTGGGTCTTCTTCGTGGGTGGGCTCGCCGCACTGTCTGGCGTGGCGACGTTCTTCGGGATCCTCACGTGGAATCACGGGACAGGAGCACTGCGTCAGTGGTGACAGGACTCAAGATGGCGCTGGTCGTCCTGCCGGGAACTCACGGAAAGGCGGTTACAGTCTGTGCCGCAGGCGCAAGCCTAAGCCGGGACATTTACCAAAAAGGTCAAATATTACTCAAGTAATATTTATATACTATTTGAATAGTGTGTTATCTCCTGATTTGAGCTGTGAACCTACTAGATACGATACAAGCGACGAACACTTGACAAAGGTTCACGATTCATTGTCGGTGACTCCCCCGCGACTGCTGATCGCCGAGTGGACGATCTCAATCAGTCGGACGCCCCAGAAAATGGTGATGCCGATACCAGCGAAGGCGAGCAAGTACACGAGGACCCGAAACAAGTACTCAGCAAGGGTCACTGCCTCTCCTGCGTGCAATATGACAATCAATGTTGAAATCAGAAGCGAAGGCATAGATGGATGAACCCACCTACGCGGTTCGCAGTCCGCGGTACGATAACACGACCCCGACGAGGAAGACGATCGTCGCGAGGTAGATCGGTCCGAGATGCGTCACCCAATCGTGGGCGAACGCGTCCGCCGTCCAGTGCATCGGTAACGCGAGCGCGAGGCCGACGACGGCGGAGACGATCGCGGTCGCCCACGCCCACGTGAGCCGCTGACGCACGCCGAACCACGAGAGGGCCGCGACGGCGATGCCCGTCGAGATGATGAACGCAGCGGTGGCGACGTGGAGGTGACTGATGTAGTACGCCACCGTCGGATCGAGATCGGCGGCCGTCATCCCGGCCAGCGTACTGACCCCGAGTTCGAAGCCACTCCCAACGAAATTCAACACGAGGAACACGATCCCGTAGCCCACGAACGCGATACCGGCGAGTGCCATCAACACCGCTCCGTTCCGGACGTGTGACTCGATCCGGACCTGTTCTCCCTGTTCGTCTGCGACCGATCGATCCGTTGCCATGGTGATTCACTTGGTTGCCCTGACTGTGACGCTCTTGACGCCGTACTTCTCGCAGGCGTTGGCCGCCCGCTCCGAAATGAATTCGTACTGCGTGTTCTCGCGGACGTCCGTCACCGAGAAACCAGCTGCTTCGATGGCCGACGTATACCGGTCGATCTGCTCGGCGCCGCCGATACAGGCCGCCCAGAGGTCCTCGTCGTTCTTGATACTCTCCGGCATCACTTCCTCGCTGATGATGTCGGAGATGGCAAGCCGGCCGCCGGGAGCGAGCACCCGATGGGCTTCCTCGAACACCTGCGCCTTGTCCGGCGAGAGATTGATGACCCCGTTCGAGACGACGACATCGAAGGTCCCGTCGTCGAGGGGGACGTCCTCGATGTATCCCTGTTCGAAGGAGACATTCTCCAGTCCCGCCTCGTCGCGCAACGTGCGGGCCTTCTCGAGTTGCTGGTCCGTCATGTCCAGCCCGGTCACGCTTCCAGCGTCCCCCGCGTGAAGTGCGGCGACGAACACGTCCGTGCCCGAACCACTGCCGAGGTCGAGCACGTCGTCTCCATGCTTGATGTCAGCGAGGTCGAAATAGTATCCCACGCCGGCGAACGATTCCATCGCCTCCGCGGGAATTTTATCGAGATGCTCCGGCGGGTAGCCGAGGCGTTCCGCTAGCGGACGACCCATCTCGAAGTGATACTCCTCGTCCGGGTCCTCTGCGACATCCTGATAGACCGATTTCACTGCGTCTTCCAGTTTGTCGACGTCGAGTGAATTTGCCATTCGACTGTCCTCTTAGTCGTCGGCTTCCACCTCGGCAGGCGTGTTCACCGTGAGGTTGACGTCCTGTTCGAGCGAGACGAGCGTGTAGACCGGCGCCCGCCGGGCCCACTCGTCGACCTCGTCCTTGTCGAGGTCCGGGCTCTCGATCTCGACGTCGGCGGTCAGGTTATCGAACACCGAGTCGGCATTCCCGAGATCCTCCAGACTGAAGAGGACGCCCGGGTCGAAGTCGGTGTGAACGCGCGTTTCGAGGTGGTCGATGTCGACGCGGTGTGCGACGGCGTTGATGGTGATCCCGACGTTGATACACGAGGCGAGCGCGGAGAGCGCGGCCTCGATCGGTTCCATTCGATCCGTCGCCCCGACCCAGCCGCCGGCCTCCAACACTTCCTTCCACCCCCCGTACGGAATGGTGTACTCGCGCGTGTCGCGCTCGATCGTCTCGCCGCCGAGGACGTACGAGTCGATCGTCGCCAGACTGTGAGCGGCCGTCCCCTCGTAGGTCGACCGGGCGCTCAGCCCGAGCTGAACGTCCTCGGGGTTCTCGGCGGCGTGTTCCGCGAACGCGGCGAGTTCTTCCGTGTTGACGCCTTGATTGACGTTTGACTCGGAGGCCATGGATTAGACCACCTGGAGGTGTTCTTCTCTGAGTTCGTCGTCCGAGTAGTCTTGGTCGTGCCCCTCCCGCATGTGGGCCGTGGCCAGTTCGATCGCTTCGGCTTCGTCTTCCGACTGGATGATGAATCGGCAATCGACCGCCTCCGATTCACAGTCGAGTTTGTATGCGTCAGCCATTGTCGTTTCAGTTGCCTTGCGGCAGGATGTGTTACGAATTCACAAGGATATATAACTAATTCGTGAGATTTTCGCAGGCGGTACCACCCTTCGTAGTGTTTGCAGGGTTTGGCAGTCGGTGACGATCAAGCAGGCGATGAAAACCATGCAGTCAGTGCAAACGAGATGGCTGGAAACACGGCCGCAGACCGCCCATCCAACCTATCGCTTGGTTGCGTTGTGGACGATTCCTGCCGTCTTTCAACGGATCCGCTGGTCTCTCACGTGGAGTCGAGTGCGAACGGTGCGGTCTCCCAAGAAATCGATATCGCTCCATATCGTCAATCCGGCCGGTGGTTTCTCCGGGAGCAGGAGTCCGACGAACACCAATAGGTTCGATGGTGGTCAAGGCCTTCGAGTACCGCCTCATATCAAAGATCCTTTTCGATAGGGAGGATTGGCGTTTTTCGTCGATGGGACGTGAAGATTGATTCCGCCCAATCACGTGCGTCCGTGTCGTCAGTGTCGACCAGGACCCGAACCGTAACGCCCTCGCGGTCGTATCCGGTGATTGCGATTCGGTCGTCGAAGATACTGACCCCAAATGGCGGCAACTCATCGTGTAATCGGACATCGAGATTGCCGCTATCGAGTGCCTCCGAGAACAGGTCTGGGCAGTTCGAGCGAATGTAATTGGCCACTCTCGGCGGATTAATAAGCTCCGTTTCCATCCCGTCGACGATTCGCTCACAGAGTTCATTCTTACACGAATCGAGCATGGCCACGTCGAGCCCGGTAAATCGCAACCGATCCGTCTCCTCGATGAGCGAACAGAAACGAGCAATCGGACCGGATGGATCCTCCGGGTCAGCTACTGTGACGGTTGCATCCGAACACATCTCGATAGTGAATCCGGTATCCTCGTCCGGGAGTAAACGCCACACGTCACGAAGCTTCCGCTCGGTTTCCACTCGGTCGATCAGATCCGCCATCGCTGAAGCAATGAAGGCGCCCAGCTGAGTCGCCTCGTACTGATACCCGTCCCTGTAGACCCACTCGCGTTCCTCGAACTCACCTAGCGTTCGTCTGATCGTGGACTCCGATACGCCGGTCATCTCCCAGAGCTCGGACCGGCTCCGGGGACGAACCGTGAGCGCGATCAGCGTCGGCGCGCGGTGTTCGGATCGGATGAGGTATGCGATATCGTCGAGTGGCGTCCCTTTGTTATGATTTATCATGGTAGTGCTAGACTGGGTGAATTGATAACGACTGTGCTCCTGTGAAACGTTGATCGAGCACCCACCGGGATCCACACGCTCGTAGATAGACGGGTCGTTCATTTTTTGCCCGCGCTCAGCGAAATGCTCTTCACCCCATACTTGTGGCAGGCGTTCGCCGCCCGCTCCGAGATGAACTCGTACTCGGGGTTCTCGCGGACTTCGTCGACCTCGAAGCCGGCCGTCTCGATGAGGTCGGTATAGCCGTCGACCTGGGCAGCCCCGCCGATGCAGGCCGCCCAGAGGTCCGCATCGGACTTGATGCTCTCCGGCATCTGCTGTTCGCTGATGATGTCAGAGACCGCCAACCTGCCACCGGGCTTCAACACGCGATGGGCCTCCTCGAACACCTGCTGTTTCTCGGCGGAGAGGTTGATCACGCCGTTCGAGACGACGGCATCGAACGACGCGTCCTCGAACGGGAGGTCCTCGATGTATCCGTGGCGCACGCGGACGTTGTGGAAGCCGTTGTCGGCCGCGAGTTCCCGGGCCTTCTCGACTTGGGCGTCCGTCATGTCGACTCCCGTGACCGTCCCGGTCTCGGTGACGTGGAGGCCGGCGACGAACAGGTCCATGCCCGACCCGCTGCCGAGGTCGAGCACGGTTTCGCCCGCTTCGAGGCGGGCCAGGTCGAAATGGTAGCCGACGCCCGCGAACGACTCGATTGCGGCGTCGGGCACGTACTCCAGGTCCCGGGGATCGTAGCCGAGTCGCTCGGCTAAGTCCCGCCCCATCTCGAAGTGGAACTCGCCATCGGCGGACTCGGCGACCGCATCGTACATAGACTTGACCTCGCGCTCGAGTTTCTCGGCGTCGAGCGACTCGCTCATTGCGATCCCTCCACGACGAGGTCGGTCTCGAGCGGGACCTCGTTCGCGATCGAGTCCACCAGTGGCGAGGTGGTCTCGACGCGCTCGCGGAGTTCAGCGAGTTCCGCCGCCGGAGCGTCCGCGTCGACGTACGTCGTGACGGTCACTGCCTCGTAACCCGCCCGGACGTCCTCCGAGATGCCGAGGAACCCCCGGATGTCGACCTCGCCCGAGAATTCGAACCGGAGATTGTCGAGTTCGATGCCCATCGCCGCGGCGTTGGCTGCGTAGCCGACGCTCAGACAGGAGCCGAGCGCGGCGAGGAGCAGTTCGACGGCGTTGGGTGCGGTGCGTTCGCCGAGGATCTGCTCCGGTTCGTCGCCCTCGACGCGGAACTCCCGGGTGCGAACCCGTTCGCCGGCCTGGTCGAACTCCGCTATCGACGTGACGCTCCGCAACGCCTCCGTCCACTCGGTTTCCGCGTGAAATCGGAACTGACCGACCTCGGGGCGTTCGGAGACCGTCTCTATCGTTTCAGTGAGCTGTTCTGCGTCGACGCCGTGGATCACCTGACGATCTGATGCCATCGGTTCGTCCGCATAGATCGCCGTCTACTGGCCAATAACACGGGGCTAGCTATCATAAGCTGTCCTCAGTAGCGTCATCAGGGATGGCGAAGATCCGTTGAGGAGCGTCATGTGTTCCGTTTTGAGAGGGAATGCGGACCCAACGCTTAGAGCCTCCATGCAGTCAGCCGTTCAGCCTTCGGTGAGGTTCTGCGATAGAGCGATAGTAGAATGGACATTGTTATCGTGGCACACAGCTAACGTGAGCCAACATGCGAGTGTTAGTCATTGGCGGGACCGGGCTAATCGGAACCGGGATCACCCAGGAGTTAGTCGAATCGGGATACGATGTGACGGTCTATAACCGGGGACGAACGGAAGCTAGACTCCCCCATTCGGTTGAACTCGTAGAAGGCGATCGAACCGATCATGCCGAGTTCGAGACAACAATGACTGGCATTGACGTTGATGTGGTCATCGATATGGATATCTCGTACGGGTCACCCGCCGATGTCGAGAGTTCACTTCGGGCCTTTCGGGGGCAGGTTGATCACTATATTTTCTGCAGCTCTGTCGCGGTGTACCGACAGCCGGATGCGCCGGTACCGCTTACCGAGGACGCGCCTCGGAAGTCAGCGGGTGAACGATATGGCCAGCGGAAGGTTGCCTGCGAGACTCGCCTCATGGAAGCCTACAGGACTGATGAGTTTCCCGTGACAATAATCCGCCCGGGCCACACCTACGGAGACGGGGGCCCGGCGAACGGTGGGCTTTCGTACTCGTTAGGATTCTGGGAGACGGCCTTTATCGACCGGCTCCGAAAGGGGAAACCAATCGTTGTTCACGGGGATGGGTCTGCACTCTGGGGGTTCTGCCATCGAGACGATGTTGCACGGACGTTTGTCACCGCCGCCGGAGACCCAAATACGATAGGGGAGGCGTATCACGTCGCAAATCCCGACCCCCTGACGTGGGATTCGTATATCCGACACGTCGCGGCTGCGGTTGACGCTCCAGCCCCCTCGCTCATCCACATTCCATCCCAAGTGCTGATGGACATCCTTCCTGAGGACCGTAACCAGTTTCCGTCGACCGAGTGGCACTACAGTTGGGTGTTCGATGTCTCGAAAGCACAACACGAGTTGGAATTCGAGGTGACTGTCCCGTTACAAACGGGGATTGAACGAACGGTTGCCTGGCTTGATGAACGCGACCGGATTGAGGATAGTGATGCACAATCGCTTGACGATACGATTATCGACGCGTGGGAGGCCGCAGAGGCTGCGTTCACTTCGGTGCTTGAGTAGCGTGCGAGGTTACAATCGAGGTAGATTTATCCGTGATGTGGTGCGACCCTGTGACTGATACGCGCTATGCATCTTGCACGGCGTCAATGGAATTCATCGAATCTGGTATTTGAGTACGCGAGGCTACAACTCCACCTTCAGGTTTGAAACAAGTTAGTATGGTGTTCCGAAGCGAGGATACGACGCAGATACCGACGGAGGAGAGTGCGTGGCGTTACAGATTCGAGGAGAACTAGCGCTTCAACGCGGGGAGGACATCAATCACGGTCGTCCGAACTGTCGGTCTCGGAGTCCGGGTCGAACAGCGCTTCGAACACCCGCGCCTCGCCGCGTCGGAGGTGCTTGTGGAGTGTGGGTGAGCTGATTCCGAGCAATTCGGCGACCTCTTCGGCGGTCGCGTCTCGTGGCCATCGGAAGTATCCGCCTCGGTACGCGGCTTCGAGTACCTCGAGTTGGCGGTCGGTCAGTGACTCCAGCGAATCCGCCGTTACGGGCACGTGATTCGTCTCGGTCGGAGTGGACCGATCGTGATCCTGCTTGGCAGCAAGTGACGCGTTCGGGCAGTGCTCACGGACATGCTCCAGCGTCGATCGCGTTTCGCTACCCGACGCGATCTCGACCACAACCGTGCACGTTTGCTCGCCAATGTTGATCGAACGTACGTTACCATTCCCTCCGACGAACGCCAAAAGGGGCGACCCCTCCGTAATGGTAAACTCGACGATATTGGAGGCGTCGTCACCGACGACTCGGCTGGTCGATATCCCGTCGATCGTCTCCGCCGTCTCCGCGATGCCCGATGCGGGCACCGATACCGTGTCACAGTAGACGAGGATTCGGTCCTCACTGGCGGGGATGAATCCTTCGAGGGAGAGACTGCAGACGGCATCCGCCGCCACGGTCTGCAGTGGCGTGTCGGGACAGTCGATCCGGAGTTCCGTGACCGCATTCGAAAAGAGCAGGCGACGATTTTCGACGGCATTGATCGCCTGACTGACCGTCTCGCCGAACCACTCGAGCACTCCGAGTTCGCGCTCGGAGAACGCCTCGGTACGCGTCGCTTGGAGTGCCAGGCCGCCGTAGACCGTTCGACCGAATCCCAACGAGACGAACGCCCAGGATTCGCCATCATTGGCTTCCATCTCGGGAAGCGCCCATGGTTCTCCAGGGAGGCTCACCGACGTTGGATCGGCGAGACGAAGTGCTGTGGATGCGCCCGTCAGCTCTTGGCGGTCGACCTCGTGTTCGGTGTGCGCGATGTCGGGCGGTACCTCGATGATTCGCACCTCCGTGTACAGTGTCGATTCGCGCATACGGTTCCGGACGACCTCCTCGATCTCACTGCGGGACGTCGCGTTGACGAATTCGTGCGTGGTCTTACGGACGAGCTCGTTGAGTCGATCGAGCAGTTCGAGATGGTCCCGTTGTTGCTGCAACAGTCGTTCTCGACGCTTCTTGGCGGTGATATCGGCGAGGACGATGGTGTGACCGATCGTTCGCTCGTTCCGATCTGTGATCGTGGATATCCGCGTCTCGTAGGTTCGATCGTCGATGTGGAGTTCGCTGAGGGCGTCCGACATCCCGAGATCGATCGTGTCGATGTCGATGAGCGCCTCGGCTGGGGTTCCGAGCGTGGATTCGACGTCACGCTCCAGGATCTCGGCCGCTCGGTGATTGAGATAGATGAGGTCGAACGAATCGTCGAAGATGAGCACGCCCTCCTGGAGGGTAGCGATGGCCGAATCACGACTCAATCGGCGCGTGGCCGGGGCGAGGTCGAACAGACGACGGCGGAACAACGCGTACCCGAACGCCGGGCCCGTGGCGGCAAACGATACCGACGTAATCCCGATCCCTGGCGGGAAGATGACCCCTGTTATCGATATTACAGCGGCAATCCACGGGATGAGACTGCCGATGCACAACAAGATTGCCTGGTCGAGATACAGGTAATCCGACCGGACGACGAGGCGCAAGAGTAGTGCTGTCCCGATGAACGTGATCGTGAGATTATAGAGAGTAAACACCCAGAACCACGGCCCGTAGGTCAACTCGAGGATCGGCAGACCGTGTAGTTCGCCGATTCCGATCTCCCAGAGGAGTCGATGCATCGGGTTTGTGAGGAGGAGAACGATCGAGAGCAGTGGAATGACACAGACGAGAGCAATGGTCGACGGCGAGAGGTAGTCATCGTACCCGGTATATGCGACAGCGAACCAGATCCAGAACACCGGCATAATCATGATCGGAATCCATCGAATCCGGTGTAGAAGGATGTGAAGCTCGGAATTGAAGACGAATGCGGAAATCGCGGAGTTGAGCGTCCACAACGATATCATCGCCATCAGTCCGACGAAGGGCAGAGATCCCGGTTCGGTTCGTCGGTTCCACGCGTACACCGCGAGACTCCCCGTGATGACGCATGCAAGCAGGCGGAGTCCGATGATGGTGATGGCGATTGTACTCACTGGTGATCGACGATTACGGTGTCCATCTCGTCCAGCATCCGTCGCCAGAACCCCTCGTTACGGCGTTCAAGCAAGTCACGGCACACTCGTCATGCTGGGTCGGGGTAGTCTCCTGATACGATGACAGGAATCGGTCCCCTTCTCTTTCTTCGAACTCGTCCACCGTCCGCCGTCTCGTGGACGACGAAACGTCGGTCAACTCAGAGAGTTCAGAGGGATCTTGAGGATGCTCTGTTAGCCCGACGAGTGTTGGAATACAGTGTCGGGACCGCGCGAGATGTGCGAGGTCACCTATCGGTGACTCCGGATCCCGCTGTGTCGTGTTATCATTGATCATGCTCCAACGTACAAAGACGAGCGTAAAAACGGTTCGGCCCTCTCGAACGACGATCAGTAATAGATCAGCCGAGTCACGAGGCAGTACCTGGGTCGTGGCCCGCCTTCTGTGTTACGCGCGTCCGAATGCAGAGCGAATCAACGATTGGACAGAACGCTATACCACAGGCCACCAACAAATTAAGCAAGATCGAAAGTAGACAGATACATAATTATAAGACACATATCAGAATATATTAGTGGAAAGTCGAAAAAATTTTGGTATTGTAACGGTCGGTATCCCCTATGGGATTTGAACCTCAGGAGTAGAGCCCTGAGGAGATTTGAACCCGGGGTCTCGTCCTTACCAAGGTGAACATAAACCTTGCGCCTCAGAAACCGGTTTTTGACCGATTTCAGAGGACAGGTTTTTTGCAAGGTTGCTGTCGTCTTGGAATTCCCCGTTTTTCCGGTTATCAGAGCCGTTCTTCGTAGAGGTAACATTACGAGGAAACACAATAAAACACCGGGCACTCGTTCTTCTGGAACGAGTGGTATTATGAGCCGTTTATCGCCAGTCTTGCAACGGTCGAATGCGCTATTCAGATATACTTACTGAGCTTTCAGATCTGCTCGGCTCTGTTGAACTCCTCAGCAGATAGTACGTTCTGAACCACCTCTGTTCAGTACAGGCAACTCAGAG
>NZ_WPCE01000342.1 GCF_009742825.1 Halorubrum sp. CBA1125
GCCTCCATCGTCACGTCGTCCGGCGTCCCCCCGATCCCGCCGGTGACGATCGTGGCGTCGAAGGCGTCGGCGTACTCGCGCACCCGGCCGGCGAGCACCGCGCGGTCGTCGGGGACCGAGAGGATCCGTCGGACGGCAACGCCGCGGTCGCTCAGTTCGCTCGCGAGCCAGTGCGCGTTCGTGTTCACCGTGTCGCCCGAGAGCAGTTCGTCGCCGACCGTGATCAGCCCCACGTCCATCGCCGATCCGTAGGGACGGCCGACGGATGTACGTTTCCCGTCCGACCGGTCCGGCGCCCACGAGGACTGTCGACTGCGACTGACGTCACCCTTCAGAAATCCCACCCGGACCAGATTCGGCCGGCCGCCCAGCGGGCGACGCGACGACGCTACACCGACAGCACGGACTGGCCTACACCGACAGCACGGGCTGGCTCGCGTACAGGAGCACGTACTCGGCGGCCTTCCCGAGCACCTCGCCGGGGTCGCCGGAGATCGGCTCGCGGGGGACGACGACGAAGTCGGCCTCGAGTTCTTCGGCGGTGTCGAGGACGACGCTGCCGGGGTGGACGGTCTTCACGCTCGTCGAGAAGCCGTACCCGATGGAGTTGCTGTGGGGGACGCCGGCCGCCTCCGCGCGTCTGGCGACGGAGTCGGTGAACGCCTCCGTGTCGTCGGCCACCTCCGCCTCGTCGACGACGCCGTGTTCGATCGCGCGGACGACGTCCTCGTCTAAGACGTACAGCGCGTGGACGCTCGCGTCGTACTCCGCCGCGACCGCGATCGCGTAGTCGACCGCCTCGTGTGACTCCTCGCTGCCGTCGACGGACACGAGGACGAGGTCGATGTCGAGATCGGTCATACCCGAGACTCGTCGGGGGAGGTCAAAAAGCCCGTCCCATGCGGGCCGACGATCCGCCGCCGACCGGCCCTCGAACCCCCCTCAGGCGTCGGCGGCCACGCGCTCACCCACGTCGAGTCCGTTCGCGAGCGCGGCGTGGAGCCGCCCCTCGCCGGCGACCCAGTCGCCGAGGAGGTACAGCCCAGCCTCCCGCGCCGCCGCGACCGTCTCGGATCCGACCGCCGATTCGGGCTGGGCGTAGCGCCATCCCTGGTGGTCGGTCCAGACGGGGTCCGCGAGCCGCTCGTCGCCGATGATCCCCGCGGCGTACTCGGCGAGGGCGGCCGCGTTCGCGTCCGGGCCGGCGTCGTAGTGTTCGACGGACCACTCGTGGTTCGCCTGGACGACGAGTAGCGTCTCGCCGTCCGGCACGTGACCCGGCTTGCACTCCTCGCGGGCGATCCACCCGACGACGTGCGCTTTGTCCGTGTTGACGAGCCCGTAGTACGGGACGTCGAGCGCGAACGGGTAGCGGCAGATCGCCGTCCAGACGGTCCGGAAGTCGACCGCACCGACCGCCGCCGCGAGTCGATCGCGGAGCGGGTCGTCCCACGCCGCCTCGCGGAGGAGCGCGGCGGTCTGCGGCGCCGGTGGGTTCAACAGGAGGATGTCGAACGGTCCCCAGGCCTCCCCGTCGGCGTCGTCGAGCTTCCCACCGGCCGCCGCCCGCGTCGGCTGTCCCGCCGACCCGTCGGACCGCCTCGACTCGCGTCCGCCGATGGACCTCGGCGTCGGTCCGGCCGAACAGCC
>NZ_WPCE01000275.1 GCF_009742825.1 Halorubrum sp. CBA1125
GCGCAGGCGCTCGTACGCCACGAGCCGGCGGTCGAAGCGGCTCGCCCTCGACCGCCCGTCCGCGGGCGACGATCGGCGGCCGCGGGACCGTCCGGCGCCGTGCCGCCGCGGCCGTCGGCGCCCGCCGCGTCCACCGACGCCGACAGCGACAGCCGGTCGTCGGCCGCCAGCGCCGCGGCCTCGACGAGCGAGAGCTGGAGGGCGCCCTCGACCGCGGCCGCTCGACCGGAGAGCGGCTGGCCGTAGAAGCCGCGCTCGTAGAGGGCTTCGGGGGCGTCCCAGACGACGACGCGGTCGGCGAGGAGCACGCCACGAAGGTCGGTGGGCGGCTCGTAGTCGGTCGCACCGTCGATGCGCCCCTCCGTGGCCGCGAAGTACGTGATGTCGCTCTCCTCGTCGACGACCGCGAGGGTGCGCCCCGCGAGCCCGGCCGCCGGGATCGACTCGCGCTCGCCGACCACCTGGACCGGGTACTTCACGTCACCGGTGTCCGGGGTCGAGCCGCGCTCGTAGGCGACGAAGTCGACCGCGTCGGCGACGGCGGCGTCGCCGCCGGGCCACGGGTCACGGGCCGGCGAGAGGTAGAAGCCGCGGTCGCGGAGGTCGGCGTACACCAGATATCGCACCGCGAACCGATCGGCGGCGGCCGCGCTCGCCACGAAGAAGCGCTCGAAGCCGACCTCGGTGTCGGCGGGGGCGTCGTCGTCGAGGACGACGCCCGACAGGTCCCCGCGAAAGAGGAGGTGGGCGGCCTCGACCCGCGAGAGCGCGATCTCGTCGCCCTCCAGCGGTCGGCCGTACCCTCTGGAGTCGTAGAAACGCTGGCGGGCGTCCCCGCCGACGCGGACCGCGTTGCCGCGCAGGTGTCCCGTCGGTTGCATACCTCCGAGGGGGGCCGGCCGAGGGAAGGGGGTTGCGGTCGGCGGCGCGGTCGCGGACAAGGGTAAAGGGTCGGCGGCGAGAACGACGCGCATGAACGAGAGCGCAGGGCTCCGGCTCACGGTGCGCGCCGCCGAGAAGCGGGACGCGGGGCGGGGTATCGCCCGGCTCCCCGAGTCCGCCCGCAAGCGGCTCGGGCTCCTCAGCGGCGACACCGTCGAGGTCCGCGGCGATCGGAGCGCGGTCGCGAAGGTGTGGCCCGGCGGCGCCGACGCCCAGGAGGGCTCGGTCCTCATCGACGCCGACACCCGCGCGAACGCCGGCGTGAAGGTCGGCGACACGGTCACGGTCGCACCCGTCGACGTCTCGACGCCGACCGCGTCGTCCTCGTGGCGCCGGAAGGGCTCGCCGACGTCGACGTCGACAGAGAGGTGGTCGAGCGCGCGCTCGCCCGCGACCTCCGCGACCGACCCGTGGCCGCGGGCGAGGCGGTCCACGTCGAGCGGCTCGGCGGGATCCGGTTCGTCGTGGACGAGACCGCCCCCACCGGTACGGTCAGGATCACCGAGCGGACGGACGTCTCGGTGACCTACGCGGGAGGGAACGGCGGCGGTCGGTCGGCCGGTACTGGCGGGTCGACGGCGGGATCGTCGACTGACGCCGGCGGATCCGGAGGGCTCGACGACGCCGACGTGTCTACCCGGTCGGGTCGTCCGGGCACCGACGGTCGGCCACCGGGCACCGACGGCCGTCACGCGGGCGGCGAGTCGCCGCCAGAAGACCACACCGCGGGCGCGACCTACGAGGACATCGGCGGGCTCGACGAGGAGCTGGAGCTGGTCCGCGAGACGATCGAACTCCCCCTCTCGGAGCCGGGGGTGTTCGCCCGGCTCGGGATCGACCCGCCGAAGGGGGTGCTCCTCCACGGGCCGCCGGGCACCGGGAAGACGCTCATCGCCCGCGCCGTCGCCAACGAGGTCGACGCGACGTTCATCACCGTTGACGGGCCGGAGATCATGTCGAAGTACAAGGGAGAAAGCGAGGAGCGGCTCCGCGAGGTGTTCGACCGCGCGGCCGAGGACGCCCCGGCGATCGTGTTCTTCGACGAGCTCGACTCGATCGCGGGTAAGCGCGACGACGGCGGCGACGTGGAGAACCGGGTCGTCGGCCAGCTGCTCTCGCTGATGGACGGGCTCGACGCCCGCGGCGACGTGATCGTGATCGGGGCGACGAACCGCGTGGACACCATCGACCCGGCGCTCCGGCGGGGCGGCCGCTTCGACCGCGAGATCGAGATCGGCGTCCCCGGCGAGGCCGGCCGCCGACAGATACTCGACGTCCACACGCGCCGGATGCCGCTTTCCGACGACGTCGACCTCGACCGGATCGCGGCCCGGACTCACGGGTTCGTCGGCGCCGACATCGAGGGGCTCACCCAGGAGGCGGCGCTGACGGCGCTACGGCGTGCCCGCGAAGACGACGCCGCGGCGCTCGACGACGTGCGGGTCACGCGGGCGGACTTCGAGGCGGCCCACGCCGCCGTCGAGCCGAGCGCGATGCGCGAGTACGTCGCCGAGCAGCCGACGACGGACTTCGGTGCGTCGGCGGGCTCGCCGACGCGAAAGCGAAGCTCGAGCGCGCCGTGACGTGGCCGCTCTCGTACGGCCCGCTGTTCGAGGCCGCCGGCACCGACCCGCCGACCGGTATCCTGTTGCACGGCCCGCCGGGCACCGGGAAGACACTGCTCGCGCGGGCTATCGCCGGCGAGAGCGGCGTCAACTTCATTCAGGTGGCGGGGCCGGAGCTGCTCGACCGGTACGTCGGCGAGTCGGAGAAGGCGGTTCGCGACCTCTTCGACCGGGCGCGACAGGCGCGCCCGCGATCGTGTTCTTCGACGAGATCGAC
>NZ_WPCE01000219.1 GCF_009742825.1 Halorubrum sp. CBA1125
CTCGGGGCCGACGTCGACTACGCCGAGCGCGCGGCCGACGTCCTGGGATTCTCCCGCTGGTGGCAGATCGCCGCCGCGGCGGGCATGATGGCCGCCGTGAGCCCGTACCAGTACGTCTGGTCGTCGATCGAACAGCCGCTGGCGCAGCGTCTCGACTCGCGCTGCCGGCGCTCGGGGCGGTGTTCTCGTTTTACGTCGTGTTTCAGTCGCTCTCGCAGTTCCCGGCCGGGAAGTGGCGCGACGCCCGCGGCCCGGGGGCGCTGACGTTTCTCGCGGCCCTGCTGGCCGGCGGCGGGTACGTCGGGCTCGCGTACGCGACCAGCCTCTGGCAGCTGTACCTCCTCTACTCGCTCGGGGCGATCGGCGTGGGGATCGTCTACACGGTCGCGGTCAACACCGCGGTCAAGTGGTTCCCGACCGGACGGGGCTCACGACGGGCATCGGGACGATGGCGTTCGCCGGCGGGAGCGCGCTCGTGGTCCCGTACGTTCGCGCGAACGCCACGGTGGCGGCCTACAGCGACGTGCTCCGGAACGTCGGCCTCGGGATCCTCGTCGTGACGCTCGTCGGGGCGTACCTCCTGCGAGACCCGCCGGACGACTGGCTCGGGCTCTCGGACCGCGACGCCGAGGACGCCGGGCTCGCGGCGTCGATCCGCGGACGCGACTACACTCCCCGCGAGATGCTTTCGACGTGGCAGTTCTGGCTGCTGTACGCGATGTTCGTCGCGACCGCCAGCGCCGACCTCGTCGTGATCGCGAACGTGGTCCGGTTCGCCGAGAACTTCGGGCTGGCGGCGATCGTCGCGACCGCGTCGGCCACGCTCCTCCCGGTCGCCGCCGGCGTCTCGCGGATGGTTCTCGGCGAGGCGTTCGACCGGTTCGACCGCAAGCGGGTGATGGCGGGATCGTTCGTGATCGCCGGCCTGTTCCGGATCGGGCTGATCGGCGCCGGCGCGGCCGGTATCGGCCCGGTGTTCGTCGCCCTCGTGCTGGGCGCGATGTTCTTCTCCTCCCCGCTGTACGTCTACTTCCCGTCGATCCTCGCGGACTACTACGGGTCGATAAACTCATCCGGCAACTACGCCGTACTGTACACCGCGAAGGTCGGCGGGGGCGTCTTCGCCGGCAGCGTGACCGGCTACCTCGTCGCGACGTTCGGGTGGATCCCGACGTTCGCGCTGGGCGGCGGCCTCGCGATCGCCGCGGGGCTGGCGACGCTCCTGCTCCGTCCGCCGAGCGGATCCGGGCTGGAGACCGCGACGGGACCGACCGCCGACTGAGGTCGGTCGCGGGTGACCCCGTTCGTTTCCCGACGGTCCGTGTCGGTTTCCGCGCCCGCCCGCTGGCGACGCGTTCACGGCCGTCGGGAGGCGCTGTCACCGCGCGGCTTTTGCCCGCCCCGACCGTAGTGGGACCGATGGAATCCTCGGCCGACACCGAACGCGACCTGTTCCCGGCACCCCGATCGGACGCGTATCGCGACCAGGGGTCGTTCCGCACCCGGTTCAACTTCCCGGGACGGAACCGGCCTGCCCACGACGACCACGGGTACGGGCCGCTCTCGACCGTCGTGGAGTCGTTCATGGACCCGGGGACGCTGATCCCGATGCACCAGCACCGGAACGAGGAGATCGTCTCTTGGGTGCCAGCGGGCGTGATGCGCCACGACGACCGCGAGGACAACGCGCTCGTCACCGACGCCGACCACCTGCTCGTGATGAACGCCGGCCGGGGGTTCTGGCACGCCGAGGAGACGCTCGCGGACGACCCGCCGCTCCGGATGCTGCAGATATTCGTCCGGCCGCACTCCCTCGACCTCGACCCGGGGATCCAACACGGGCCGCTGCCGGATCCGACGCCGAACGAGTGGCGGCGCGTGTTCGCGCCGGCCGGCTCGGACCACCCGTTCACCGTGCGCAACGCGGTCGACTGCTTCGACGTCCGTCTCGATGCCGGCGCGTCGGTGACGCTACCCGCGATCGACGGACGACACGCATACGTGTACGTCTTCGACGGGGCCGTCGAGATCGGCGGGGTGACGCTCGACGCGACGGAGAGCCTGCTGTGGACGCCCGACGGGTCGTCGCCGACCCCCGCTGGACCGTCGACGGCGGCCTCGGAGTCGGAGTCAGCCGTGGAGCCGCCGACGGTGACCGCCGAGCGGGACGCGACCCTCGTCGCGTTCCTCGTCGACCCCGACGCGCCGATCACCCGGCAGGGGACGATCGGTCGGTGAGCGGCGCGGTCGGCGCGGCCCACCCAGCGGTACATCAGGCGCGACCCACCCAGCGACACACCCGGCGCGGCACAGTGGCACACCCGACGCGACCCCGTTCGGACCGCAACGCCGGCAGGAACCGTTAGGTACTCGGAGGCGCAGGCTCCTCGTATGCCGAACGACGCACTCGGAGGCGGGAGTCGAGGGCCGCCGACCGTCGCTGCCGACGGTCGGTTGCTGACCGACGGCGGGACGGGGAATCCCGACGGGAATGACGGCACCGACAGCACCGACGACACTGACGACTCCGACCGGTCGGCCGGCGACGACGCCGACGACCGCGCACACGTCGAGCGGGCGATCGAGCTGTCGGCGGCGGCCGTGGCCGAGGGGAACACGCCGTTCGGCGCGCTCCTCGTCGTCGACGGCGCGGTGCGGGTGGAGGCGAAAAACGAGACCGTCACCAGCGACGACGTGACGGCTCACCCCGAGCTGACGCTCGCGCGCCGGGCGGCCCGAGAGCTCGACCCCGACGAGCGCGCGGCCTGCACCATGTACGCCAGCACCGAGCCGTGTCCGATGTGCGCGACCGCGAACCACTACGCGGGGATCGGTCGCGTCGTCTTCGGCGTCGCCGGCGAGACCCTCGACGAGCTCGCGGGCGACGTGGTGACGATCCCCTGTGCGGAGGTGATCCGCCGCGCCGACGGGACGACGGTAGTGGAGGGCCCCGTCGCCGAGGACGCGGCGATGGCCGTCCACGAGTCGTTTTACGGGTCGCCGTGAGCCGCGACGAAGCGGCGCGGCCGGCGGCCGACGAGGGACGGTCCCCGCGGATCGTCTCGATCGGGGCCGCGGCCGTCGACGAGTGGTACGCCGTCAGCAACCTCCCGGAGCCGGACGGCGGGGCGTTCGCGCGCGAGGTCACCACCGCGTTCGGGGGCGTGGGGGCGAACGTCGCCGTCGCGCTCGACCGCCTCGGCCGCGACGTCGCGCTCGTGAGTCGCGTCGGCGACGACGCGTACGGCCGTCGTGCGCTCGACAACCTCGCCGACACCGGCGTCGACGCCACCCACGTCGCCACCGGATCGGACGCGTCGACGCGGTCGGTGATCCTCCGGGCGCCGGACGGCGAACGGGCCATCGTCACCGCGGGTGAGAGCTTCCGTCGACTTCGGCTGGACGCGGCCGCGCGCGCCGCGGTCGCGGACGCGGACGCCGTCTTCCTCACGGCGTACGCGCCGGACGCCGTCTCCCGAGCCGTCCTCGACACGATCGACTCCGGGCCGGCCGCGACGCGGCTCGCGTTCGACCTCTCCGGAGCCGTCGAGGAACTCGTCGGACGCGGGACCGAGCCGGCGACGATCCACCGGCTGATCCACCGGGCCGACCTCCTCGTTGCCGGCGCCGTCGCGGCGCCCGCGTACTTCGGGAGCCCCGAGGCGGCAGTCGAGCGGATCGCGGCAATGCAGGCCGCCGCGGAAGACGGTACACGCGAGCGCCCTCACGGCGGAGGATCGACTGACGACGGGGGATCGGCGGCCGACGCGGGATCGGTGGCCGACGCGGGCTGGCCGCGTGCCGTCCTCACGCGCGGCGCGGACGGGATGACCGCGGTCGTCGACGGCGAGCCCCGCCGGTTCGACGCGTTCGACGTCGACGTCGAAGACACGACCGGCGCGAGCGACGCGTTCATCGCCGGACTGATCGACCGCTGGATCGCCACTGACGCGGGCGTCGTGGAGGGGATCCGATTCGCGGCAGCGGTCGCGGCGATCAACTGCACGGCGCGGTTCACCCAACCCGGTCTGCCGACCCGAGACGCGGTCGCGGCCTTCCTCGCGGAGCGGCCGGACGAGGGGCCCGGTTCCGCGTCCGGACCGGCGGGGCGACGGTGAGTCCCGGACAGGCGAGGCCAGGCCGGGACGAGACGGGACAGGGCCGGCGCGCCCGTCAGCGGACCGCGTCGGCGCGCTCGACCAGCGCCGCGACCCGGTCGGCGTCGACCGGCGCGGTCGTCTCGCCGCCGCGTTTTGGTCGCCGTCCCGACGATGGCGCCGTCGGCGAGCGACAGGGTCTCCTCGACCGTGTCTGGGGGTGACGCCGCTCCCACGAGCACCGGGCGTGTCGAGCCCCGTGCGCCTCGCGCTCCCTCGACGA
>NZ_WPCE01000334.1 GCF_009742825.1 Halorubrum sp. CBA1125
CCCAGTCCAGGGTTTTCGGAGGAGCGGTTCTCGAAGCGAAACGAAGTGACGAGAAGAACCCGACGAGAAAAAAGTGGATATGTACCTCTCACGATCGGCTGTTTCACCGTCAGGCCCAGTGAAACCAACACGATCGAGAACCCAATCGATACCGTCCGCTCGCCACGAAAACCCTAGTACCCTTCCAGCATGTTCTCGACGTACTTCGCGATCACGTCGACCTCCAGATGAACTGGGTCGCCAACGTCCTTCTCCGAGAGCGTCGTGAGTTCGTAAGTCGTCGGGATGACGGCGACGTCGAACGCGCCGTCTCGCTTCTCGGCCACCGTCAACGAGATCCCGTCGAGCGTCACGGAGCCCTTGTCGACGAGGTAGCGACTGTGTCCCTCCGGGATCGCGAAGGTGAACCGCCAGTCCTCGCCGACCGGTTCGACCGCGGTCACCTCGGCGACGGTGTCGACGTGGCCCTGCACGACGTGGCCGTCGAACCGCCCGTCGGCGGGCATCGCACGCTCGAGGTTGACGGCGTCGCCCCTCCGGAGGTCGCCGAGGTACGTCTTCGCGACCGTCTCGCTCGCGAGGAATACCTCGAACCAGCCAGTTCCGGCGTCCCCCGCGTCGCCGCCGCGTTCGTCGTCGGCTCGTCCGTACTCCTCGACGGTGAGACAGATGCCGCTGACGCTTATCGACTGGCCGTGCCGGAGGTCGTCGAAGCCGTCGACGCCGATCCGGAGGCGAATCCCGTCTGCGGTCTCGGTCCGACCGCGGACGGTTCCAGTGTCCTCGACGATGCCGGTGAACATACCGGACCTGCGGGCGGCCGACGGATAGCCGTTCTGGGTCCGGACCGACCGGCCCCGCTGAGACGCGACGGTCCCCGTGGGACACCGACGGCTCGTCACGCTTATTCGGTCCCGGGCGATACGTCCTCGCATGCGACTCGGGCTGATGGACATGATCGGGCTGGCGGCCTCGCTCGTCTTCGCCCTCCCGCTCGCGAACTACGCGCTGATCCGGCTCGTCGCCGGCGAGGTCGCGCTCGGCGTGGGGCTGCTCGTGGTCGCCGTCGCGATGGTGATCCTCCCGCAGTACTTCCTCGATCCCGGCCGGATCCTCCGCGGACTGCTCTCCGGGCTGCTCCCCCGTCAGCTCCGCGGGGGCGGCGGGGCGAGCGAGCCGGCGCCGGAGGAGGCGGAGTCGACGGACGCGTCCGCCTCGTCCGCCGCCGACGTCCGCGAGAAGTGACCTCGAGACAACGCCCTCCGCCACCTCGATGTTCTCCCCGTCGACTGCCCTCCCCGCCGCCGACCGATTCACCGTCGTTCCGGCACGATCCCGAGCGGATGCTCCGCGAGAACCGCGTGGCCGTCCTCGGTGACGACGACGAGGTCGCCGAGCCGGACGCTCCCGACGTCCGGGTCGACGACGCCCGGATCGACCACGAGGACGTGGCCCGGACACAGCTCCGTCCCGCCCGAGAGCGACGGCGGCTCGCAACGGCTCAGCCCCACGCCGCGTCCGACGTCTCGGACCGCACCCGTCTCGCCGAGATCGGGGTTCGGGTCGAAGCCGTACGCGGCCAGCTCCGCGAGCGCCTCCGCGCGGACGGTCGAGGCGGGCGTGCCGGGGGCGACCTCCGCGAGCGCGCCTCGCGGGCGGCCTCGACGGCGACGTGTGCGCGCCGCTTCCACCCGCCGTCGCCGTCGACGACGAACGTCCGCGCCGCCGCGCCGCGGTACATCCGG
>NZ_WPCE01000333.1 GCF_009742825.1 Halorubrum sp. CBA1125
CCAGCGGCTCGCCTCCCGGCATCGAACTCCACGTACTACCTTCCCGCCAGCGCGGTCGACGCGGGCGACCACGGTGCTCGTCGTCGACGACTTCGGGAACGCGATCACGAACGTGCCCGGCGACCTCCTGCGCGGACGCGACGGCGTTCGCGTGAACGGCGAGCCGGTCCCCGTCGTCGACACCTTCGCGGACGTCGCTCCCGGCGATCGACTCGTGACCGTCGGGAGCCACGGCTACGCGGAGTGCGACGTCAACGACGGGCGGGGCGACGAGGCGTTCGGGCTCGCTCCGGGCGACGCGGTCGCGTTCGGATTCGCGTAGCGGCCCGGGGCGCCGACCCGGGACGGTCGTGCGGGAAACGGAGACGCAGAGACTTCACCGCCACACGGGTTCGGCCTACAGTTCGACGCCGGAGGGGATCAGGCTCTCGCTCCGCAGCAGGTTCCCCTCGTGGTCGTACACGAGGAAGGTGTCCTTATCGTAGGAGACGAGCCGTTCGCCGTCGACGTCGATCTCGACGCGGTAGTGGGCGTCCTCGTCGTCGACGGAGTCCCGTGCGGCGTGGATGAAGGGGAGCACGTCCGTCGCCGTCTCGTTGAGTTCGAGCACGAAGTCGCCGGTGTACCGGTTCGTCACGCCGACGACGCCCTCCGGGTCGTCCGCCTCTCCGAGCGGCTCGCGGAGCCGGAACGCGACGTCGATCTCGGCCGCCTCGAGGAGGTCGCCGTCCGTGCCGGAGAGGCGGTCGCGCAACAGCCCCTCCGGTCCGTGGAAGTCGATACGGACCAAGGGCGTCGTCCGATCGTCGGGGTCGTCTCCGACGCCCTCGACGGTGAGGTCGAAGTAGTCACGCCGCATTTGCTACTTGGTAGTTAGCGGTCCCACCGTATCAACGTAACGGGCGCCGTCCGCTCCTCACCGGGTCCGGAGCTCGTCTTTGTCCTTGATGACCCGCACGTCGCCCTCGCCGGAGGTGACCTCGTTAACGAGGTCGTACAGGTCGTTCTGGAGCCCCGCGGGGAACGTGAGCACGCCGACCCACGACCCGTCGTTCTGCCACTCCTCGCGCTCCAGGTCGCCGAACTCCCGAACGCGCGCCTGCCCGGATCCGGCGTAGTCGGCCGGGAGCTGGACCGCCATCGTCACCTCCTCGAACCGGATCGGGATCACGGGACGGAGCGCCTCGAGCGCGTCGTCGACCTGGTTCTCGACCGGCTCCATCGGGTCGACCTGGAACCCCGCCTCCTCCAGGGCGCGCTCGATGCGCTCCGGCGGGTGCGGCGAGTCGTCCATCTGCGGGTTGACGGCGTTTCGCGTGATGGTGTTGACGAGCTGGTTGTGCTTTCGCTCTTGCATCTCCTCGCGCTGCTCGGCGGTGATCTGGATCTCGCCCTTCTCGACGACCTGCGGGATGATCTCCAGGGGATCGGTCGTCCCGAACACCGTCTCGAGGTCCTCCTCCGCCGGACGGTCGCCCCGAGAGGCGTTCTCGAAGACGTCCTCGGCCGCGATGACGTCCTCTAAGTCGCCCTCGAACTCGCCGCGTTTCATCGCCAGCGCGGCGTCCGGGTCGATGAGTACCTCGAAGCGTTCCCCGTGCGACTCCAGTCGGGCCGTCACGGCCTCGTCGAGCGATATCATACCAGTCGATACCACCCCCGCGGTGAAAAAGCCTCCCGCCCCGGTCGACGCCGTCGCTCCCGACGAGGGCGGCGCCACCGGACCACCACGCCGCCGGTCAGCGCGTC
>NZ_WPCE01000332.1 GCF_009742825.1 Halorubrum sp. CBA1125
GCTAGTGGTACGATAGAGGGATAGTTGAGCGAACTCGGGACGTTCGAGATGGGTCGGTGGCCACCGGGGAAGAACACTCACCAAAGCCCCAGCCGTGAGGACTCGCGCGGCTCGCTGTGGTCCTCGACCGTTCACTTCATTCACGGTCTGCGGTCCTTACGTCGCCGGGCTTCGCCCTCACGGCTGCCCCTTTGGGTCCCGACCCGAACGGCACCGCACAGCACCTCACGCCGTCCCCAGCCTCGCGGTTCGCGCTCTTCGAGCGCTCACCGCATCCCTCGCGCTCCGGTCGCGGGCCTCCGGCCCGCTCCCAGGCGCGCCGCCGCACCGCTGCGTTCAGTTATAAACAGTCGCGCTGCTCGCGTTCCTCACTGCAGCCGGTACCGGAGGATCGCCGCGATCCCGCCGAGGTTCGCGAGCTGCTGGCCGGGGTCGAACTCGGAGGAGAAGACGACGACGTCGCCGCCCTGTCGTTCGACCGACTCGATCACCTCGTTGACGTCGATCGCCCAGTCGCCGTCGCCTTGTCGCTCCGTGCGGAGCCGCTCGTCGACCACGAGGAGGGTCTCGACCGCGCCGAACTCGGCCGCCTCCGCGACGTCGTCGGGGCCGTACGTCGCCTTCGCCCCCTGCGCGATGTTCTCGGTCAGCTCGTCGATGAGGCTCGCCTCCTTCGAGATCCGGGTCTCCTTTTGCACCTCGTCGACCGCGCCGCGCTTGAGCACCTCGTGGACGCCGCGGTCGCCGGCGGCGGAGGTGTCGACGACCGTGATCCGGTCGGCGAGGTCGCGGTGTTCCTCGACGATGTGGTCGCGGGCGTCCTGCTTGGTGAAGCCGGGGCCGGCGAGGATGACCGCGTCGGGGTCGAGGTGCGCGAGCGCGTCGCCGAGCTCGGCGAACAGCTCCTCGCGCGGCCGGGAGTACTCGCCTTTCCCGGTCGGCTTCGTGAACGAGGCGTACTCCTCGGTGCCGTACTGCTGGACGGTGTGGACGAACGCGGCGCCCTCCTCGACGGTCGCGATCGCCACGTCGGGGTTCTCGGCGGCCTCCGTCGCGGCCTCCAGCCGCTCGGTCTGGTCCGGCTTGAAGTGCTTCTCGACCGTGATCTCGTCGTGCTCCTCGACGTTGAGCGTGTGGTGGGCGTTGAGCTGGTCCTCCCGGGAGCACTCGACGATCACCCCGGAGACGCGGAGGCGGTTGGCGAACCGCGCGAACTCGACGTCCCCGACCTCCAGGGTGACGAAGATGTGCTCGCGCTGGCCGCCGGTGTCGCGCATCTGGTCGTCGTTCCGCTGGATCCGGCGGGTGGTGTCGCCCTCGACGCGGTCGCCGGGTTCGAGGACGTGCGCGAGGTGCCAGAGGTCGTCGACGTTCTCGGGGACGAGCGTGAGCCGCTCCCGACCCTCCTCGCCGTACCCCCGATCGGAGATTCGCATGGGCGACGGTTCGCCCGGGCTCGTATCAACCCTTGTCTTCCGCGTCGGCCGGCCGCGGTCCCCACCGGAATCCGGCGTCGTCGGCGACGGCCGCGTCGCTCTCGTCGGTCTCGTCACCCGTGTCGTCGTCGGCCGCGTCGAGCGCGCCGGCAGGACTGGCCGGGTTCGCCGCGGACGCACCGCGATCGAACCGATCGCCGTGATCGGTCGATCCGTGGCCGGCCGGCCCGGGAGAACCGACCGGCACGCCGCGGCGACCTGCACGCTCGCCGGGGGCTCCGGCACCCGTGGCCCGCCGGTTCGCGCGGTCTCGTCGGCC
>NZ_WPCE01000284.1 GCF_009742825.1 Halorubrum sp. CBA1125
CGCCGCGATCGCGTCGGCGAGCCCCACGTCGGGGCGGGCCGCCCCCTCGATCAGGCTCACGAGGTGCATCACCTCGCTGTAGCGGTCCACGCGGCGGTATTCCGCGACGTCGACCGTCCCGAACCGGGAGACCTTCCCGAGGTCGTTGCGTTCCAGGTCGACGAGCATCGCGTGCTCCGCGCGCTCCTTCTCGTCGCCGGTCAGTTCCGCCTCCAGCGCCGCGTCCGCCTCGGGCGTCTCGCCGCGCGGTCTGGTCCCCGCGATGGGTTCCGTGCGGAGCCGAGCGCCGCGGTCCGGGTCGCCGTCGACGTCGACGGCGTCTCGCGGTTCCGCGCCGAGCGCGTCGGCCGGCGGGCGGCGTTCGAGAAGCAGCTCCGGGCTCGCGCTCACGAGGTCGACGCCGCGGTCCCCCCGAGAGAACTCGACGAGCCCGGAGTACGGCGCGGGGTTCACCGACCGGAGCGCGTCGTACGCCTCGACGGGGTGGACCGCGGCGGGCGCGCGGAGCCGCTGGGAGACGTTCGCCTGGAAGGTGTCGCCGGCTCGGACGCGCGCTTTGACCCGACGCACCGCGTCGGCGTACCCCGCGCGGCCGACGTCGCTCTCGAAGGTCGTGGTCGCGGCGTCTGCGTCGGGCGCGGACCGACGTCCGGATCGCCGGTCTCGATCCGGTCGATCAGGTCGCTCGCGCGCGCGCTCCCGGCCTCGAACAGCGCGTCGAGGGCGTCGCGGTCGGCGCTCCGGTCGTCGACCCCGGCCGGCACGCGCGGGCAGGCGGTCACGCGGAGGGTGACGGGCGAGTCCCCGTCGACCGGACACTCCCACGCGGCGACCCGGTCGAAGAGGCCGACCTGGAGCCGAGGGAGCCCGCGGTCGTCGACCGCCCCTGGCCCGTCCGGCGGTGCCGGCGGGAACGACCAGCTCGCGGGCGACGTCGTACGACAGCCAGCCGAAGGCGCCGCAGGGGTACGGCACCTCGCAGTCGCCGCGCGCGAGGGCCTCCCCCTCGACGAGTCCCTCCAGCGCCGCGAGCGTCGGCGCGGGACGCCGGTAGTCGCCGGTGGGGGACGAACCGCGCGCGTCAGCCGAGTCCCGACCGGGGCGATCGGCGACGACCGCGTCGCCGAAGGCGGTCAGCCGCTCCGCCGGATCGACCCCGAAGTACCCCCACCCGGACTGCCCGCCGGTCGTCTCGTAGAAGAAGCCGCCGGGGCCGTTCCGGGCGCGTCGATAGGCGGCGAACGGGTCGTCGACGACGACCCGGAGTTCGACCGGGACGCGCGCGTCCGGCGGCGCCGCGGCGGCGACCGCGCGGAACCGGTCCCGGTCGGTGCGTACCGATCGCTGCATGTGACCCGCTTCGGCGGCGACGAGGAAACAGTTGTGGTCGGTCGGCTGCCGCGTGTGGCAGTCAGCGGACGCCCGAGTCAGAACTCGCCGGCGCGCTCGATCCACGTCTGGGCGCGCTTCTCGCCGACGTTCGCGCCCTCGGCGACCGCGCCGGGGTCGGCCGCCGCGAGGTCCTCGACCGTCTCGATGCCGATCTCGGCGAGTCGCTCGGCGTACGCCGGGCCGATCCCCTTGAGATTCTCGACGTCGGCGCCGGCGTCGTCCTCGTCGACGGCCGTCTCGTCGCTCTCGTCTTCCGCCGTCTCGATGGGCTCGGCCGCCTCGGCTGGCTCGGCCGCCTCGTCGGGGTCCGACGCCGCCTCCTCGTCGACCAGCGACTCCGTCGAAGCCGCGGCGTCCGTCTCCGCGGCGACGGCGCTCGAGTCGTCCGCGGCCTCGTCGTCATCGGAGACGGCCTCGTCGGCGCCAGGGACGGCCTCGTCGGTGCTCCCGGCCGCCGCCTCCGGTTCGTGCTCGACGGTCACTTCCGCGTTCGTGTCCTCGCGTTCTGTCGGACCGCTCCCGAATCCGAGCTTTTCCTTGAGCTTCTGGAGTAGGGCCATGTGGGGACGTACGGTCGTGGGATATTTAAAAGCCGTCGCCGGTATCCGCGGCCGCGTCTCTCTCCTTGACCGCGTCCCGTCGATATATAAGTCGCCGCGGGCCGAACGGTGGGTATGAACGTTCTCGACCCGATCATGTGGTCGGTCCACGTCGGTTTCGCGGTCCTCTGGACCGGCAGCGTGCTGTTCGTCACCCTCGGTATCCTGCCGGCGGCGCTCCGGGGCGACGTCGGCGGCGAGGTCCTCGCCGGCATCGTCGGGAAGCTCCGGTGGATCACCCGCGTCGGGGCGGTCGCGTTCGTCGCCTCTGGCGGACACATGGCCGGCACGCAGTACACCCCCGCGGCGCTCACGGGCACCCCTCGCGGCCACCTGGTGGTGACGATGATCGCGCTGTGGCTCCTGATCACGGGGCTCGTCGAGGTCGGGAGCGCGAAGCTGACCGACGGGCTCGACGTCGGGAAGCTCCGCGAGCCCGCCCGCGAGGCCAAGCCCTTCTTTTACGGCGCCGCCGGGCTCTCCGTGGCGCTGATCCTCGTGGCCGGAGTGCTCGCGAGCCCGACGGTGCTCTGAAAGGAGCCGCCGAGTCGACGGAGCGATCGCGGGATCGGCGCCGGACCGCACCGCCCCGCGCCGACCCGTCCGCCGAGGCTGGGG
>NZ_WPCE01000349.1 GCF_009742825.1 Halorubrum sp. CBA1125
TCTCGACCGCGCGGACGATCGCGGCGGTCTCTATCGCCGCGTCCGCGTCGTCGACCGAGAGGTCGAGCGCCGAGCCGAGGTTCGCACCCCGAACGGTGGTTCCGGCGCGGGCGGGCGTCTCGTTGGCCGTCGACAGCGTCCGGAACGTGCGGTTCTCGTCGTCTACCTGCGGTCGGTCCGGAGCGGGCTCGTCGACGGCGGGGAACGCGACGGCGCCGGCGCTGACCGGACCGACCGCGCCGGCGACGGACGCGATCAGCAGCAGCACCGCGACGGCGGTCGGGAGGGCTCTCATCAGAGTCCGGTTGACGGGGAGGTACAAAAAATCCACCTCACCGGACGGGACCGCGCGGCGGCGGTCGAACGCCGCGAGGAGTCCCGACCGTTTCGGATGCCGGCTATGGAAAGCGTTTTGCCGGGCGCACGAGACCCCTGATCGTATGCGGATCCCCGCGCTCCGCGTCCTCTTCGCGGCGGTGCTGGTCGTCGCCCCGCGGGCGGGACCGGCGCCGTCGCGGGGGACGACGCGCTCTCGACGGCCCCCTCCACCGCCGCGGTCGCCGCCGAGGCGGACGCCGAACAGCCACTCGTCGCCGTCTGGCGGTCGGACTCCGCCTCGCAGTCGGTCACCGATCGAGCGACCGCGACGGCGACGTCCACGGCGCCTGTCGCCCAGATCGACGACGCCTTCGACCCGCCGACCGCGACGCGTATCCGCGTCGACCTGAATTCCGACCGCGACGCGCGGTGGGAGGTGTCGGTCCGGTACGCGCTCGCGGACGCGAACGAGACGGCGGCGTTCGAGACCGCCGGCGACCGGTTCCTCGAGGGCGACGTGGGTCCCGAGGCGGCCCTGTTCGAGGGGTTCGCCCGGGAGGCGAACCGGAACGTCGACCGGACGATGCAGGTGACCGACGTCGAACGAGAGGTGCTGGTCCACCAGGACACGGAGGAGTTCGACGTGGGCAACGAGGAGACGGCCGCCGTGGGAGAGCTCCGGCTCACCTTCGTCTGGACGGAGTTTCTCGCCGTGGAGGGCGAGAACCTCGTGTTGGGCGACGCGCTGACGACGCCCGAGGGCGGCACGTGGCTCCGGTCGCTCGCGGACGGCCAGACGCTGGAGGTGACGACGCCGGAGGGATACACGGTCACCGGAACGCCGGGAGCGACGGTCCCCCTCCGGGACAACGCGGTGATAATCGAGGGACCGCGCACGTTCGGTCCGGACGAGCAGGTCGCGGTCGTGTACGGACCGACCGAGACGGAGAGTCCGCCGTGGGGGATGCTGGCGGCGGCGATCGTGGTCTCCGCCGTGCTCATCGCGGGGAGCGTCGCGGGGTACCGCCGGCGCGCGAACGACGACGGGTCGGACGCCGGCGGTGCCGCCGCGAGGACGGAGACCGACGCCGGAGCAGACGCCGCGGACGCGGGCACGGACGAATCGGCGTCCGGCCCCGATCCGGGCGC
>NZ_WPCE01000338.1 GCF_009742825.1 Halorubrum sp. CBA1125
CCCCCTGCTGTACGCGCTCGAACGCGACGACTCGCTCCACGGCGACGACGCGGCGGACCCGACCCGGCTCCCGAACGAGTCGGAGCCCACCGACGACCGCGACGACCGACCCCCGGAGTGATCGGAAACGGTTCCGCGGCCGCGTTTCCGCAGGATCGACGATTACACAGTTCGTTTCGTTGCTTCAGTCACCTCGGAAACCGCAAGCTTCCATAGGCTCGGGTGCCACCGATCGACAATGAGCGACGACAGCCTCGCGGAGCGTGTCGAGGAGTGGATGGTCGGGCAGATGCCCATCATCCAGATGCACGGCGGGACGAGCGTCGTGCGCGAGGCGGACGCCGAGAGCGGAGAGGTCGTCGTCGAGCTCGGCGGCACCTGCTCGGGCTGTGGCATCTCGAACGTCACCGCCGACAACATCCGCCGCGACCTGATCATGGACTTCGAGGAGGTCACGGACGTGACCGTCCGGACCGCGTCCTCGGGCGACCAGGGGGCCTCGACGGTCGAGGGAGGCCGCGGCGGCGAGCTCAAACACGAGACCGAGTCCGCGAACCACTTTTAACGCACTCCGAGTTCCGCCTACAGAGCGTTCTCCAGCGCCGACGCGACCGATCTCGCCTTCTCGGCCAGCGGCGCAGGGGTGTGCCCCGCGGCGACGGAGTCGTCCAGCGCGTCGTCGTCGACGCGCGCGACCGTCCCGTCCGGCCGCTTGACGACGTCGACGTGGAGGTCCACGTAGCGGGCGGCGTCGGGGAACACCTCGACCGGCGTGCACACGTTGACGTAGGTCCCGCGCACCGCCCCGTCCTGACCACGGTACGTCGTCGGGTACCACCAGCGCCCCTCCTTCAGGCTCGTCACGGCCACGTCGCCGGCCTCGCGGGCGACGCCGAGCCCGTCGTAGGTCCCGCTGCTTTTGATCTCGCGCTCGACGGTGACGGTCCCGTCGGCGTCGACGTCGGTGACGGTTCCCTCGCCGAGGGCGATCAGCCGCCCGTCGGGCTTTCCCGTGGTCGATCCGGAGCGCGTCCCCCACGGCGGGGCCGAGCGCGTCCGTCACGACCGCGAACGGGAAGTCGGCGTCCGGATCGGGGTCACACAGCGCCTCCGCGAGGTCGACACCCGCGGACGCGTCCGCCGACCCGGCCTTCACCCGGTGGTGGCCCGGCATCGTCGCCGTCACCTCGCGGCGCCGGTCGTCGAGCGCGAACCGGCTCTCGCGGCCGAACCAGACCCAGCACCCGGCGTCGGGCGCCGCGACCGGCTCCTCGCGGAGCGTCGCGTCGTCGAGGGCGTCGAGGCGCTCGACCGCCGGGGGCGGAGCGTCACCCCCGTCGTCCCCGACCGCCGGGTCGTCCCCGAGGGCTTCACCGAGCGCCGACGCGCTCTCGACCGCCCGGTCCAGCCCGGCTTCGAGCGCCGCCGTTCCGGCGTCGACCGCGGGGGGGCTGCCAGACCGCGCGCCAGCCGTCCGGCGGCTCCATGTCGAGGAGGTCGAGCATCCCCGACAGCTCCCTGGCGGCCTCGTCGTCGCGGACGTCCACGCGCGTTCCCGACCCGGGTTCGAGCGCGACGAGGCCGTTCTCGACGCGTACCGTCCCGTCCAGTTCGGGGCGCCGGTCGGTCCACGGTGCCGCGGACTCGCGGACCTGCACCCGGACCGCGTCGCCCCTCTCGACGCGGGCGCGACGCTCCCGTAGGGGAGG
>NZ_WPCE01000310.1 GCF_009742825.1 Halorubrum sp. CBA1125
GGCCGTCGACCCGCTTTTGCCGTCGACTCCGAACGCGTCGTCAACGCGATCGCGCGCGGGCTCGGGTGTCGTCCGGCTCGGTCTCGGCGGGGTTGCCGGCGTACAGCCGGACCGCCTCCCGCGGGTCGTTCCGGACGGTCGCGAGCCCGACGGCGTGCGTGACGGGGCGGCGGCTCCCGAACCGCTGCTGACCGAAGTAGTTGGGAACGCCGACGGTCGCGCCGTCGACGATTTCGCTCTCGTCAGCGTCCGCCTCGATACCACCGGCGTCCGCCCCGTTCCCGTCCGGATCGCCGCGTTCGTTTCCGCCCGCGAACGCCCGGAGGTCCCGGGTCACGTCGGCGACGCGCGCCGGGGCCGCTGGGACCGCGTCGGCGACGCGGATCTCGAAGGCGTTGCCCGCGAGGTCGCCGAAGGAGAGCCCGCGGCCGGCGCGGCCGATCGGCTCGATCTCGGCGCCGCGGATCTCGGGGAGGTCTTCGGGGTCCGCGCCGCGGAGGGTGAAAAGCTGTGTGGTGACCGCGCGCTTGTCCTTGGTGCCCGCCCACGAGACGCGCTCGCGGCTGATCGAGAGCGCGTCGGAGATCCGGCGCGCGAAGTCGTTCGTGTCCCAGTCGCGCAGCGTGACGCGGACGACCAGCTCGGGGTAGCTCCCCGGATCGGCGTCGAGCGGCGCCGGCTCGAACGCCTCCAGCTCGCGGACACGGAAGTCGTCGGGAGACTCTCGCAGTCGCCCCCCCGATCCCGTCGGCGTCGCTGACGTAGTACGCCACGCCGACCGCCCGCTCGATCGGGTGCGCCTCGCGGAGCGCGTGCGGTGGAGCCATCTAGTACAGCGAGAGGTCGCCAGTCACGCGGTCGACGGTGTCGTCCCGGCCCGGGCCGACCGCGAGCGCGGTGACCGTCCCCGGCTCCAGTTGGGTGTGGCCGGCGTCGCGGACGATCGCGTACGGGAGCCCCTCCCTGTCGGCCTTGTCGGCCAGCTCGAACAGCTGGCTCTCGGAGTCGCCCTTGAGCACGACCTTCTTTTGTCCCTCGCCCTGCCACTTCTTGCGGGCGCGCCGTCCCGCGTCCTGGTACGCCGACAGCGACGCGTGCGCGACCTGCGCGGCGAGCTTCCCCTCGCCCATGCCGAGGTCCGCGCGGGCGACGATGGCCTGTTTCATACCCCGTCACACCGCCGCCGCGGGTTTAGCGCTTGTTTTTCGGCGACGGTGCGGACGGCGGCGCGGGGACCCGGCGGGGTCGCCTCCTCACGGGAGGTGGACCCTTCTCGCGCGACGGGGACGACCGCGATATTGAAACGACAGGAGTCCTCACGTCGGGTATGCACCGCAGACGGGTCCTCCGACGGGCCGGTGCCGCCGGAACCGCGGCGACGCTGGCGACCCTCGCCGGCTGTGCCGGCGTCGACGGCGAGCCGGACGACGGCGAACCGGCCCGCGACGTGGGGATGGTCGCGAGCGCGTATCGCCCGGCGGAGCTGACGGTGACCGTGGGCGAGACCGTGGTCTGGGAGAACACGAGCGCGCGCGCACACACCGTCACGGCCTACGAGGGCGGGATCCCCGACGAGGCCGCGTACTTCGCCTCCGGTGGGTACGACAGCGAGGAGGCCGCCCGCGAGGCGTGGGCCGACGACTTCGGCGGGCGGCTGGAGAGCGGCGACCGGTTCACCCACACGTTCGAGGTTCCCGGCCGCTACGACTACGTGTGCATCCCCCACGAGACCGGCGGGATGTACGCGACGGTCTTCGTGGAGGAGTGACGGGTGACTGCCGCCGCGCTCGGCCGCGTCGACCGACGAAACCCATTACCGCACGCGACTCCAACCCTCGGTGACTGACCGTTCATGGACCTCTCGACGCTTCTCGGGACCGACGTCCTGTTGTTCCTCGCCATCGGGCTGCTCGGCGGCGCCCACTGCATCGGGATGTGCGGCCCGCTCGTCACGGTCTACGCCGGTCGGATGCGCGACGGGACTCGCCGCGCCGACGGCGGGAACGGGGCGACACCGGCCGCGTCCGCCGGGACCGCCGACCGCCGCGGCGACC
>NZ_WPCE01000019.1 GCF_009742825.1 Halorubrum sp. CBA1125
ACGCCGTCGCCGAGGTGGTCGCGAGCGATGTGGGGGAACGGACGCGCAGGTGGGAGTGCGCTCCCAGTCGGAGTAGAGGACGAGCGTGTCGTCCGTCCGATCCAGCACACGAGTCGTCTGCGTGGCGCCGCAATCCTCGGTGGCGAGACAGTCAGCGTAGTAGTCGCCGTTGAGAAATGCGTCCTTGATGGCGTCGAGCGCCTCAGGAGTTCCGATGGCATGGTCGACCCGCCAGAGACGCTTGGCAGTGGCGTGCAGTGAGAGCGCGTGGACGCGGGCGTGGGGTGGTCGACGAGGACGTCCGCCACCCTGTTGCAGCCCGGCTCATATTCGAGGGCGAAGACGAGTTCGCGCATTTCCCCGTGTAGGGCCTACTCCGACATAACCCGTGGCCCGGGCCCTGTCTACTGATGGGCATCAGATCACGTCGTCCGGGTCGTGGACTTCCTGCATTCGCTGTGCTTCGGCCGCGTATTGTTCTTGGAGGTCGGGGTCATCAACCATGCCGAGATTGTCGGGTTCAACATCGACTGCTGCTGTCGTATCTCGGACGTCGGTGAATGAGGTTAGTGCTCGTTCCTTCCGATAGTACTGTTCTCCATCGGGTGTTGCGTAGGTGAGGATGATCAGGTTCTGCTCGTCATCGGAGTATGTCCGTTCGACAAGCCAAACACGAACGTCATCTTTAGACTGATTTGGCATACTTAGACGTCCCCCGATATCCACTAAGGGATTGGTGTTATGGCTTGCTGAGACTCGCGTTCTCGAAGGGTGATTCCCCGGTCGGAATGAGCAGCTCCTGTCGGTCTCCGACTCGCTCGGCCAGCTTCCGTTTCAGGTACTGCCTCGACGTCGTCGTGGACCGTCGTCTCGTCGGTGACGGCTTCCGGCTCCGCTGCCGGCGTCTCACCAGCGACGTTCTGCCCTGCTGGCTCGACGTCGACGGGCTGTTCGGTCATACGATAAGGATAGTTTCAGCTGTCGGATAAAGCCGCCGACCGGTTGTACGACCGTAAATACAGATAAACAGGCCGATATGTCTGTACCTGAAACAAGGTCTATACGACTGTCTTCATGGTCTCACTGCTCGTCATCGTTGGCCTGCTCGTCGCCGCGTTCGTCGGGTTCAACATCGGCGGCTCGTCAACCGGCGTCGCGTTCCGGCCGGCCGTCGGGAGCAAGCTCGTCAAGAAGGCAACCGCAGCAGCACTCTTCAGCGTGTTTGCGTTCCTTGGCGCGTGGACGGTCGGCCGCAACGTCATCGTGACCATGAGCGAGGGGATCGTGCCGGCCGCACAGTTCACGCCCGTGGCCGGTGTCGGCGTCCTGTTTTTCACCGGGGCCTCGATGCTGGTCTCAAACATCTATGCCGTCCCCGCCTCGACCTCGATGACGGCTGTGGGGGCGATCGTTGGCCTGGGGCTCGCGACGGGCTCGCTCAACGAGGTGCTGATGTTCACCATCGTCTCGGCGTGGATCGTCGCGCCGCTCATCGGGCTCGGAGTGGGAGCGGTCATCGGACGGTACGTCTATCCGCAACTCGAGGCCCGCCTCTCCTTTACGCGGCTCGAACGGCAGTTGCTTCAGGTGGACCGCTCGGGCCGGCTCCCGCGCGTCCGATTCAACAGGAATGCGGCACCGCGTGATTTCGTCGGGTCGGCACTAGTGCTCGGCATCGCCTGTTACATGGGCTTCAGCGCGGGGGCCTCGAACGCCGCGAACGCGGTCGCGCCGCTCGGCGGCAACGGCGCGCTCAGTATCGATCAGGGCGTGCTCCTCGCGGTCGCGGCCATCAGCCTCGGCGGGTTCACCATCGCTCGGCGTACATTGGCGACGGTCGGTGACGGCATCACCGACCTCCCGATTCTGGCGGCGCTCATCGTCTCCACCGTCGGCGCGACGATCATCACCGTCCTCTCGTAATACGGCATTCCCGCGAGTCTCGCCGTGAGCACGACCTGCTGTATCATCGGCCTCGGCTGGGGCCGTGCGAGTCGTGCCGCCACGCTCGCGGAGCTCGCAACGCCGCCGGCCAAGGGCAAACCGGGCCCGGGACTCACGGCCGACGCGCTTGCCGCTCCCTCGACCGAGGGCGACGAGCCGACCGGGCCGACCGTGGGGGAGCTCGCAGAGGGGAAGACACAGGACACGGAGACACAGCAGGACAAGCCGGCGGTGCCACCGATCGGCGAAGAAGACATTGAGGAGCTGACCGCCGAGAGCCTGTTCGACCCGACAGCGACGATGCAGATCGTCGTCCTGTGGATCCTCACGCCGACGCTCTCAGTCGTGGGGTCCTACCTCCTCTTTGCGCTCATCCTGTGAGCGATCGTCTTCGTTCGCAGATGCCCGGATAGCTACTCGGTATCGAGAGTAAAGACGTGGCTGGCCTACTCGACGCCCACCAGCACCCGACGGAACGCGGCGAAACAGGGTTGAGCGTGCATACACGACATATGCACGTAGATTCGAGCATCCGGGTCTCCAACGCCACGAAGGAGAAACTCGAGCGTCTTAAGCAGCCGGACGAGTCCTTCGACGACCTGCTCGCACGGCTGGCTAGCGAGAAGGATCCCATCGCGGTCGGGTCGTGGAGCGATGAGGAGGTCGAGGCCGCACGCGAGGCAATCGCCCGGTCTCGCGAGAGCTTCGAGCGGTGACCTTTTTCGACTCGTCGGTCATCACGAAGGATCTGTGGAACAAGACGGGTACGGGGGTGAGGTTGGCGGACGAAGGTTAATACACCCGACTATCGAAGCAGGTGCATGACTCGGACGCCCGTCCGTAGAGGCGCCTGACCGTGGCGGGCGTCGTCTTCTGGGCGCTCGTCGTGCTAGCGACGCTCACCAGCCTCGCGACGGCGTGGGCGCTCGGCGCCAACAGCAACTCGCCACCCTTCGCGCCGGCGATCGGTGCCAACGCGATCTCGACGATGCGGGCGGCCTTTCTCATCGGCATCCTCGCCGCCCTCGGCGCGCTCACGCAGGGTGGGGCGATCTCCGAGACGGTCGGCGCGGGGCTCATCAACGGCGTTCAGATCACGTCGCTCGCGGCGACGGCCGGCCTGCTGACCGCGACCGGGTTCATGACCTTCGGCGTCTACACCGGCTATCCGGTCCCGGCGGCGTTCGCGACAACCGGCGCGATGGTCGGCGTCGGGCTTTCGCTCGGCGGCGCCCCCGCCATCGACACCTACCGTCGTATCGCGCTCTTCTGGGCGCTCGTGCCGCCGGTGTCGGGCGGGCTCGCCTACGTCACCGCCACGATCCTCCGCCGCGACGACATCCCGGAGACCGTCGGCGTCCCGCTGCTCGCGGCGGTCGTCGGCGGCATCATCGCCAACGTCCAGCTCGGCGTCATCCCCTCGCCGCCCGAGGCGTCCCAGAGTTCCCTCGCAGGGTTCATCGGCCGACAGGCCGCGACACCGACAGTCGCCGGCGTCGACTCGCTGGCGGTACTCGTGACGCTCGTGGCCGCCGCGGCTGGGTTTCAGTTCATCCGCCGGCGGACACAGGCGTCCGCCGAGGACGGCATCCGGACGTTCCTCGTGCTGCTCGGAAGCGTCGTCGCCTTCTCCAGCGGCGGGAGTCAGGTCGGACTCGCGACCGGCCCGCTCGAGAACCTCTACGGGACCGAACTCGGCCTGCCCGGCATCGTCCTGCTGGCGCTCGGCGCGACCGGCATCCTCGCCGGCGCATGGATGGGCGCGCCGAAGCTGCTGCAGGCGACCTCCCGCGAATACGCACAGTTGGGCGCCCGCCGATCGATCGCCGCGCTCGTTCCGGGGTTCATCATCGCCCAATTGGCCATCGCGCTGGGCATCCCCATCTCGTTCAACAACATCATCATCTCCGGCGTCATCGGTGGCGGGCTCGCTGGCGGCTCGGCGGGCGTCTCGCGGCGGAAGATCGGCGTGACGCTTGCCTTCTGGCTGGTTACGCTCGTGTGCTCGATCGCGATCGGGTTCGGCCTCTACAAGGCGTTCGCCGCGGTGCTCGCCTGAGACGGTCTCAGCGAACGACCGTCACGGTCACGGGAGAGTCGCCGACGACGCTCGTCGCCACGGTGCCGAGCAGCCGACGGGCGATCTCGTTCCGCTCGCCGCCGTGACCGCCCATCACGACGTGGTCGACTTCGTGAGCGTCGACGTACGCCAGAATGGCCTCGGCTGGGTCGCCCGTCTCCACCACCGTCTCGACCGTCCGGTCAGCCGCGGCCGCCTGTGTCCGTGCCCGCTCGACGATGCGGTCGGCCCGCTCGCGTGCGGCCGCGCGACGCTTCTCGCCGGGTTCGAGGACGCCGCCCTCGCTCATCGCCGCATCGAGCGGCGTCACCACGTTCAGGACCGTCACCCGGCAGTCGAAGAGCGCGAGCGCCTGCCGGAGTGCCTCGTCGGCCAACGGTGACCCGTCGAGCGGGACGAGGACGTGCGATGGCGCCATAGAACGGTTTGAACCCGCTTGCATATATAGGGGTGGTCAGGTTGCAGCGACGGAACAGCACCCGACGCAGCTTCACGTCGCCGTCGAACTGGAGTCGACGCCGACCGATGGGTTAGGACACGAACTGTCGCTGGAACCGGCTGATGTTCTCGTCCGTACCGGCGACCACGAGCTCGTCGTCGGCTTCGACCACGAACGACGCCTCGGGGTTCGTAACCACCTTTCCGTCCCGTTCGGCGGCGACGACGGTACAGCCCGTCCTGTTGCGGATGTCCGCGTCGGCGAGTGACGTGCCGACGGCGCCTAGGGCCGTCGTCCGGACGAGCTTCAGCTGCGTCCCCGGAGAGAGGATCTCCTCCTCAAGAACGATCGACGCGAGCATCCGCCCGTTCACGGCCGCGAGCGACAGCACGTAGTCCGCGCCGGCACGGTACAGCTTCGAGACGTTCTCGTGTTCGTTCGCCCGGGCGATGATCTCGATCCGCGGGTTCAGTTCGCGGATGGCGACGTCGCGTAGATCGCAGCCGTGTCGTCCGGCAGCGCGAGCACGATGGTGCCGGCGTCCGTGATGCCCGCCTCGCGGAGGACGTCCCGGTCAGTCGCATCGCCGACCACGTCGACGGTAGGGTCATCCCCGACGTCGATCGTCGTGTACGCGAACCCGGCATTCGAAAGCGCAGTCGTGACGGCCCGGCCGACGACACCGAGCCCCGCGACGACGTCGCCGCGTGAGCGCCGGCGCCTCGTCGAGATCGTAGATGAGCGTGTAGTCGTCAACGGCCGGCTCCGCGTCGTTGGCGGAGAGGAGGTTCGCCGCGGCACCGCCCTTCGCGACGGCGCCGTAGAACGTCGTCGACTCGACGACCAGATGGACGATGCCGAGGACCGTCGTCGACGCTGTCTCGTTCGTGCTTGTGGCGTCACTTTCGAGATGATTAGTGAGACAGAACCGGCATTTCGTCTGGCCGTCTGGGACTGACGCCCCACAGGACCGACATTCGCCGTCGGCGGCCGTCGGCGCATCAGGGTAGCCACCAGCGCTCGTCGCGACGCGTTGCCGCCGGGGGGCACTTTCACACCCGTCGTCCAGCCTCATGTCCGGAATGTGGGACGCCTCGCCGGTCGGCCGCAGTTCCGCAAAGTCAGTATATTGGTTGTGCATCGGTTGGCTCATAGCTTCTGTCGGTATCGCATTTCAACGTCCGGACGCCTCTGCTCGTAATAGCCTCTCGATTATCCAAGAGAGTACAAATATATATGCGAGTTTAGCGCCAACACTGTCCCAAGAGGTTCCAAGCATGTCCGAATCCTCGCGAGATGGGATCCAGTCGTGGACTGGGTCGATGAGCGCCCGCGACCGTATTCGGGTAGTCGCCGAGACGCTTCGCGAACCGCGATCCGTCAACTGGATCAGCGAGCAGGCTGACGCCGCCTGGAGTACGACCAACGAGGAACTCCAGGCGCTCGTCGAGCAGGGGCAGCTGCGTCGCGTCGAGACTGGTGAGACGACGCGCTATCAGCCTGACTACACGCGACTGCTCTTCGAGGAGATTCGCACGCTCATTGAGGAGAATACCCGCGAGGAGCTACGCAATGAACTGGCCGCGATCACCGAGGAAATCGAGGAATGGCAGGCGACCTACGACGTCGAGACGTGGGAGGAGCTCGAACAGTCGCTCGCCGACGGCGACCTCACAAGTGACGAACTTCACGAACGTCGTGACGTGATCACGCGGTGGGAGGAGAATCTGGAAGACCGTCGCCTCATCAAGCACGCGTTGGCGCTCTACTCGGACGTCGAAGCCGCTCGCGAACAGCGGATCAACGTGGCTGACCGCGCCACAAACTAATTCTCGTGATCTTCGAACTTGCGGGCGTCATCGAGGGCGACACAGTTACTTGCAAGACTGCTCATCCGCCTTTTGCTGGAGTTCGACTGCGGCCTTCTCGAAGTGTTCCGCGAGGAACGGCGTTCCCGATGTCGCCCGCTCGGTGAGGAATTCGACGGCGTCAGTGGCCGCATCAGCGTCGCGTTCCGTAGCCGCGACACAGTCAACATATCCGTCAAGTGCTCGACTGAATGCACGCGAGAAATGGTCGTACGCGCCGTCAACGCGCTCCATGTTCTCGTCGAGTGACTCGGTGAGTGCCCGGTAGACGGTTGCCGCCGACGCGTACCGCCCCTGCTCATGATACTCGTTCGCGAGATCGAACCAGTGCGTGAAGTCGATGGGCTCGAAGACGACGTGGTACTCAGGGTTCGTCTCCTCGAACCGTCGGTTGATCGAGGTGCGAAGTTCGTCGACCGATCGCTTCGTCGGCTCGCCGACCCGGGCGAGAAACCGATCGCGGAGATCCGCATCGGTCGCGAGTTCTTCACGCAGGAACGCGCGGAGCTCGTCGACGTCAGCGCCGTCGAGCGCGGCGTCGAGTCGATCGCCGTCGTCTGGCGGTGGGTCGTCACCACACTCCAGCAACACGGCGGCGACGTGCTTACACGCTCCTGGCCCGTCGTACGGACAATCGCACCACGGCGCAAACCCGTCAGTGGCGAGGTCAACACGGACATCGTACTGACGGCTACCACTCACGACGGCGGTTACGGTGGTGTCGACGCGGTGAATCTCGCGGATTCGGCCCTCACCGCGGTATCGTTCACCGCGTTCGAAGACCGCGTCCGTGCAGATGTCCCGAACTGCGTCCTCGGTTACGTCCATTCTTACGGTGGATTTGACGCACTATTCAGCCGATCCAGTGCATCATCCTCGTACGCTGCCCGCCACATCGCATGGACGGCACGCGTCACGAGTGAGACCTCGGTCACGTCGATACAGGACGGTTCGGCGGCCGTCGTCGCGGCGTCGGGCGTCGGGTGGAAATGGATCTCAGGAGAGTGTGTGTTCGGGTGGCGATCGAAGCGCCAATTGACGTCGTCGCTATCGACGTAGTGGAACGAATACATTCCCAGTTCGCTCCACTGGATATCGAGCCGAGCGCTCTCGGCGTCGCCGAGCCCATCACTGAGACTGATCCGCAGTTCCGTGGGGGCGACGGCGTCGTCATACGCCGTTTCGTCGACGAGCGGTTCGAGTTCAAGCCACAGGTCACGAATCCGCTGGAACGCCGGAAGATAGATCGGACCGAACTCGCCGGCACGGTCGTCCCCGCTCATACGGCGAGCTGATGGCTGGCCTCGTCGTAGGCAAGTGCGGCTTGCGCGACGGCGAGATTCTGCCGGGTCGTGCGCCACGCCGTGAGGTCGTCCCAGCCCTCCGTCTCGCCGGCCTCAAGTTGCTGGGCGAGTTCTTCTGGGGACACCACGTCGTAGCGGTCCTCGTAGCGCCGGATTTCGGCCTTCATCTCCTTGATACTGTCAAGCAACTCCGGCCGATCGACTTCCTCACGCAGCTCACGAATCCGGGACATCAAGATCCGATCGCTATCTCGCTTATACAGCGTTGTTTGGCGATCCTGTTCCGTCTCGGCAAAGCCCGTGCTCACGAGCGTCTTGCAGTGGCGACGTGCCGTCGGCTCGCTCACGAGGGCCCGGTCGGCGATCTCGGCTGCCGACTGCCCGTCGTGGGTCTGTTCGACGATTTCGTATACCCGCTCGAACGGTGTGGTGTCGTCTTTCCAGTCCGCTTTGACCTGCTTATTGACGTCGTCCCACATCTCGGTCATATTGGGTGCTACGCGTTTGAAGAACAAATAGTTTCTTGAGAAAATTATCTAACGTCAAAGCTCGCAGAGGAGCACTATCAGGCGATCTGTTCCTCCAACGTCTCGTGATGCCCCCGGACCGTCGTTGGCGTGACGTTCCCGGACGCGGCGACATCACGTTGCGTCACCCCCTGTCCCTGTTCTGTCCCCGCTTTGTAGAGGCAGGCCGCGGCAAACCCAGCCGGATGGACGCCCGTCGTGAGACCACGCTCTTCGGCCTGCTCTGCGAGCGTTCGAGCCCGTTGTCGGATCTTGTCTGGACACTCGAGATCTGAGGCGAGTCGCGGCACGAACATACTCGGCGAAACGGGCTTGGCAGGGAGGCCTATCGCTTCGTTCAGCGTTTTGTATGCGTTTATCGTCCGTGACTCCACGACGCGGGCCAGCTTGCTGATCTCGCTAAGTAACCTCAAGAGTCCGTTACACCGGCAGACCCCGTAAACGCTTGCCGCGGCGATAGCTTCGATGGATCTGCCGCGAAGTAGATCCTCGTTCTGGGCGCTCCGAAAGAGCTGACACGCCTGGTCGCGGACCGACTCGGAGAGTTCGAGCGCACTCGCAATTCTTCGTACTTCGCCTAGGCCGTGTGCGAGGTTTCGCTCGGCTTTTGACTGGAACCGACCGCGACTCTGTTCGCGCCGCATTCGCGATAGACGCTGACGCTTTTGCCCAGAGAGGTTGTTCCCGTTCGCATCTTTCCCGCGACCGATCTCCGTCGAGAGGCCTCGGTCATGACGTGCCGCAGTCAGTGGAGCACCCGTTCGTTTTCGCTCGTGTTGGTCGTGGGTTATCCATTCCGGACCGTGATCGACTCGCTGCTCATCAATAACGAGTCCACAGTCTTCACAGATGGTTTCGACCGCGTTGGTAGTGACCCGACCATCGCACTCCGGACATGGGTTCGTACTGGAGTTTGTCTGGACGTCTTCATCAAACCCAGTTTCGTAGATATCTCTAGTTGCCATCGGTAGTTTGTGAGGTGTATTGTCTACACCCCGCACCCCTCTGGGGGAAATAAACAGCTGCGGACATAGCGGTGTGGGGATGTCTGCTGGGCTACTTGGGGAGGTCTCGGCGACCCGTCCGCACACACTCCCAGCAGGGAAAATCGTTAGACAGCCCATCACAATCGCACTGCGTTGTGTCTACGGTATCGGATTGGTCTCCTTGCCGCTCTCCATCCGTTACAACGCCGCTGTCGGTGATATCTTGCGTCTTCTTCACAATATCTAGAACTTGTGGTCGAATAGCAACCGCAACTCGATGCTTACACGGACCTTCGTACACTGCGTCAGCGGGACATTCACAAGCTGCTGGAATACCGTCAACAACAGTGACGCGGTATTCATGGTCTGTTGGATTTTGATGACTCTCATTCCGAACACAGATATCACCATCTAGAAGAGAAAATTCGAAGGCTTCGTACTGAGCGCGTTTGAGTACACGGTTCGTTGGTTCGAGGCTGTTGAGTAGGGTTATCGCCATTATGTGCCGCAGCGACTGGTGCGCCGCACCCTTCGGTGCGCAAATAGACTCTCAGTAACTCACAGGTTGACCCGTTGTCAAGGTCGTGGCTGCGCGCGCAGCGAAGCGAGCACGGAGCGGAGGGTCGGGAGGTGGGGTCTGGGTCGGTCCGGCACGTAGCAAAAAAGAAAGCCGCGACGACTGGCTAGGCTTCCCACCACCGACCGCGCTCTGGGAACATCACGGTGCTCCATCCGGTCAGAGCCACGGAGACGCGCCCGTTATACCAGTTCTTCGCCGCTCCGTGAATTCGAACGCGCTCGCCTTCCTTGATCCAGGGTTGGTTCGATTTCTCCCAGACAGTCAGCTTCGTTTTCCCGCTTTCGTCTTCGATGAGTCCGACTTGAGCAATGGCCGGAGAGTCGCTCTCCCAGAGAACCGTCACACGACCGTCGATGCTCACCTCTTTGCGATTGATGTCCTCGAGTTTCCCGATGGGAACCGCCTGTCCTGGCGCCGTCTGTAACTCTTCGAACACTCCCACGACCGCGCTCATCAGGTCTTTCCCCCCCGACGACGGCTTCACCCAGCCGCCGACCAATTGCTGCTCGCGACCAGCCATCCAGCTTCTCTGACAGCCGCATTGATTGCGTGTTCACCGCCGCCAACTGCTCCTGCCTGAGTTCTGCACGAGGATCGTTTCTCTCCGGGTCCGCCCACGGGTCCACGCTTGCCGCCCGCTTCTGGAACTCTGCACGCTGCTCAGCGCTCTGCTTCGCTGCGATGTCCCGCGTCCGCTTTTCCCGACCTTCTTGCGTCCCCATCTCTGCCTTGGCACTGATACGCTCCAGTTCAGCCTCTCGCGCCCGAATACGCTCTTCCTGTTCGAGAGTCGCACCGTAAATCCGCTCTTCACTCGTGTCGGCCATCCCATCCGGGTGGTTCGCATCGACCTTTGCTTGCACCTCCATCTGCACCGTCGCCTGGAACTCCGGCGTCTCATCGACGACCTCGAAGCCGTCTTCGTCGACCGGCACTTCATCCGCTTTTTCGAATGCCTGTTCATCGACCGAAACTACTTCACTGGTAACGTTCTTACTTGACATTGGAATTCTCCAAAATTCCGAAGGCGCTCACGCGCCCGACACCGCGATGCTCCTACATCGCGGTTCTTCGACGACAACGCCCGACAGAACCATCTACGCGCTCTCGCTCGCGCCTTCGTGAGCGCCCCCTGGGGCGCGAGCGAGAGCGCGCCAAAGGGAAGCCACCCAACCAGCACCGCGCGCCGACCCGCCCGGAGCAAGCGTCCAGCGGGATATGCCCGCTCGTGTCCGGCCCGATGCGCGGGACCGTGTCCAGGGCGACTGTCGTCGAGAACGCGCGCCGCTGTGTGGCGCGCGACAGCGCAGGTGGCACAAAGCGCTGGAACGCGAAAGCCCGCAAGGGGCGCAACCGACGGGGATACCCGCTGGCGTCGAGACCAGATTCATTTTAGCCCGGAACGGGCGCTCTCGGTGCGTAGAGCGCCCGCACGCCCGGAATGGTCGGTCGCGAGCGACGCGGAGGGCGGAAGCGGCGAGCGGGGCGTGCCGTAACAAAGAACCTGTTCAACCGGGCTCGACGCTCAGTCACACAGCCGACATCCTGGTGGACTCAGAAAGGGCGAGGCCGTCTCGGTCGTCCCCCGACCCCGAAAGCACCACAGGTACGAGGAGCGCAGCGTGGGTCGCGGGATGCCGAGCGGCCGAGGGCTTTCTATCCGTTCTCGGCCACCGCTAACCGTCTCGACGGAAGCATTATCCTGCACCGTCACGAACGACATAGTATGCACCACACACCGCCGGTGCAACAGGTGAATGTGCGGACGATGAGCGCTTGCTCTGTTCTTTCGTAGTTGGTAGCAGCGCCGGCGGGTGTATCGCCTTCTCATCGAGCAGCGACGCCGCTTTCACCGAGACAAATGCAGACCACCAAGTACGAACTCCGCGATCGAATCGACCAGCTCACAAACTACCGTGGCGAGGGAACCGAGCTCATCACCGTGGCCGTCCCGCCAGACAAATCACTCCACGCGGTCCGTGAGCGCATTGACCGCGAATATGCACAGGCTGCGAACATCAAATCCGATCAGACACGAACTCACGTCCAGGACGCTCTCGGACGTATCCGACGCCTCCTCCAAGCGTACGAAGAGACACCACCAAGCGGCCTTGTCATCTACGCTGGTGTCGTCGACGATGAGCTGCAGGATGCCGTCTTCGACAATCTCGACGTCCCCGTCGACGTCTCGCTGTACCGCTGTGCGGCTGAATTCGAGACTGCCCCCGTCGAGCAGGCGCTCACCCCGTCAGAGGTATACGGTCTGGTCGTCCTCGAACGAGGCCGTGCCGCCCTCGGTCGCCTCGCCGGCGAACGCATCGTTTCCAGCCGGACCTTCGAGAGCCAAGTGATGGGAAAATCCCGTGCTGGCGGTCAGAGTGCGCAGCGATTCGAACGCGAGCGCGACCGCCAGAAACACGAGTTCTTCGAGCAGGTCGCCGACGCTGCCGAGCAGACGTTCCTCGATGAGCCCACTGTCGATAGCGTCATCCTCGGCGGGACGACGATCACCGTCGACGAGTTCCAGCAGGGTGACTATCTCCACCACGAGTTGCGGGACCACATACTAGGCGTCTATCCGATTGAGTACGCGACCAAGCAAGGTCTTTCGCAGCTCGTTGAGCGTGCCGAGGACGTACTGTCTGATGCTGAGCGCCGGCGGGAACGGGAGGCCCTCGATCGGTTCTTCAGGGCGCTGGGACAGGGTGGAAATGTTGCCTACGGAGCTGATGAAACGCAAACCGCCCTCGACTATGGCGCAGTCGACGTCCTTCTCGTTTCCGACGCACGGCCACCTGCGGAGATTCGTGAGCTGGAGGAAGCGACGACCGACCAAGGCGGTGAGTGTCTCGTTGTGTCGACTGACACAGATCGAGGTGCTCAGTTCGATACTGCATTCGGGGGTCTTGGAGCGCTCCTCCGGTTCCGTATTAACTAAGCCGAGTAGTTTTGGACGCCATAGCTGTTCTAGCGTCCCAGTGACGGGTCTGGAGGCAGTCATCGGTCGTGCAGACGATCTCGAATGGCCGTAAACCGGGCTGGTGCGGTGTCGCTCTTGGAGACACGAATCACTCACACCGGTCTCAACCGTCGTCCTGTGCGTTCAATTCTGTCAGGAACTGGCCGGCTGCCGTCCCGATACGAATGCCATCTACGTTGCGCATCCCGAGGTCGTGCGTGGCAGTCCGAAAGGGGTAGTGGTCGACGAGGATACGTTGGATAACGGTTCGGACGGGGTCGGTCCCGTACCTGTCGACGACAGTAGCCATCATCTCGTCGAGATGCCCGTCCTGGTGCTCCGTCCGGGGATGCTGTGCGCGTTCGAGGATGAGTTCGACTATGTCGTCAACTGATGCGTGCTCGGGATTCTTGGTTCGTTCACGAACGTCGTAGAGAGCGTCGTTATCGGGCATTCCTGTTCACTTCGAAGTATCCGCCACGGTGTCAGGGCTCCTTGAGCAACGAGCGAGATCGCTGCACGTAACTGTTCGCGCCCCAGCTACGGGCGTCGCTGATCTCATCGAGGAGCAGCCGCGCATCGGCAGCTGATAGGTGTTCAGTTCGAACGAGAACCGAGAGCAGCGTCGGTGTCGTGACGAGTCGGGTATCAGCGAGTGAGGCGTGGATCAAGCCAAGTTGGTTGAACTCGTCACAGAGGAAGAGCGCAGCATCGAGATCGTTCGCGAGCGTGACCGCCGCGTTCTCACCGTCATCGAGGGGGAACTCGGCATCGAGGTCAACCGAATGTGTCGTGAATGACTCCGTTTGGTCGAGTACGGCGGACGCGGCATTCCCATGGATGTCATCGTAGGAGGCGATCTCTTGGAGTTCATCGATGACCGCTGTTGGGACGACGACCTCATATCGGGATAGACAGAGTGCGAGTGGATCGGAGTCGTCATCAGTAACGATCCCGAGACTCACGAGGGCGGAGGCGTCTGCGATAAGCCGCGACATCTATGCGTCGGCGAGCTCGTCGATGAAGTCCTCGTCCAACTGCTGTTTCAACACTCGGAGGTTTGCCGCCTCCTCGGCGCCGACGAGTGCTTTGAGTTGCTCGAAGGTGATCTCGTCGTCGTAATAGGCGGCGGCGATCTCTTGGGTGAGTGCGTCGTCGTGAGCGGCGTCTTGGAGATACTCCCGAAGTGCGGTCACGAGGACGTCTGTTCGGTCTTCCCCGAGGACTGCGGCAAGTGCGTCGGCGCGGTCGATGAGCCGATTGGGGGCCCGAAACTGCACGCGCTTCTTATCGGTGCTCATGATGTGTACATTGTGAGCCAACGCACTTAGCCGTTTTCGTGTGTACGATGTGAGCCTCACCCGGCCGAGCGTCAGCCGTCCATGAGATGCTCTTCGAGGTCACGCGTCAGCACGTCGTGATGGTCGGTAGACCACGAGGCGTCGTCACTGGGTAGCAAAGCAGTCGTCGATAGTTAAGGAGGCGCTGAGAACACTTTGACTCACTCGTCTTCGAGTGCTGCATAGATCTCCGCGTGGCGGCGTCCGTCAAGCTTCCCCATCTCGAGGGCGATCTCGCGACGTTCGGCGTCGCTCTCAGCCGCCTGATACCGCTCGTAGAGCTGGCAGACTTCGTCGTCGACCGCCGTCGAGGAATCGGTGCTAGACACTATTATTCTCGTCAGCATACTCTGTGTGTTTCCTTATCGGTTGCGACGAGCGCAGGTCCGGAAGTAGATGACTGCAGTCTCGTGTCGACCGCGGCTTCGTCAGTTGCGAAGCGGTGTAAGAGGGCCCGAATTTCATCACCGTACTCGAACGTGTACCTGTTCGGCATATAGAAAACGACCACCGTTCGGAGCGCTGTTCGTTTGTTTCCGTCGACGTATGGATGCTCCGCAACGAGAAGTCACCTCAAGACGATATGTAGTCGATCAACTGGCTCGCCACATCCTCAGTTCGTTCGTCAATGAGAGAGGTCAGATAGTGCTCTACGTCCGCTGCACTGTTGAGGGTCGCGAGCGACCACGGGAGGACGTGACTTCGTTCACCGAGTGGGTCACCTTCGTAGTCATCGTCTCGGAGTGTGAGTGCCTCCTCGTGGTAAGTCTTCGTGGAGAGCAGGACCGTGATAAGTTGGGTACCGTGGTTCGGGAGTTGAGGCGCTCCCAGAATGAGCATCGGGCGACCTTTATTCGAGAGTGGGTCACTCGCCCAGACGATGTCACCGCGTTCCAAGTCCTCGAACGCAGTCACTGTACTTCTTCCATCTCGTCGGTTTGGAGGTCCTCAAGACGCTCCTCACCGTACTGTTCGTCTGCAGTCTCGTGGTGTCGGTGGAGCCGGTAGGCAGCTTGGAGCCGTTCCTCGTCGTCTGTGATTGCCCAGTACGGGCGCTTGTGTCGCACAAGACCTCGTTCCTTCAATCGCGAGAGAATCGCACTGACGGCGTCTGTCTCCAGATCGAGGTGCTCGGCGATCGTTGCCGCCTTCCAAGCCCTGTCGTTATTCTTGTCAAGGAACACCACGATCCGCTCGGTATCATTCCGTTCCTCGAATTCGTCGGCGTCAGCGTTCTCGAACTCGTCGATATCGATGGTGCCGCTCGACATAGACTAGTGTTGGGCTGTTGGAACTAAGTTGTTTGGTATATTTGTTACCGTGGATGAGTGTTTCCGTGCCCAGAAATGTGGGAGAGGGTCACTCCGCTGGCGTCGCGACGAGATGTTCCTCGAGGTCGCGCGTCCAGTACGTCGCGAGCCCGTCTGGACTACACCGCTCGCAAAGTTGCAACGGCCCCTCGAAATGGCCGAGCTCCACACGAAACCGGGTAAGCGCTGCGAGCGTGTCAACGACGAGCCCACACCCGTCGCAGGTGTGGTGATCGCGCTCGTCGGGACCCGGCTCCGTCTGGATGGCACAGTCGACGCAGATCGGATGGGTGACCCGCTCGTCCTCCCCCATGTGTGGACCTCGCCAGTCTCGGTACCAGGCGGGGCGTCGCAGAAGGCACAGCCAACGAGCGTTTGCTGCCTCACTCGTCCTCCTCGCCGGCGTCGCTGGCGGCCATCCAGCCACGATGGTAGACGGCTAGCTGGGTCGGTGAGTCGAACGCGGTGCCGCTCGGCTCGTGAACCAGAACACGGTCCTCGGGAACTGGAGTGACGAGGTCCGCGTCGACGAGATCGTCGACCACGCTGCGGGCCATTGTATTCGATTTCCGACGTGTCGACCCTGGCGGCGTCGCGGTCTTGGGCGAGCAACTCTTTCTCGCACTGTTCGTAGTCGGCACTCGTGTCGTCGTGAATATCGGGAGTAGCCATTATGAGTCACGCCACGCACGTTGTCGCGCGCTGCACACCTTCTGGCGCCAATAAACACTCCACGCGAGACCGTAGCCCTTACTCCCTCCAGAGGGCCGTGATCCGGTCTTCGATCTCGTCGAGGACGAGCGCAACGACGTCACGATGGTCGTCTGGCCACGATGCGTCCTCGGCGGGCTTCGGGGCGGTGGGCGGGGGGTGGAAATGGTCCCGTGTATTGTGCGGATTCGGGTGCCGGTCCCACCGGCACTCCCAGGTATGGTCCGAGTGTTGCTCTCGATAGTGGAGTTTGAAGTCGTCGTTCGTGTACCAACGGACCGTTAACTGCGCCTCGTCGACAGCTGCTGGGTAGTACGACGGGGCAAAGACGACGTGGAGTTCCAGATGACCGCTGGCGTCCGTGACGGTCGCTCGGGAGACCTGCCTCGTCGCTTGGAGCCGCGACTGGAGGAACTCGAGGATGGGGCGATCGATAGGGGCAGGGCTCCCGCCATCGCCTGTTGGTGGCACCATCTAGCGGGCTACCCGGATGCCTGTTCGCGCTCGCCACTCGTGCGTTGCTGGCGCGCGCGCTCGTAGCGGTCACGCTCCTCACGGGCGGTCGCCCAGTCGCCGAGGTCACTATACACGTCGTCGATGGTTCGCTCGTCGCTGCCTTCCGCGGCGGCGACGGCGTCGACTGTGGCCGGTGAAGCGGCGTCGTATGTCGCCTCGTACTCGGTGATGCGCGTCGTCAGCTCACGAACGCGATCCTGCAGGTCCTCGACGGAATGGTCGGCCGCGAGCTGGTTGATGCGTCGCCACTCAAAATACGCGTCATTCCGTTCGTAGGTGGCCGGATGGCCATCGTGTCGAGTGACGATTCCCAAATCGTCGAACCAGCCAAGGTACTTCCGAGCGGTCTTTGGGTCACAGTCGGCGCTGTCAGCGATCGCGCTCGCCGTCGTCGGCTCGCGGGTCTGTAAGATGGTGCCGTAGATGCGTTGTTCGACGTCGTCGCTACTGAACGCATCCTCGAAGGGGGGGCGGACCATCGGCGGCATCTGTCTCGGACATACTCGAGATTGCAGGTCGAAGGATATAGTTCTTGCTTCGGGGAATAGTTTCCTGATTAGAGTAGCGTACGGGGTGTCGGCTGTTGGCTTCGAAAGGAGCACGATCTTAACCAACAGCAGGCCCGGACTCAGGAAGTTGTTGGTTAACTCACGCAGGTCAGTGCATCCGGAGCTCTCGAGCGGATTTGACGCTGAACGTATCTGGGTTGTCGACGGGCACGTCGTGACTGCGATCAGTTGTCAGCGACGACGTCCGGGTGAGTCGGGTGATGAGATCCTCGCGAACAGCCCGCCGACTGACCGTCGATTCGTGCCACCCGAGTCGCTCATCGTAGTGCCGTTTCCGGAACATCTCGCCGTTGTCGTCGATGGCGATGAACTGGGTTCGCTTTGTTCCCCACACGTTCGCAGAGACGTACTCTGCACCGACTTCTTCGTGGGTGAGTTCCACGAGGACACACTCGACGAATGAGACGATGGAGAGCTGACTTCTCTTGTTGGGAACCGTCAATTCGAGATCCGCCCACGGCGCTTCGCTTGATTGTTCTATCTGTTCGCCACGTATCCGCGATCGCTGTCGCTCGTGTTCTGAAGACATAGTAGTTTGGTGGGCGATCACTGCGCCTCCTCACCCCTCTTGGGGGTGAGAAAACCCACCGCGAATCGCGTCACTATCCAGTGAGTGAATTCTGATAGGTATGCTAGTGCCGCATTTCGTTTGCTGGCCCCTCGGCCGGAGAGAGCCGGCGGCGTTTGCACCGATGTACCCTAGCCTTCCTTTGGATAATTCTGGAGGTGCAGATGTGGGGGAAACGGACTTAGATTCAACAATAGGTCTGTCGGGCTGTTTTTAGGCGGTGAAAATGTCCTCGACGAACTTCAAGACACGTCTGTCTGGGATAATTGTGCTTGACGAGGTGGTGAGGGGACCGAATTCCAGAGAATTGGTGTTATGTCTAGGCGGAACTCAACAACAGCGAATTTTAGCAGTTGACGGTAGTTCGTTGCGGCTCGTGGAGGCTCTACTCCTGTTCGCTCGAAAACAGATAATACAGGTCCTGGAAAGCGCATAACGAGGATTCAAACCTCTTCAAACTACATCTCCTATTAGAATATAGTAATTGTGGTAGTTTTCTCACGGATGGCGAAGTGTGACGACTAATCGACCAGTCTAAAACGACAGCCAGTCTTCCACAAGATCTTCATTCAAGAAGAAACCTTCTCAGTCTGCTCTGTTGAATCCGCAGAAAGCGTCCGGATCGGGTCATGTTGTACTCGGTTCAGGGGCGGTTCCGAGAGAATTCAGAGATGGAATTTTGGCAGAGAGGGAGAGGACTGAGATCACTGGGTGGATCGATCCGACTCCTCGACGACGAAGAGCGAGATAATCACACCTTCAGAAATCGTGATCCCCGTGCCGTCATCGGATTCAACAGTGCATCTCAGTCAGGAAACAGCGGGTTCGAGCCACTCCCAGTATTGAACCCAGTCAGACCTATCATCTACTGAGGCTCTCAACAGAGCCGACGGACTGCTTCAATCTTTGCCTGTGAAGGGCCCATACGGACTTTTCAGTTGCCCGGTCCAAGGACACAGTATGGACGACATTCAAATCGACGATGTGGATCGGAGCATCCTGCACCAACTCCAACTTAACGCCCGCCAGACCGATACGGAGATCGCCGAGAAGGTGGATGTGACCTCCACGACGGTCCGGAATCGTCTCGACAAACTCGAAGATGGGGGCGTGATTCGGGGCTATCACCCCGAGATAAACTACGAAGAAGCAGGCTATCCCCTCCACGTCATGTTTGTCTGCACGGTCAACCCGAATAAGCTGGAATCAATGGCCGAACAGATCCTCGACGTTCGTGGTGTTGTGACCACCCGCGATTTGCTTGGGGGCGAACGGAATGTCCACATCGAGGTCGTTGCTGACACGGTCAGGGAAATCGAAGAGATCCGCAACGATCTGGCGGACTTGGGTCTGACAATCAACAGTTCTGAGATCATCTCCGAGACGCGGGTCCAGTCATGGGACCACTTCTATCCACGGCCGCCCCCGACGCGCGCCAGGACGACACCGACGATGGCCCGGTCACCGATCAAGAATAGCCGAGAATTGATTGAAAATCTCAAATCGACTCGCGTTTATAGCGCTCTCGCTCACATTCTTGCTTCAATATATCTACCGATAACCGATTTGGGTTGAATATTCAAATTATAACAATTATATTATAAAAAGAGGTTATTCGTTAGTACCTCCTCGCCACAGTATGGCACTGTCAACCGAGGCGGTAACCAATACCTTCCGCATTTTGGCAGATCCCGTTCGTCGGTACGTCCTGTACTACCTCGACGAGCAGGAGACTCCAGTCTCCCTCGACCGCCTCGCCACTCGGGTTGCTGCCTGGCACACCGACAGCGACCCGGACGCCGTCGACGACGCCACCCTCACCGAGATGCGCACAGCCCTGTATCACGTTCATCTGCCCAAATTCTCCGAGACAGACTACATCGAGTGGGATACGGACTCCCGCACGATTCGGCGGGGACCCAGCTTCGACGAGAACGCGTCGTTATTCCGGTTGGTGGCCGACCATGAAGACGTACTGCCCGCGGGAGGGCCGTAGCCTATGAGCCGGCTCCACATGTGGCTCTCCCGACTCAGTGGGCGCACACAGGCCAAGACACTGCCCACTTGCGACGACTCCAAGGACGAAGTCACCACGGCCCTGTTTCGTGCCCTGCCTGCGAGAGGACGTACATCAGCAAAGCGATGGACGCCTCTCGAAGTGTGGAGAGTCAGTCACCCAAATCCCGTGCGAGTGTAAATTTGCCCTTTCAACCAGTCGGCCATGACAGGGGAAAATAATGACAGATGAGCAACGTAAGGCCGAGACGGTGAGTCTGTTGCAGGACCTCGGGCTGAAGGAGTACGAGGCGCGGAGTTTCCTAGCATTGACCCAACTCTCGACGGGGACCGCCAAGGAAATCAGCGAGATCTCGGAGGTTCCTCGGACCCGGGTGTATGATGCTATCCGAGTGCTGGAGTCAAAGGGTCTAGTCGAAGTGCAGCATTCGAATCCCCAGCAGTTTCGCGCGGTCAGCATCGAGGAGGCAACCGCGACCTTGCGTCAGCAGTACGACACGCGGATCGACACCCTCCAGTCACACCTCGAAGCGCTCGATCTCCAACCGGAAGTCGACGACACCGACCGAATCCAGGAGGTCTGGACGCTGTCCGGCCACGACGGCATCGAGGCTCGGACACACACGCTACTGGAGGACGCCGAATCGGAGATCGTCCTGCTGATTGTCGAGGAGGAACTTCTGACGGAGGCGTTGTACGAGCGGCTCCACGACGCGGTCGACCGTGGCGTCGACGTGATCATCGGTGGCGAAACGGATGCGATCATCGCCAAGCTAGATACCGAGATGCCATCCGTGAAGGTGTTCGAAACCGAACTGGACTGGCTCCTGGGGCCAGCGAGCGACGACGAGATTGCCATCAGCCGCCTGCTATTAGTCGACCGCACGACGTTGCTGGTCAGTTCCTTCTACCCGGACGCCCACCACGACGACTCACACGAGCAGGCAATCCTCGCCAACGCCTGGAGAACGGTATCGTCGTCCTCCTTCGGCGGATAATCTCCTCGGGTCTGCTCCCCATGGTGAACCCGGTGAGGTAGCCAATCAGCGGTTCCTGGGCCAGACTCCAAGAACAGAGTGATGATTACAGGCTCTCTAGCTAGCACGGCCTCAGCGAACCGTCAGCGATTGGGACTTCCAACAGAGTCGCTTTGATCACATCCAATTGATTCCCAGCAGAGCTAGAACTCTTCGCCGGTAGATTCGGCCTCATTCAGTCGGTCGTACATCTCGTCCGGGAAGGGAAGGCTTCCCCAGATGGAGTATGGACACTGGTCCTGGCCCATACAGTACCGCTGCATATCGTCGTTGTCGCAGTTCATCGGAAGCGGGGTGTCGCCACCGATCGTGTTCGAGAACTCGTAGCGAATCTGGTAGTCGGTGACCTGTTCGTCGTACCACGGCCATCGTGAGAAGATGTCCTTGAGATCCGCGACAATCGTCTCGAGGTCACTTTCCTGGTACTGGGGCAGCCACATCACCATCCGAGCAAAGCTGTACAGATCCTTTCGGACTGGCTTCTTTTCATAGAGGCGTTCGGCCATGTTCGCCATACAGGGGAGTTCGAACAGATCTTCGATCGACTCGACGTCAAGAGGCTGGACGCCACGCGAAGACTCCTGAATCCGGTAGTGGTTCGTATTTCCGTGCTGTCGGATAGTGAGGTTCCGGTGGTCGCGTTGAGATGCAAGGAGATTCCCAAGACTCCGAGGACTCGAGATACGATTACACACGTCTCGCTTCCAGCCCGCTTCTGGGGCGTACGCCTCCACTGCTTCAAACAGCTCCTTCGCCGAGTGGAACTCCCCCAGTGAGACGACCTCATCTGGAACGTCTCGAATCGCATCCCGGAGCACACGGATGGTCCGTTCACCGGGGTTCCAGTCTCGCCAAATTCGTTCGTGGTGTCCCGTCTCGATGAAGCGGTCGATGCGCTCTGTGATGGCCGACTCATTCGTGGCCAGCCACGTCAGCTGGTCTTCGGAAAGGTTCTCCTCTTGGACTCGCAGGAGCTTCTTGAACGCACGTCTGGCGTACTCACGATACTTCGTGTCGAAATCACCGACCGGTACGTAGAGACAGTTGTCCTTGATGTGTGTGAGCACTTCTCCGGTCTCTCCTGGCTCGGTGTCGGCGTGAACGAGACAGTCCCTTGACGCCGCAGCCATCGGGATTTCGAGATACAATCCACCACCGAAATCGGGCATCTCCTTGATCCCTGTGCAAACGCGACCAAGGTGCGGACCATCCTCTCCGGGATCTTTCGCGTATAACACCTCTGCAATATCCTGTTGAAGACTCCCGTCACCGAATTCTCGAAGAAGGGACGCGAGGTTGTTGACATAGAGCTCGCGAATATCGTAGAGAACCTGCACCTTTCGCGGCGGAGCGTGCTCGAACTTCGGGTGTACTTTGACGCAGATCGCACTCAACGTCGCGAGGACGGCGAGCGTTCCCGGTTCGTCGACGAAGGGCTCCTCAGCGGAATTGGCCCTGACGTCTTCTTTGAACGCCGCTGTCCCGAACCGCTCGAGATCGTTTAACAGATCGTCTGGTTGGTCTTCACCGTCGACGATGTAGCGATTGTAGCCCCGCGTGAACAGCTGGTTGATTCGGGTCGTGCCGTATTCGAGTGGGAGCGTCGCAACGCGATAGGCGGTACTCTCGTCCTCGACAGGCGTCGACCGACTCATGACTGGAGCACCTCCGGTGTCGCAGACCGAACGTCGAAGGTCGGGCTCTCAATCGGCATGACGATGCTGCAGACGTCAGCGTGCAACGAGTAGGGTAGTCGGGCGACTCGACGACGGTCGGCAGTAACCACCTGGTCGATAGGGATCTCGTAGGTGTCTTGCAGAAGGTCGTTCAGCACTTCTCGACTCTTGGCGTCGTATCGATGGGCAGGGTCCGTATCGAGGAGGTAGACGTGAACGCCCTGGCCGCTGTACACCACCATAGTCTCCTGGGCGTTGAAGTCGTCCTCGAAGATATCCCGCACCTCGAAGCCGTACTCGATAGCCCGTTCGATATCTTCAAAGGCATACGGATACCCCCCGGGAGCAGCGTCGAGGATTCCTGCGGCGTTGAGGAGCGCATCGTCGTCTCGGTCGTCAACGTCCTCCGAGACCGTATCCGCTGCTCGGCTCCTGGCGATATCTTTCCCGTCGATGTCGACGAGGAGGACCCACGGCCGCTCCCAATGATCCAGCGCGTAGTAGACTGCATCAGGACACGGGTCTGGTTTATTAAGCAGGTCTGGATCTGCGAGCGCGAATTTACTCCGACCGAGTGGATCATTCCATGCTGGATGCCGGATGAATTCGAGGACGTCGTCGAACTCCTGAAACGCTGCCGTGGTGCGCTCACCGGAGGTGTTCGTCTGCCACGTATCTCGGCGAATGAAGTCCTTGTCTGGGACTCCATCTTTCCGTACCGGGTGGGGTTCCCGAAACGCGAGTGCGTACTGTTTCGGTCCCTTCGCTGTGATGAACGACGGGAGCTCGTCTTGGTATGAGGGGAACTCCTCGGCGTAGTACCTGTAAATCTCCTCGCGAGTCGCTTGTCGCCAACTCATTTGTTGAACTCTTGGTCGAGTTTGTTGAAGCTCCGAATCGTCGTCAGCCCCGCTGCGTCAAACGATTCAACGGCCGATCGAATATCGGAGAACGACCGGGCTGCACGCCCGCTCACACTGCTCTCTATTCGATCGCCCTCTGAGAGACAGTCCAGTACCTCGACGCTGTCTCACGTCTGTTGAACGCCCAGACGGCGTTCGCATCCACCGCACTCTGCTTGTCGTAGTCGTTGACCGGCGCGTGTTTGTTGTTACTCGCGAGTTCAGCTTCACCGACCCACACGAGTTTCCCGTCAGCATCGAGACCGGAAACATCGAATACCGTCTTCTCATCGTACTCATAGTAGGATTCGACCTGTGCGACGTCTTCGTGGGAGTCTAACCATAGTTCAAGCAGCTTCACACCGACCTTGTGCGGCGTCTTCTCCCCGACATCTCCCTGACCAGGGCCGACCTTGAGTTTCTGGCCGTTCTCCTTGGGGGGTCGTGAAATCGGCCGGGTAGCGCATGCGTATATGCTATTAGAGGGTTAATACCAATAATGCGGTAACACACATCCTACAGTTGGACTATGCAGAGACTCGAGTGCCTCGTAGACGGATGTAGCGCCACCATTGAAGCTGAGACTGAAGAAGAGGTCATGGCTCAAGCGGAAAAACACGCGAAAAGTTCACACCCCGAACTTGAACTGGACGACGAGACCGTGGAAAAAATCAGATCAAGTATTATACAGGTCTGAGAGTAGGAACCGTACTGATCGGAGCATCGGTCTCCTGTATTGGCCGATCCGATCAGCTGGCTTTGACAGCACACCTGTGCGAGATACGCACTACTCAGCGACCAGCTGTTTCAGGTAATAGTGTGTCTGATAAATAGGATTTCAACAGAGCCACAGTGTCGCCATTTGCTGTCCGCCAACCGAGCTCAATTGAAAGAATCCCTCCGAAGCGATCGGGAGCGTTTCAGTCAGCGGGCTGTGCCTCCGTAGCTGGTGTCCCGCTTGGGAGCTCAGGGATGGACAGGTCCACGCGGCGGAGGAGCTGTGCGTTGATCGCGACGATTACTGTACTCAACGACATCAATAGTGCACCCACAGCGGGGGACAGCAGAATCCCGATCGGTGCCAACACCCCTGCTGCAAGCGGAATCGCGAAGACGTTGTAGCCGGCCGCCCAGACGATGTTCTCCTGCATTTTTCGGTAGCTTGCCTTGCTGAGCTTTACGAGTCGCACCACGTCCATCGGGTTGTTCTGAACGAGGATGACATCCGCTGACTGGACGGCGACGTCGGTGCCGCTCCCGATCGCGATGCCGACGTCAGCCCGCGTCAGCGCCGGCGCATCGTTCACACCGTCGCCGACCATCCCCACGAACTTCCCCTGGTCCTGGAGTTTCTGGACTTTCTCGTCCTTGTCTTCGGGGAGGACCTCCGCGAACACCGTGTCGATGCCCAGTTCGTCGGCGACAGCATTGGCGACGTCCTGGGAGTCGCCAGTCAGCATCGCCCACCTCGATCCCCCAGATCTGGAGGGGCGTCGACGACGCGGGAAAAAA
>NZ_WPCE01000348.1 GCF_009742825.1 Halorubrum sp. CBA1125
ACGCGGTCGACGCGGTCGCCTTCTCGCGGGGCCCGGGGCTCGGTCCCTGTCTCCGCACCGTCGGGACGGCTGCCCGGGCGCTCGCGGGGGCGCTCGACGTGCCGCTCGTCGGCGTCAACCACATGGTCGCCCACCTCGAGATCGGCCGGCACCGCTCGGGGTTCGAGAACCCGGTGTGTCTGAACGCCTCGGGCGCGAACGCGCACCTGCTCGGCTACCACGGCGGTCGGTACCGGGTGCTCGGCGAGACGATGGACGCCGGCGTCGGCAACGCGATCGACAAGTTCACCCGCCACGTCGGCTGGAGCCACCCCGGCGGACCGAAGGTCGAGGCGGCGGCGGCCGAAGCGGTCGAGGCGGCCAAGACGACTGAGGCGGTCGAGACGACCGAGACGGTCAAGGTGACCGAGGCGGCGGGGGAAGCCGCGACGGACGCGGCAGACGGTCGCGATCTCGACGCCGTCGACCTCCTCGACCTCCCGTACGTTGTCAAGGGGATGGACTTCTCGTTTTCGGGGATCAGCTCCGCCGCCAACGACGCGTACGACGAGGGAGTCCCGGTCGAGCAGATCTGTTTCTCGCTGCAAGAGCACGTGTTCGCGATGCTGACAGAGGTCTCGGAGCGGGCGCTGTCGCTGACGGGTGCCGACGAGCTCCTGGTCGGCGGCGGCGTCGCCCAGAACGAGCGGCTCCGGGAGATGCTGGCGTCGATGTGTGCGGCCCGCGGCGCCGCGTTCTACGCCCCGGAGCCCCGCTTCCTCCGTGACAACGCGGGGATGATCGCCGTGCTCGGCGCGAAGATGGCGCGAGCGGGCGACACGGTCCCGATCGCCGAGTCGGCTATCGACCCGAACTTCCGGCCGGACCAGGTGCCCGTGACGTGGCGCGACGACGAGCGTCCGTGGTGCGCGGGCGGGGCGAGGACGACCGCTTCGAGGCCGCCGAGACCGACCGACGGGGCGCGGAGGCGACGGTCGAAGTGGTGGGCGGTGACGGCGACCGCCGCGTGATCAAGCGGCGCGTCCCGAAGCGATACCGCCACCCGGCGCTCGATCGCAGCCTCCGGCGGGACCGCACCGTCTCGGAGGCGCGCCTGACGAGCGAGGCGCGGCGGGCCGGCGTCCCGACCCCGCTGGTGTACGACGTCGACGTGGCGAACGCGACGCTGACGCTCCAGTACGTCGGCGACCGTGACCTGGCGGCCGACCTCGACGCGCGGTGGACCGCCGCGGTGGGCCGGCACCTGGCGCGGCTCCACGACGCCGGCATCGTCCACGGCGACCCGACCACGCGGAACGTCCGGGTGGCCCCCGACGGCGACCCCGAGACGTTCCTCGTCGACTTCGGGCTCGGCTACCACACGGGCCACGTCGAGGACCACGCCATGGACCTCCACGTGTTCGAGGGGGCGGTGCGCGCGACGGCGACGGACCCGGACCCGCTCGTCGAGGCGTTCGAGACGGCGTACGACGAGCGCGGCGACGC
>NZ_WPCE01000315.1 GCF_009742825.1 Halorubrum sp. CBA1125
CGCGGCCGCCGACGCGGTCGAGGCAACTGCAGCCGACGCGACGCGGTTGAGGCGGCCGATCCGTCCGCTCTCGATTCAGAGGCGTTCGAGGGGGAGGAGATCCCCGACGACATCGAGGCCCACGCCCGCCGGCAGGCCGCCCGCGTGTACGAGGCGCTCGACGACCTCTGGGTCCCGGAGCGCGGCTGCTACGCGCTCCGCGAGTCCCCCCACGGCGACCTCGACGACCGGATCGACTCGTCGACGCTGGCGCTGGCGAGCGCCCACCGGGCGTTCGACGCGCTCGACGGCGACGCCGGCGTCGACCCGGAGCGCCTCGACCGGCTGGTATCGCACGTCGAGACCGTCGTCGACGGGCTGGCGCGCGAGACGGACGCCGTCTCCGGCCTGTTCCGGTACGAGGGAGACGACTGGCGCCGCGCGTCACAGCCGTCGGAGAAGGTGTGGACCGTCTCCACCGCGTGGGGCGCACACGCCTGTGCCGAGCTGGCGGTCCTGCTCGCCGACCGCGACGACCCGCGGGCGGGCCGGCTGGCCGACCGTGCGCGGGATCTCCTCGCGCTCGTCTCGCCGGACGGGCCGCTGTGTGAGTCGACGAGCTACCTGCCCGAGCAGTTCTTCGACGACGGCACGCCGGACAGCGCCACGCCGCTCGGGTGGCCCCACGCCATCCGGCTGGCGACGGTCGCGCTGCTCGACGACGAGCGTCTCCCGTCCGCGGCCCGGGTCGCCGCCGGCGACTGAGCGGTCGCCGGCTGGCAGTTCGCCGACTTCCGGGTCGACGACCGAACGTCCGGGATCAAACACTGAACGATCGGCGATCAAATGGGTGACGACCGACCGATCGAACGATCGGGACCCGCCTTCTGTGCCGCCCTCACCGCCACGCGTCCTGCGGGACGCAGTCGGACTCCGTCACCGTGATCCACCGGGTCGTCCGCTCGTCGGGATCGCGGTCCGGCTCGTAGAACGTCACCTCCCCGTCGTCGGACGCCCCCTCGCCAGACGCCTCCTCGTCAGACGCCTCGTCGCCGGACACCTCGTCGGTCCGCCGACAGACGAGCGTCGGCGGGTCGTCGCGGACACGCGTCGATGACGTGGACATACGTCACAGTTCGAACCCGATCACATAATAATTGTTGGTTTCGATCGCCAGGAAGAAAACACTACGGTAGTAGTAAGCGACGGTAGTGACAGTGTCCTCCGAGATCGCCTACAACCGGACGGGGACGCCGCGCTCGTCGAGGTACTCCTTCGTCTCTTCGATCGTGTAGTCGCCGAAGTGGAAGATGGAGGCGGCGAGCCCGGCGTCGGCGTCCGCCTCGGTGAACACCTCGTACATGTCCTCGGGACTGCCGCAGCCGGAGGAGGCGATAAGCGGGGTGGAGACCGCGTCGCCGACCGCGCGCATCAGGGGCACGTCGTAGCCGTCCTTCGTCCCGTCCATGTCGATGGAGTTGACGAACAGTTCGCCCGCGCCGCGCTCTTCGGCCTCCTTCGCCCACGAGACGGCGTCGATGCCGGTGCCCTCGCGGCCGCCTCGCTTCGTGCACTCGAACCACACCCGCTCGCCGTCGTCGTCCTCGTAGAAGTGCTCGCCCGCGTCGTCGTACCGCCGACGCGCGTCGATCGAGATGACGATACACTGACTGCCGAACGCGGCCGCGCCCTCTTCGATGAGCTCCGGGCGCTCCAGCGCGCCCGTCGTGATCGAGACCTTGTCGGCGCCGGCCCGCAGCGTCTCCTTGACGTCCGCTTTCGTGCGGATGCCGCCCCCGACCGTGAGGGGAATAAAGCACTCGTCGGCGACCGCGTTGACGACGTCGAGCATCGTCTCTCGTCCCTCGGCGCTCGCGGTGATGTCGAGGAACACGAACTCGTCGGCGCCAGCGGCGTTGTACTTCTTCGCCAGTTCGACCGGGTCGCCGGTGTACTCGAGGTTCTCGAAGTTGACGCCCGTGTACACCGCCGCGTCGCCGTCGTCGTCGAGGTCGACGTCG
>NZ_WPCE01000245.1 GCF_009742825.1 Halorubrum sp. CBA1125
CGCCGGCGCGCTCCTCGTCGGCGGGCTCGCCGCCGCGGGGATGCCGATCGGCGACGCGGCCGTCGGCGGCGGCAGCGTCGTCGTCGCCGGCGTCGTCGGCATGACCGCGGACAGCCTCCTCGGCGCGCTGTTCGAGGGCGACCTGATCGGCAACCAGGCCGTGAACTTCCTCGCGACCGCCACGGGAGCCGCGACCGCCGTCGCGCTGGAGGTGGCGCTGTTTTGACGCCCGACGACCGGGACGGAACCGGCGGGGACGACGACCGGGACGGAACCGGCGACGCGGCGCCCGATCCCGACCCTCGCGTCCGCCCCGCTCGGCCGCCCGACGCCGACCGGATCCGCGAGCTCCAGTCGCACCTCCGGCGGCCGAGCCCGGACCTCCTGGAGTACGGGCTCGTCGTCGGGACCGCGCTCGTGAGCGTCGCCGACGGCCGCGTCGTCGGGTACCTCCTCCCGGTCGACGCCCCGAACAGGCCCGGCCTCCACGTGGCCGAGCTCGTCGTCGCCCCGGACCACCGTCGGGAGGGCCGCGCCAGCGGGCTGCTCGCGGCCGTCGTCGCCGGTGCCGACGGCCCGGTGACGCTGCAGGCGCACCCCGAGAACGACGCCGCGATCGCGCTGTACGAGGGGGTCGGGTTCGAGGTCGTCGACCGCCGTCCCGACGCCTACGCCGACGCCGACGCGTTGGTGTTTCGGCGGGCGCCGCCGGACCACGAGTGAGCGGCCGGCCGGGCACAGACACAAAAGGCCTATTCGAGTTCCCCGCCTCGGACCAGGCATGAGCGACACCGACGCGGCCGAAGCGGTCGCGGTCGACTTCGGCGAGGACGGGCTCGTCCCCGCGATCGCCCAGGACGCCGACTCCGGGGAGGTGCTGATGCTCGCGTACGTCTCGCCCGAGGCGCTCGCGAAGACCCGCGAGACGGGAGAGGCACACTACTACTCGCGCTCGCGCGACGAGCTGTGGCACAAGGGCGGCTCTTCGGGACACACCCAGGCGGTCCGCGAGGTCCGCGTCGACTGCGACGCCGACACGCTCCTGTACCTCGTCGACCAGAACGTGGGCGCGTGCCACACCGGCCACCGGTCGTGTTTCTACCGGACCGTCGACGGCGAGCACGTCGGCGAGCGCGTCTTCGACCCCGACGAGGTGTACTGAATGGCCGAGGGAGAGCACGCGACCGAGACTGACGGCGACCCTCCCGAATCCGATCCCGTCGCCGAGGCCGGCGAGGCGACCGCCCGACTCCGCGAGCGCTACGACGAGCTGCGCCGGATCGAGGCGCGGATCGACGACCTCGGGCGAGACCGGATCGAGGCCGCCGCCGACGCCTCCCGCCGGGCGCACCGCGTGCTCGACCAGTACGAGGAGGACGCGGTCGGCACCGGCGACTTCGGCTCGTACGTCCAGTTCCGCGGGGCGTTCGACGATGCCGTCGACGTCGACGACGACGCGCTCGCCGCCGACGCGTTCGCGGCCGCCGACGAGGCGGTCGACAAGCGGCGGCTCTCCGAGCGCGACTTCGCGGCCGCCCGCGAGGCGCTCGAACCCGTCAGCGAGTACGTCACCCTCCTCGAGGATCGCGACGAGGCCGAAGACGCGTACCGGCGCGCCCGAAAGGCGGCGAAAGAGGCGCGTAAGGCCCTCGACGACCGCATCGACGAGCTTCGCGAGGCGGCCGCGATGGCCGACGTCGACCTCGACGCCGACGTCGACCGCCTCCGCGAGCCGATCGAGGCGTACAACGAGGGGATCCGCGAGTCGTTCCGGGAGTTCTACCGGTCGGCGTCGGCCCGCGAGGTCTTCGCGTTCCTCGATCGCGCCGACGGGACGCCGTTCGTCGACGTCGACGTGCCGCCGGCGGACCTGGCGTCGTACGTCGACGAGTACGCCGCCGGCGAGGAGCCGCTCCCGACCCTCTTGGAGTACGCGGACTACTCGAACTCCAAGCTGGAACACTACGTCGACGACCCGGGCGCCCTCCGGACCGCGGTCGCGGTCCACCGCACGTACATCGACCGGCTCGACGCCGAGCCGCTGACGCTCGACTGGCCGCCGAAGCCGGGCGACGAACTGGTCTACGAGGTCGACGAGCTGATCCCGCTCGCCTCGCGGATCGCCGACGACGAGACGGTGGCGACGCTGCGGTCGGTCCGCGACCTCGCCCGCGACGACGACTACGAACGGCTCCGCCGTGCGGCCGAGGCGCGCGAGACGCTCGCCGAGGCGGAGTTCGAACTGGTCGCGAGCGGGGCGATCGACGACCGCCTCCGCGAGGCGGAGCGGGCGCGTTCGCTGCTGGAGGACGTGCTCGCGGAGACCGAGCGGGAGTGACGACGGAGTGACGGAGTTTTATCGCCGGCGGAACGACCCTCGGGTATGACCCGATTCGACGCCGCGACGGAGGCCGAGCGGCTGAAGCTGTTCGCGGACGCGGCGACGGCTCACCGGACCCGCTCCAGCGACGTGATGACCGTCGACGTCGACCCCGACAGCGACGTGACCGACGGCGGCGAGGTCCCGCCGTGGATCCAGCTCGCGGGCACGGAGCTGATCCTGGACTGCACCGACGCGGAGCTGGAGCGCTTGAAGGGGCTGCTCGACGAGTTCCCGGAGTTCCGGATCGACGAGCTGGTCAGCCCGGAGGAGGCGGAGGGGACGAACGCGGTCGTCACGGCTCGGTCCGACGCGAACCGCGTGGCGGGGTTCCTCGAACGGGCGTTCCGCGAGGTGTACGGGCTCGACGAGGATTATCGGGCGTGGGTGACGGCAGTCTGAGACCGCGCTTCACGGCGATTTCCGACCCGCCTTCGGTGCCTCACTCCGCGCGCCACGGGCCGCCGAGCGCGTCTCGCTCCGTCGACTCCGCGTCGCCGTCGCGGAAGACGCTCACTCGTCCAGTCTCCTCGCTCAGCGTCACCGTCGCCACGACCTCCGGTCGGACGGAGGTCTCGATCGCGCTCATGTGTCGCGAGCCCATCCACGGCTCGTAGCTCACGTCGTCGACGAGGTCCGACTCTCCGCTCCGGGTGCCCAGGTCCCGGAAGCGGACCATCTGCGCTTCGACCTCGCCGTCGGCGGCGACGACGACGCCGCCGTCCTGTTCGAGGCTCACCGACTCCGCGGCCGAGACGAACGCGTCCTCCTCGAAGACCGACGCGCAGTCCTCGCGGGGCCACCGGTTGTCGCCCATGGCGTCGGCGTACGCGCCGTACCTGCGGTCGGCGACGACCGCGAAGTACAGCCCCGGCCCCTTCACGTGCGGCTCGTCCCACCCGTCGAAGGAGACGCTGACGTGCTCGGCGCAGTAGGTCAGCCGGTCGACGATCTCCCGGACGCGCTCGTGGGTCCCGTACTCGATCGCGAGACCGGTCATGGATCCGCCTCCGTTCGAGGGCGGTCGGTGGGGAACACGGTGACGCGAAGGTGCATACGTGCACGAACACGACGGGCGCATATAAGTGACACCGGGTCGGTCCCGCGGCGGCGCGAGATCTCGGCGACGCTCACCGCCGCGG
>NZ_WPCE01000361.1 GCF_009742825.1 Halorubrum sp. CBA1125
CGACCCGACCGCTGGCTGCGGCCGACTCCGCCTGGCCGTCCGACGCGTCGTGGGCCTCGGGTGCAGTGCGTCGTGGGCCTCAGGTCGGTACACCGTCGGCTTCGCGGCTGTGAACCATCGGCCTCGGGTCGGTGCACCGTCGACTGCGGCGCCACGGGAGGCGGTCGCACTCCCGACACTATTTAATACGGGCACCCTGTAGATTCGACCGTAATGTCGGAAGTCTGCTCGACGTGCGGACTGCCCCAGGAACTCTGCGTCTGTGAGGACGTCGCGAAAGAGTCCCAGCAGATCAGCATCCGCATCGACGAGCGAAGGTACGGTAAGGAGGTAACGGTCATCGAAGGATTCGACCCGAAGGACGTCGACATGAGTTCGCTCGCGTCCGACCTCAAGTCGAAGTTCGCCTGCGGCGGCACCGTCGAGGACGGCGCCATCGAGCTGCAGGGCAACCACTCGGGCCGCGTGGAGGACTTCCTCCGCGACAAGGGATTCAACGTCGCGTGACCGTCACCTAACGTCCGCCGTCGAGCAGTTCTCTCGAAGCAGTTCCGTGAGCGGCGCGACCGTGGGTCGCGCACGGTCGGCCACTCGATCGGCGGCGTGGGAATCTGAGCCGTCCCGGTCGTGGTCGCCGCTGTCGGGTCACACGAGGAGCGCCGCCCGCCCGACCACGAACGCGACCGCCGCGAGGAACGTCCCGTACTTGAACCGCCGCTGTGCGGCCGTCGGGTCGGTGAATCCCCGGTAGCAGGCGAAGACCATGACCGCGTCGGCGACGCCGACGACGACGAGGTAGGCCGCGCCGAACGTCCCGCGGAGGTACGGGAGCGGGCTGGCGGCGACGGCGACCGCGAGCGCGCGGTCGCGACCCACAGCGCGCGCCGTTCGCCGATCGCGATCGGCAGGGTCCGCAGGCCCTCCTCGCGGTCGCCGGCGACGTCCTCGACGTCCTTTATGATCTCCCGGGTGAACGTGGAGAGCCCGGCGAGCCCGGCGAGCACGACCACCGACGCGGGGCGGCCGACCGCGGCGCCGCCGAAGAGGAACGTCGACCCGACGAGGTACGATACCAGGGCGTTACCGAGCCCCGGCGTGCCCTTGAACACCGTCGTGTAGGTGACGAGCGCGCCGAGGTTGACGACGGCGATACCGATCGCCAGCGGCGGGAGGAGCGCGGCGAGCCCGACCGCGGCGGCGAACCAGCCGACCGAGACCGCGAGGGCGCTCCGAGGCGAGACCGCCCCGCGCGGGATCGGGCGGTCGGGCTGGTTGATCGCGTCGATCTCGCGGTCGAAGTAGTCGTTGATCGCGTTGCCGGCGGCGACCGCGACCGCGGTCG
>NZ_WPCE01000319.1 GCF_009742825.1 Halorubrum sp. CBA1125
GGGCGGGACGCGGTCCGGGACGCCGGGCGACCGCGGCGCGCCGTCGAGCGGCGAGACGGCGTCGGGCGCGTCGCGCCCCCCGTCGGCCGCGACGCCCGCCCCGGACGCGTCGTCACCGTGGCCGTGATCGCCGTGATCGTCGCCAGCACCGCCGTGATCGTCACCGGCGTCGTCGTGACCGCCGGGCAGGTCGACGCCGGCGAAGTAGAACCGCTCTATCAGCCGCGCGACGTACGACAGCGTGAGCAGCGTGCTGACGAGGATCACCGCCGCGACGCCGATCCCCGCCGGGCCGCCGCCGGCCATGCTGGCCTCGACCGCGCCGACGCGAGGTACCACTTGCCGAGGAAGCCGACAGACGGCGGGACGCCGACGAGCGCGAGCGCCCGAGGACCGCGACCGCGCCCGCGGTGTACGGCGCCTCCCGGGCGACGCTCGGGAGGTCTTCGATCCGGCGGCCGCCGTAGCCGAGCGCGAGCAGCCCGACCCCGAGGAACAGCCCGAACTTCAACAGTCCGTGACCGACGAGGTGGACGATCCCGCCGAGCAGCGCGGTCTCGTTCGCGAGCGCGACCGCGGCGACGATCATCCCGAACTGCGCGACCGAGGAGTACGCGAACATCCGCTTGAGGTCCGACTGCATCGCCGCGAGCGCGGAGCCCGCGAGGATCGAGGCGCCGGCGACGACGAGCATCGTCGTCGTGATCGCGTCGTTCGCCGCGAGGAACTCGACGGTGAACACGGTGTAGCTCACGCGGATCAGCGCGTAGGCGCTCGCCGTCGAGACGAGCGCCGCGACGATCGTCGTGACGGCGTCGGGCGCGCGCTGGTAGGCGTCCGGCTGCCACGCGTGGATGGGGAACACCGCGATCTTCAGTCCGAGCCCGGCGACGATCAGCGCGTAGCTCGCGCGCACGAGCGTGTCCGCGTACCCGACCTGTGCGAGCTGCGCCTGCATGTCGAGCATGTTCAGCGTCCCCGTCGCGAGGAACGCGTAGCCGACGCCGAGCAGGTACAGCGAGGCGCCGACGGTGCCCACGACGAGGTACTTCAGGGACGCGTACGCGCTCGCCCCGGAGCGGTCGGCCGCGATGAGCGCGTACGTCGTGATCCCGACGATCTCTAGGAAGACGAACAGGTTGAACAGGTCGCCGGTGAGGACCATCCCCGAGAGCCCGGCGACCAACAGCAGGTAGGCGCTGTAGAAGGGGTTCCCGCGCGGCCGGCGACGCGCGCGAACGCGAGCGTCGCGACCGACACCGCGGCGACGAGCGCGAGCACGGCGGCCGACAGCGGGTCGGCGACCAGCTCGATCCCGATCGGCGGCTGATACGTCCCGAGCGCGTGCGAGAACCGACCGGAAACGGCCGTCTCCACGACGATCGCGGCGCTGATCGCCGCGTGCACGACGGTCGTGACCGCCGCCACCGGCCAGCCGGCGTCGGGGCGCGCCAGCCCGAGCGCGATCGGCAGAGTCGCCGCGACGATCGGCACCGCGATCGCGAGCGGCAGGAGGACGTCAGTCATCCGTCTCCCCCCCCGTCGGCGCCCCGGTGTCCCGGGATCGTCCCCTCGTCGCGGAGCAGCTCGCGGAGCGTGTCGGTACGGAGCGTCCCGTACTCGTCGTGGATCCGGATGCAGAGCGCGAGCCCCACGGCGGTGAGGCTCACGCCGACGACGATGGCGGTGAGGACGATCACGTGCGGGAGCGGGCTGACGTACGTCCCCGTCTCCGCGGCGCCGGACGGGACGATCGGGATCGATCCGCCCTCCACGTACCCGGAGGCGATGAAAAGCAGGAATATCGCGGTCTGGAACAGGTTGAGACCGATGATCTTCTTCACGAGGTTCGGGTTGGCTATCATCATGTAGAGGCCGATACACAGCAACACCGCGAACGCGACGTACGCGTGCCGCGTCGCGAGCACGTCGAGCGGCGATCCGGCGGCGATCCCGGCCGCGAG
>NZ_WPCE01000363.1 GCF_009742825.1 Halorubrum sp. CBA1125
TCGACGACGAGCACGACCGGATCGTCGGCGTGGCGCCGGCCGACTCGCTCCGCCTCTTCGACGGATTCCGAGAGGTGGACCCGCTGGCGGGACATCGGCCGAAGTCCCTCCTCGCGGATGGCGTCGAGGTCGCGCGGTGCGGTGCCGTGGTACAGCGTGTCCGGGACCGGGCCGGACCCGTCGTCGCGGGTCACGTCGACGGAGTGACCGTACGCCGCCCTGACGCGACCGTCGTCGGCCCGTTCGAACCGCCCGTTCGGATCGGTCGCGACGACGCCCGCGACCGCCTCGCGCGTCGCCCAGTCGTACCGCTCCGTCGCGGCGTCGACGAGGGCGTCGAAGTCCGCCCACCCCCGGTCGTCGAGCGTGAGTCCGACATCGCCGGGGAAGTGCCGGAGCACCCCGGAGAGGAACTTCGAGAGACGCTCGCGGTGACGACCGTCGAGCAGGTGACGCCCGTCGGCGCCGCAGCCCGGACAGGACTCGCCGGCGAAGAAGCCGTGGTCGTCGCAGGTGCGCACGTCCGACGGCATATGTCCGATAGCGCACGGACGGCAAAGAGCGGCGGGGTGGTCGTCGCCCCGACGCGGACGCCCCCGACTCGTAGCCTTTTTACCCGCGCTGGCGGTAAAGGGAGTCACTATGGCCGAGGACAAGGCACGAAGCACCGGCAGCGCGGGCCGATTCGGGGCGCGCTACGGCCGGGTCTCCCGAAAACGGGTCCAGGACATCGAAGCGGAAATGCGCAACGCGACCGTCGACGGCGACGACGTCACGCGCGTGGGTACCGGCATCTGGGTCAACGAGGAGACCGGCGAGACGTTCACCGGCGGCGCCTACCGGCCCGAGACGCCCGGCGGCCGTACCGTCCGCCGTTCCATCCGCGCCGCGCTCGCCGACGAGGAGTAGGCAGATGAGCTACAAGTGCTCCCGCTGTAAGCGCGACGTCACCCTCGACGAGTACGGCGGCGTGCGCTGTCCGTACTGCGGCCACCGCGTCCTCCTGAAAGAGCGCGGCGGCGACGTGAAGGAAGTCGACGTCGAGTAGTCGTTTTCGCCCCGACCGTGACCGGGTCCCGCGCGCACGAGACGATCCTCTCCGTTCGCTACGCCACGGAGCGACGGGCACGGCTCGTCGCGGACGCGCTCGCGCCCGAGGTCGGCGAGATCGATGACGCGCGCTCGGGTGCCGCCGTCTCCCGCGACGGCGAGATCGTTCGCGTTCGCGTCGCCGCGGACGACCTCGTCGCGCTCCGTGCCGGGATCAACAGCTGGTCGCGGCTCGTCGCGGTCGCCGAGGACGTCCTCGGCG
>NZ_WPCE01000340.1 GCF_009742825.1 Halorubrum sp. CBA1125
CGCGTTCCCGAAGTCGTCGACGACGAGCACCGTCCCGTCGACGGCGGTGACGTCGCCGGTGGCCTCGGCGTCACCGTCGTCGGCCGCCGCCGTGCCGGTCCGCTCGACGTCCGGCTCGGGGAGCGTCAGCTCGACGACCGCGTCGGTCCGCGTCAGCGACGGAAGCGAGCCGAGGACGTCCGCGGTGGCCGCGGGGTCGCCGAGGGCGTCGACGCGGCCGAGCGCCTCGCGGATCGTCGCCGCCGCGGGCGCGAACACGTCTCGTCCGTGGAACGTCGCGCTCGCCGGGTCGTCGACGGCGATCCGGTACGCCTGCGGGGTCGATCTATCGTCGGCTCCGGTGCTGCCGTCTGCTTCGACTCCGTCGGCGGCCGTCAGCGCACGCGCGGGCGGGATCGCGAGGCCGTTGTCGGGGGCGACGAGGACGTGTGACCCGGCCTGGACCGCGATCGCGGCGCGATCGGTGCCGACGCCGGGGTCGACGACCGCGCAGTGGACGGCGGGCGGGAACTCGGGCACCAGGAAGCGGAGCCAGAAGGCGGCCGCCCGGGGGTCCCCGCGAGGGAGGTCGTGAGTCAGGTCGATGATCTCGGCGTCGGTCTCTCGACGGACGACGCCTTTCATCGAGGCCGGGTACGGGGATCCGAAGTCGGAGGCGAGCGTGATCATCGTCGGTCGTGCGGCGGGTTCGGGGTCAGTCGTCCCCGTTGGTGTCGGTCTCGGCGATCCGGCGGATGCGGTTGACGCCGTCGATCTCCCTGATGACGTCGACGACCGCGTCCGGGACGAGGTCCTGCCAGTTCCGGCCGTGGATCATCCGTTCGCGCAGCTCCGTGCCCTCCAGGACGTCCCGCCGGAACATCGGCGACTGACGCACCTCGACGCCGGCCTCCTCGAACAGCCGGACGACGAGCGGGTTGTTCGAGTACGCGACGTCGAACCGCGGGGTCATGCTCTGGACGTGGCTCACCCACACCGAGTTGCGTTCGAGGTCCTCGATCGGGACGACGTACGTGGTGACGTCGAGGTTCTCGACGGCCTTGGTCACCATCATCACGCGCTCGCCGGCGGTGAAGGGGTTTCGGGTGGTGTGTGAGTCGCCGGCCGAACCGATTCCCAAGACGAGTTCGTCGACCTCCTCGGCGGTCTCCTCGACCATGTGTCGGTGGCCGTCGTGGAACGGCTGGTACCGCCCGATGTAGAACCCCCGCATGCGCCCACGTAACGCGGGATCGTTTATAAAATCCCCCGAGACCACCGTGGAGCGTAAATCACGGCGTACGAGGCCTCTCTCTGCGCTTTCTAACCTATTGGGATACTCCGCCACGGGGAGAAAGTATATCAGTAGCCATCTCTTCGTCTCATGTAACGACATCCGATTCTATGAGCAACGAAAAGGACACGAACGACCCGACGCCCGACGACGCCGCGGAACCGGACGACGGCGGGTCCGGGGCGGAACCGTCGGGGGCCGACGAGCCACCCACCGACGACGGCGAGACGGGTGGCGGGGACGCCACGACGCCGGACCGTGAGCCCTCGTCCGACGGCGACGCGGCCGAGAGAGCCCCCGCCGACGGCGACGCGGCCGAGAGAGCCCCCGCCGACGGCGACACGTCTGCGGGCGACGCGGCGGATAACGACTCGACCGAGGAGCCCGACGAGCCCGGGGACGGCGACGG
>NZ_WPCE01000369.1 GCF_009742825.1 Halorubrum sp. CBA1125
CGGCCGCGTCGAGCGCGCGCTCCCCGGCGGCCGCGGCCGCCTCGGCGCGCTCGGCGTCGGTGACGCCGTACACGGCCGGCCCCCACGAGGACTGGCCGGCCCCGAACACCGCTCCGACGCCGACAGCGACGCCACCACGTCACCGACGGGGGGACGGTAGACGCCACCCTGCTCGTCGGCGTACCACGCGCCGTTCAGCCGGCCGATCTCCGCGACGGCCGCGCCGAACGACTCGGCGTTCCCGGCCGCGATCGACGGGAGCACGCGCCGGGTGACGATCCCGCCGATCCGGTCGGCGCGCCCGGGCGCCGCCCGCTCGACCGCGGTCCGCATCGCGTCGTCCTCGGCGTCGCCGCTCCGGCCCGGCGCCGCGTCCGGCCGGACGAGCAGGAACCGCCAGTCGTCCGGCACCGGATGTCTGGCGGCCACCGGCGGGACGGTCCACGCGCCGTCGGCGGGCCGGTCGGTCGTGAACTGCGCGGTCGGGTGGCCCGCGTCGAGGACGAACCCGCCGGCCTCGAAGGTGGCGACGCCGACCCCGAGCGCCCGCCTCGGCCGAGCGCGGGCGCGCGCTCCCGGACGCGTGCCGGCTCGTCGTGGGCCGCCGCCACCGCCGCGAGCGTCGCCGCCGCCAGCTGCGTGCCGCTCCCGAGCCCGGCGTGTCGCGGGAGCGACTCCCGGACGGCGATCCGCGCCCCGTCGACGGCGAGCAGGTCGACGGCGGCGGCCGCGTACTCGCGGACATCGGCTGCGAGCCCGGGGTCCGGATCGACCGCGTCGGCGACCGTCACGGCCACCTCGTCCGCGGGCTGAGCGTCGACGACGACGCGCGGCTCGCGGAGGCCGAGCCCGAGCGCCCCGTAGAGCCGCTCGTGCGAGAGGCTGAGGTTACAGAAGCCGAAGTGGAGCCGCGCTCCGGCGCTCGCGCGTGCCATGGTCGTCTCCCGTTTCGGGTCGCACCGGTAAAAGGGGGCGTGACCGTGGCGGGCGCTGCCCGCGTCTCGGCGATCAGCGAGCGTCCGTTCCCCAGTCGGGGTTCGCCCGCGGCGGCGAGAAGATATCGTACCCCACGACGCGCTCCTCGCCGTCGTTGCGCACCGCGTGCGGCTCGCCGCCCGGGACGACGTACGTGTCGCCCGCCTCGACGACGGACTCCTCGCCGTCGACGACGAAGGTGATGGTCCCCTCGGTGACCACGCCAACCTGCTCGTGCGGGTGGTCGTGCTCGGGGA
>NZ_WPCE01000292.1 GCF_009742825.1 Halorubrum sp. CBA1125
TGCGAGTCGGCGAGCGCCCCCGAGCAGGGCGCCGAGCCCGCAGAAGAGCGCGACCGCGACGGCGACAAACGCGGGGAGCGCGGCAAGCGCCGGCGAGACGACGAGCGTCGCGTCGGTCACCGTGAGCACGAGCCCGAGGATCAGCAGGCTCGCGACGCCGATGATCGCGACGTTGACGAGCGTGTGCGCGAGCAGCCACTCCGCGCGCGAGAGCGGGGTCGTCGCCAGCTTCTCGAACCGGCCGCCGTCGCGGTGGCGGGCGATCTCGGAGCCGACCCGCGACAGCGGCGTGAACAGGACGACCACCGCGAGGTAACCGGGGAGGTAGTAGCCCGCCGGCTCCGCGAACAGCCCGCCGCCGGTCGGCTGCGTCCGGACGAGCGCCCCGAAGATGACGACGAGGATCACGGGGAAGAAGAACGTGAAGAACACCGCCGTCCGCCGGCGGAGGAACGAGCGCGTCGCCGCGCTCGCCTCGGTCGCGATCCGACCGACGCGGGTCATCGGTCCCCTCCGTCGGCGTTCGCGAGGGGGTCGTCCGGCGCCTCGGCGCGCGGCGAGTACGACTCACCGGTGAGCCGGAGGTAGACGTCCTCCAGCGTGGGCTCGGACCACGCGATCGACTCAAAGGCGACGCCGGCCGCGTCGAGGGCGTCGACCGCGTCGCCGATGGCCGCCGGACGGACCCCCCGGATCCGCAGGCCGTCGGCGTCGGCCGTCACCTCGCCGCCCTCGGGCAGGCGGTCGGCCGCCGCCTCGCGCACCGCGCCGACGACATCGCCGGGAGCCGGGGCGTCGAGGCGCACCTCCAGCCGCGGGGCGCCGCCGTGCTCGGCGATCAGGTGGTCGGGAGCACCGACGGCGACGACGCCTCCGTCCCGAAGGAGCGCGACGCGGTCGGCGAGCCGCTCGACCTCGTCCATGGCGTGGCTCGTGAGGAAGACCGTCGTCCCGCTCTCGGCGAATCGCTCGATCAGCCGGTGGATCGCCCGCCGGCCCGCCGGGTCGATCCCGGTCGTCGGCTCGTCGAGAAACAGCAGGTCGGGGTCGTTGACGATCGCGGTCGCGACGCAGGTGCGCCGCTTCTGCCCGCCCGAGAGCGTCTCGTACCACGCGTCCGCGTCGTCGGCCATCCCGACGTCCCGCAGGACGCCGTTGGTGTCGCGGGCGGCGTCGTAGAGCCCGCCGTAGTAGTCGACCAGCTCCCGGGCCGTGAGCCGCGCCGGCGGGTCGAACGACTGCGGGAGCAGCCCGACGCGCTGCGGGTCGACCTCCTCCGGCGCGTGCCCGAACACCCGGAGGTCCCCCTCGGCCTCCGTGGTGCCCGTCAGCGCGCGAACGAGCGTGGTCTTCCCCGCGCCGTTGGGGCCGATGAGGCCGAACACCTCGCCGGACCGGACGTCGAGGTCGACCCCGTCGAGCGCGACGACGTCGCCGTACGCCTTCCGGACGCCCCGGCCCCGGACCACCTCGGCCGCGGCGCCATCGTCGGTCTCGCCGGGCGACGACGCCGACGGGGCTGCCGTCTCGTGCATGGGATCGCGTCGGTCGCCGGCGCGCCTAAGGGTTGCTCTTCCGCTCGCCGCGAGACCGCGCACACCGGAGCGAGACCGCGCGCACCGAAGCGAGCCTCGTCTACTCGCCGACCGCGGCGGCGACGTCGTCGGCGATCGAATCGAGCTCGGTGTCCGAGAGGTCGGGGCGCTGGCCGGCGACCGCGTGGATCGGCGCGCCGCCGTCGCCCTCGAACCGCGGAACGACGTGGACGTGGACGTGCGGGACCTCCTGGCCGGCGGCCTCGCCGTCGTTGATACCGACGTTGGCGGCGTCGGCGTCGACCGCGTCCTGCGCCGCCGGCGTGAGGGTCGCGACGGCGTCGAAGAGGTCGCTCGCGAGGGCGGCGTCGAGGTCGGCGACTCGGCGCTCGTGGGCCTTCGGGATCACGAGGGTGTGTCCCGGCGACAGCGGGTTGGCGTCGAGGAACGCCAGCACCGCGTCGGTCTCGTAGACGGTCCGCGCCGGGATCTCGCCGGCGACGATCGAACAGAAGATGCAGTCGTCGGACATGTCCGGAGGGTCGTCGTCGCGACTCATCAAGGTTTCCCGGGGCGCGGCGGCCTCGGTGGCGGTTCCTCACCCCTCCCGCTCCGGAAACGGCACCTCGATCCGATCGCCGTCGCTCGGGAGGAGACAGTCGCCGTCGAACGCCTCTCTGGCCTCCCGCAGGATGGGCGAGGCGTCGCCGGCGTACCGCGAGGAGATGTGGACGAGCGCGAGCCGTTTCGCGTTCGCGCGGGCGGCGATCTCGCCGGCCTCGCGGCCGGTCGAGTGAGCCGTGTCGCGGGCGCGCTCGGCCATGTCGTCGGCGAAGGTCGCGTCGTGGACCAGCAGGTCAGCGTCCTCGGCGACCTCGACCGTCCGCTCGCGCGGGCGGGTGTCCGCGGTGTAGACGAGCGTCCGACCGGGCCGCGGCGGGCCGACGACCTGCTCGGGC
>NZ_WPCE01000351.1 GCF_009742825.1 Halorubrum sp. CBA1125
GAGCGGCGCGGCCACGGGGTCGGCGACGCGGTTCCCGCGCGGACGGGGGCGGTGGGAACGCGGACGGGGACAGGGAGAAGACCGATTAGCGGCCGGCGCGAACGCCGACCCGTGTCCCTCCAACTCACACCCGTCGCTGCGTTCGGCGCGGCCCTCTTCGCGTTCGTTTTGCTCGCGACCGGAGTCTGGGTCAACTCCGATGCGCGCGCTCGCGGGAGCAGCTATCCGGCCGTCTGGGGCGTCTTCGCACCGCTTTCGGGGATCGTGCTGGGGTACTACCTCCTCTGGTGGCGTCGCGGGCGCCCCCGCGAGCGACCGCCGAACCGCGTGGAACGAGCGGCCGCCACCGCTGTCGTCGCCGGCCTCGGCGGACTGGTCGTCGGGAGCCTCGTCTCGCCGCCCGACCCGACCTCGCAGCTGACCGTCTGGCCGGTCGCGTTCGCCTGCTGTCTCCCCGTCGCGTACTGGGTGGTGAGACAGCGGTTCGGCGCGAGCGGGAGCAAGTACGCCGGTCGATGAGCGGGAAGGGACACTACTCGATCGGCGGTGGTTTTAGTAATACAGGGATTTTAGGTACAACTAGTAATGGTGAGTAGTACGAGTGAACCAACGGTAGTACGCGTCTCGCAGAAGGGGCAGGCCACGATCCCGAAAGGGCTGCGCGAGAAGTTCGGGATCGAGACGCCCGGCGAGGTGTTCGTCTACGAGGACGAGGGGCGGATCGTCGTCGAACCGGTCCCCTCGCCGGACGAACTACACGGAATTCACGCCGAAGGCCACGAACGCGGAGAGGCGACGGAGCGGCTCCGTGAGCTGAGAGACGAGGAGAAGCGCCGCGAGGCGAAGCGAGCCGAGCGGCTTCGGCCGTCGGAGGACGAATGAGCGGCGGGTACGTATTCGACACCGAGGCGATCGTCGCCTACCTCTACGGCGAATCCAGTCACGAAGCGGTCGCTGGGCTTCTCGACGAGGTGTTCGGCGGCGAGTCGGCGGGGGCGCTCGCCGAGACGAACGCCGGTGAGGTGTTCTACCTCGTGTCGCGGTTCGAGGGCGTCGACGACGCCCCGACCGACGCCTCGCTTCGGGAGGCCGACCGCGACCTCCGCGCGCTTGAGCGACGAGGGCTGGCGATCGAATCGGCGGACTGGCGGCTGGCGGCCGAGGTGAAGGCGCACGGGAGCATCTCGCTCGCCGACGCGTACGCCGTCGCACTCGCGAGCGAGCGAGACGCGACGCTCGTCGCCGGCGCGGACGACGACTTCGACGACCTCCCCGTCGCGGTCGACGTTCGTCGATTTCGGGACCACAGCGTGTAGGTCGGCAACTGCGATATCCTCCGAAGCCCCGGCCGCTTAGTTATAAATGGTCAGCAGCGGATCGGCGGTGAACACTTCCAAAGCCCCGGCCGCGAGGCGCTACGCGCCGCTGGCAGCCGGCGGC
>NZ_WPCE01000244.1 GCF_009742825.1 Halorubrum sp. CBA1125
CGACGGGGTCGTCCTCTCGGGGGGGACCCGACATGGACCGCGTCGGCAACGCGCGCGACTACCTCGACGGTGACGTCCCCGTGCTGGGGATCTGTCTCGGGATGCAACTGATCGCGGACGCCCTTGACGGCGCGGTCGGGGGAGGCGACTACGGCGGCTACGCCGACGTCGACGTGCGGATCGTCGACGAGGGCGACCCGCTCGTCGGGTCGCTCGCGCCCGAGACCCGCGTCTGGGCGTCGCACGCCGACGAGGTGACCGCGCTCCCGGACGGTTCGCGCGGACCGCTACGTCCGACGTCTGTGACATCGAGGCGATGGCGAACCCGGACGCCGGGCTGTACGGGGTCCAGTGGCACCCGGAGGTCGCGCACACGGAGCGCGGCGAGGAGGTCTTCGAGAACTTCGTCGCGATCTGCGAGTCCTGAGCCGCGTCGCTCGCGCGCGACGGCTCACGCTCCGTCCTCGGGAACCCGCGTGGTCAACACCGGAATCGGGCTGTGTCTGACGACCCGCTCGGCCACCGACCCGGCGGCGAGGAACCGACCGATCCCCGTCCGCCCGTGCGTTCCCATCACGATCAGGTCCGCGCCGTAGGCGGCCGCGCCGTCGATGATCTCCTCGGGGGGACGGCCGCGCCGGAGGTGTTTTTCGACCTCGATCCCGCGTTCTGCGGCCGCGTTCGCGGCCGCGTCGAGCGCGCGCTCGCCACGCTCCTCCTCGCGTTCGACGACCACGTCCCACTCGTCCGCGCCCGCGATCCCCTCGTCGACGACGAACAGCGCGTGGATCCGCGCGTCCGTCAGGACGGCGAGCGAGCAGGCGTGTGCGACGGCCGCCTCGCTCCCCGGGTCCCGTCGGTCGGACAGCAGATGGCGTCGTACATGGCGGTGCGACTCACGCGGCGGTGTGAGTTAATCGTTGTCGTGGGGAGAAGGAGAACGACCGGGCAGAGCTGGTACCGACGGACGTGTCAGAGCTGGTACCGACGGACGTGTTCGGTGCCGCAGCTCGGGCACTCCCGCCGGTACTCCACGGTCGCGCCGGACGTGGCCGCCCGCCAGACGGCGTCGTCGTCGACGAACCCACAGGAGTCGCAGGCGTGTGGCTGCCCGTCGAACCGGGATCGGAGCCGATCGAACGCCGTCGTCCCTCCGTAACTGGATGACATACGTTATCAGTACACATAGGTACGCGATAGCACGACTAATAGCTACCGGTCGGACACCAGTACCCACCGGTCAGACGGCTATCGAACGCGTCGACGGCGGAGAAGGGACGGGGCGGGTCGGTCTCAGCGCTCGTCCGAGTCGAGCACCCGGATCTGGTCGCCGCGGACCGTCACCGGAATCGGGACGGTCGCCTCGTACAGTTCGACGGTCACCTGGTCTTTCCCCTCGTCGATGCGCTGGACGCGGGCCTTCTCGCCTTTGAACGGGCCGGCGATCAGCTCGACGATGTCGCCCTCGGCGATACCCTCGACGTCCGGGGTCGGCGAGAGGAAGTGCTCGACCTCGGAGAAGGGGCTCTCCGCCGGGCCGTCCGCGCCCTGAATGACGCCGCGAGCGTGCGGGATCTCGTCGAGGACCCGCGCGAACACGCTGCCGTCGGTCGCCTCGACCATCACGTAGCTCGTCAGCTGGTCGGGGGCGATGACCGCCAGGATCTCGGGCATCTCCTTCTCGGCGAGCATGTCGGCGACGGTCCGCTCCTGGCTCGCCGTGGTCTTGACCGAGTAGATCGGCATTACGCGCCGACCCCCGGGAGGAGGCTCATGATCGCGAACATCAGGAAGCCGATGAAGCCGATGAGGAGGATCCCGGCGCCGGCGATCTTCGACACCTGGAGGAACTCGTCGGTGCTCGGCGTGCTCGCCAGCTTCAGCACCCGAATGTAGCTGTTGAGGTCGTACGGAACGTCCATGTTGCGAGCAGGTTCGAGTCGAGACGGTTTTTACCTTTTGATGCGCCCCGAATCGGTCCGATCCGCGGCGACGCGGCCGGTCGGCGGCGCCGGTCCGTCACCACCCGTCGACGGGCGACGGCAGACGGATCGGCTCGTCACTCCACGTAGTCGATGTCCTCGACGTCGGCGGCGCCCTCCGGCGGCTCGCCGTTGCGGCCGTAGATCTGCGGCGACTCGACGCCCGTCACCACGATCATCGTGCGCATCTCGCCTTCGAGGTCCTCGTCGACGGAGGTGCCCCAGATGATCCGGGCGTCGGGGTCGATCCGGTCGTAGATCTCCTCGACGACGCCCTCGGCCTCCTCGATCGACATGTCGGTGCCGCCGGTGACGTTCACCAGCGCGGAGTTGGCGCCGGAGATGTCGACGTCGAGAAGCGGGGAGCGCAACGCGGACTTCACCGAGTCGGTCGCCTTCGAGTCGGAGTCGGACTCGCCGAGCCCGATCATCGCGACGCCGCCCTTCTCCATTACGGTCCGGACGTCGGCGAAGTCGAGGTTGACCAGCCCGGGCATCGTGATGAGCTCCGTGATCCCCTTCACCGAGCGCATCAGCACCTCGTCGGACACCTTGAACGCCTGGCGGACGGGGAGCTTCCCGACCGCGTCCAGCAGCCGGTCGTTGGGGACGACGATGACCGTGTCCGAGACGTCGCGGAGGCGTTCGAGCCCAGCCTCGGCGTTCGTCCGCCGGACCTCGCCTTCCGCCGTGAACGGGGTCGTGACGATGGCGATGGTGAGCGCGCCGGACTCGCGGGCGGCCTTCGCGACCACCGGCGCGGAGCCGGTCCCCGTGCCGCCGCCGAGCCCGGCCGTGACGAACACCATGTCCGAGCCGTCGATGGCGTCCTGGATCTCCTCTTGGGACTCGATGGCGGCCTCCTCGCCGACCTGCGGGAGCGACCCGGCGCCCCGGCCCTGGGTCTTCTGTTGACCCATCAGGATCTTCGTGTCCGCCTCGATGTTGACGAGGTGCTGGACGTCGGTGTTGGCGGCGACGAGCTTCGCGCCGTGGATCCCCTCCTCGGTCATCCGGTTGACGGTATTGCCGCCGGCGCCGCCACAGCCCACGACGGTGATGTTCGTCTGGAGGTCCTGGAGGACGTCCTGCAGCTCGTCGTCGGTCATGGTTCCAGTCTGCGGCGACGCTCCGGAGTGCGCGTCGTCGACGCCGTCGCCGACCTCCCCGGCGTCGTCCGCCGGGGATTCTTCGGCTTCGTCGATGGCGTCATCTACGATAGAGTCCATTATGTGGTGTGGTTGCGACCCGGACGTATTTATTTTTGCCCGATCGTCTGACAGCGGTCTGACGCCGCGAGCCCGTCGACGTCGACGGCGAGTCGACGGCGAGTCAGCGACGATACCGGGACGTCGATCCGATCGCCGCCCCGACGCTACCGATCTCGGTCCCCGTCGGCTTCGGACCCGGCGTCGGTTGACTCCCCGTCGGCGTCGGACCCGGCTGCCGGCCCCTCCTCACCCCCGCCGTCCTCCCCGCCTCCAACCGGGAAGCGCTTCTCGCGGGACCGCGACACGTCCGCGGGCGCGATCGACTCGCCGTCGACGTCG
>NZ_WPCE01000344.1 GCF_009742825.1 Halorubrum sp. CBA1125
CCCCGACCGCTCGCGGACGACGCCCTCCCGGACCGGCGGAACGTGTTGCTCGCGGACGCCGACCGCGCCGAGACGCTGCTGCGCTGGGAGGGCTGGGAGCCGTTCGTGAACGCCTGACGGCGGGCCGGCCTTCTCCCGTTCCGACTCACCACACCGGCGCGAGCAACAGCGCGACGGTCAGGGTGATGAAGACGAGCTTCAGCGCGGTGTTGACCGCGATCACTTTCGTGCCGAACTCGGCGCCCCAGATCCCGTACTGGAACGGGATCGACCGGCGGAACGTCGAGACGGCGAACGAGAGAATGCCGCCGATGAGCAGCGTCGCGACCGCGGTCCGGGTGGTGAACGTGCCGGCTTCGGTTCCGGCGATGGTCACCGCCCCGGCGGTCGTGTCGAGAGTGTAGACGGCGACGACGGGGACGGCGGCCCCCGGGAGGCCGAGCAGTCCGGTGATCGGTTCGGCGACGCTCGTCAGCGCCTCGACGTCGTAGTTCGTCACGAGCGCGATCACGACCGTGTACACGACGGCGAGCCGCGGGACGATCCGGCGGAGCGTCGACCACGACTTCTCGGCGGCCTCCCGGAGGCGCTCGCGGGCGGTCCGGTCGTCCGCCTCGGGACCGCTCGCGTCGACCTCCCCCAGCGCCGCGCGGTCGACGTTGCGCTCGGAGAGCAGCACCCCGCCCGCGAGGACGCCGGTGACGGTGATCGCCAGCGCGATCCCGGCGCGCGCGGAGACGTAGACGACGCCCGTCTCGGCGCCGAGGATCGGGATCATCACCGGGACGTAGTAGGTGAAGACGTGCTGGACGAACCCGAAGAACGTGTTGATGGTGACGGCGACGAGCGTCGCCCGGTCGTCGAGCAGCCCCGACTCGCGGTACTCGGCGAGGGTGGCGTAGCCCGCGGTCGTCGACACCGCGGTCGTGAGGATCGCCGTTCCCACCTCGTCGGGGAGGTTGGCGGGGCGGGTGAGCCGCCCGGACAGGCCGGCGACGTACCGGACCAACCCGAACGCGACGGCGACGTTGGCGGCGAAGACCCCGACGCGATGAACGCCGAGATCCGCGCGAGCCGCGGGGCGACGTCGGCGAGCAGCGCGACGAGGTCGGCGGCGACCGAGTGCACTACCGGGCGTAGGCGGTCGCCCGCCTAATGGGCATCGGAACGCCCGGCGGCGCGCGGATCGCTTCGACGCCGCCCGGTACGGATCGCCGCCAATCGATCCGCATCCGATCACACGCGGGGCTTATATGGCGGTCGACCGCGAACTACGCGGCGATGGCCCCCGCCGAGGACGACATCTCGATCGACGAAAAGCGCGTGTACGCCGGGTCGGCGGGACGCACCGACGCGTACGTCGCGACCGGCGCCGGCGTCGTCCGCGTCGCGCTCTCGGCCGACAGGGTCGGCGCCTTCGACATGGTCGCGCGGGATCCGGCCCGGGACGTGACCGTTCTCGCCCGCCGGGACGCCCCGGACGTGCTCGCGGTCGCGACCCCCGACGGGTCGCCGTCGCCGCCGTCGG